>CAYWDQ010000023.1:0-30646 GCA_964457065.1 uncultured Acidimicrobiaceae bacterium | reverse complement strand
CCTGCGCAAGGGATCGATGGTCGAGATCGTGAACCACGGGACGGGCTGGGTGCGGCTCGACTACCGCGTGCCCGCCCGCGGCCTGATCGGCTTCCGCACCGAGTTCCTGACCGAGACCCGCGGGACCGGCATCCTCCACCACGTGTTCGACGGGTGGGAGCCGTGGCACGGCGAGCTGCGCACGCGGCGCAACGGCTCCATGGTGGCCGACCGCCGGGGGGTCACGACGACGTTCGCTCTGATGAACCTGCAAGAGCGCGGCACGCTGATCGTCGGGCCGACAGAAGAGGTCTACGAGGGGATGATCGTCGGGGAGAACGCCCGGGCGGAGGAGATGGACGTCAACCCGACGAAGGAGAAGAAGCTCACCAACATGCGGTCCTCCACGGCCGAGGAGTTCGCGCGGCTGACCCCGGCGATGCAATTCTCCCTGGAGCACGCGCTGGAGTTCATCGCGGAGGACGAGTGCGTCGAGGTCACACCGAAGGTGGTACGCCTCCGCAAGGTGATCCTGGACCAGGCGACGCGCGGGCGTCTGCACAGCCGCGCCCGAGACGCCCGGGACCAGGCCGCGAAGGGGTAGCGGGGTGTCGGGCCACAACGAGGGCTTCGACCACATGACCGTGGTCGTGACCGATCTGGACAACGCCAGGAGCTTCTTCGGGCTCCTCGGCTTCGTCGAGCGCATCGCCGTGGTGGCCTCGGGCGAGGAGATCGCGCGCTACATGGGGATCCCGGGGTGGGAGGCCGACCACGTGACCCTCGTGCTGGAGGGCGCACCGGTGCACCAGGAGGTCCAGCTGCTCCGGTTCCATCACCCCGTCGCGGGCGTCGACGCGGACGCCGGATCGTTGGCGCGCACTGGCTTCAACCACGTCTGCTTCCGGGTGAGCGACCTCGACGGCATGCTGGCGCACCTGTCCCAGCACGGGATCTCACCACGCAACGACGTGATGGACTTCCACGACCGGCGCCTCGTGTTCCTCGACGGGCCGGGTGTGGTGGTGGAACTCGCCGAGTGGCTGCGGCACTGAGCCCGCGCCGCCCGGTTACTCCACTCGCAGCAGCCGGGCGGGCCCCGCACGCGCCGCCGCCAGCGCGGGGCCGATGGCCAGCACGAAAGCTCCCACCAGGACCGCCGCGCCCAGGGCCACGATGACCCAGAGATCGACGACCGGGTCAGGCACGACGCCGACGTTGAGGGCGAAGGCCCTCCAGACCACCCGACCGAGCGCCACGCCGACCGGGATTCCGACGACGAGGCCCACCAGCGTGACCGTCGTCGCCTGCCAGTACACCGTCGCACCCACCTGGCGACTCACGAACCCGAGCGCCTTGAGCAGGCCCATCTCCCGGCGCCGCCGACCTACGCTCACGACGAGCAGGTGGGTGAGAGTGGCGGCGCCGAAGATCGCCAGGATGAGCCCGAGGATCAGTGGGAAGTCGACCGCCTCGCCGAAATTCACGAGCGTCGTCGGCGTGAAGGGTGTCCCGACGTAGTTCTGACCGGTGGAGATGATGTGTTCGATCGCCACGTGCCCCGAACCGCTCTGCGTGGCACTGGCCAGCACGGCGGTGTTCGCCAGGATCGACCCGACGCACTTCTTGTTGGCCGGGCCTTGCGGACACGCCGCCTGCTCGTACCCGCCGAGGGTCAGTAGCGCACCCGTGCCCAGCCCGACCTCTCCGTCGCCGACGCCGGTCGGGAGCGCGGCGGTCCCCACGACCCGGAACGGCACGGTGCGCGCGTGGCCGGCGGGCGACGCGAACCGCACCGGCACGACGTCGCCCGCGTGGGTACCGACGAGGCGCATGGTGGACGACCCCAACGCGATCTCGCCGGGGCGGGCAGGAAGCCGACCGGCGATCGCCACCAGAAGAGGTGGGCCGCGGACGGCGCCGTACACGGCCCCCTGTACGGCTACACCGTCGATGGAGAGGGGTGCGCCCGTGGCCACCGTGATGCGGTCGATTCCCTTGTGGCGTTCGAGCCCCCTGATCACCTGACGCTGGTCGGCTTGAGGGCTCGCCGTGCTCGATGTGCTCGGTGTTCCGTAGATGATCACCTGGTAGGTATCGCCGAAGAGTGACGGCGTGGCGTCGAGATGCGCCAGGCTCGACCCGAAGACGGCGGTACCGCACAGCGCAGCCACGGCGAGCGCCGCGCCCAGGAGCGCGGTGGCGACCGGTGCGGAGGCGGCGCCGCGCCCGCGTTCGAGCGCGTTGCGCACCCCGACCACCATGGTCGGCGGCGCACCCGCCGCGCCCACGAACCGCACGACGGCCGACGGGCGGGAACGGACTGCGTCCGCTCGACCACGAGCGGCTCGCAGCGACGGCCACACCCCCAGGGCGAGCACGACCCCCACGGTGGCCAGCGCGCCCAGCAGAAGGACGGGTCCGTCGAAACGGAAGCCCGTTGACGGCTCGGCGAGGCGAGCGTCGCCAACGGGCGCGAGCGAGGAGAGGGCGAAGGCGAGGGCCAACGCTCCGGCGGCGCCGACCAGGCCGACGAGCAGGGTCGATGCCATGCCCAGCGCCACCAGGCCGCTCCGGCCGAGCCCGAGCGCCTGGAGGATGGGGAACTCGTCGCTCTCCACCCGGCGGGTCCGGCTCAGCGCCTGCCCGACGACGGCCGCCCCGGCCAGCGCCGCCAGCGCGGCCAGCAGCCACCAGCCGACCGCCTGCGGATGGATGGAGTCGGCCAACAGCACCTCGGGGGTGCTCAGGTCGGTGAAATCGCCGATGCCGAGTGACTTGGCGTAGGTCTTGAAGGCGTCGACGTCGGCGGCCCCGTGGCGCAGCTTCACGAGGTAGAGGAATCCCGACGTCGTCCTGGGCAGCACGGAGTGGGCGAAGGCCGGTGTCGTGTAGATGTCGTACAGCGGGGTGGTCCCGGCCTGGAACTCGTCGACGGCCGCTTCCATGCCGACGACGTGGAACGAAACCATCGGGCCCGTCGGCGGCGGACCCGCGCCAGTGGCGTTGTTGACGGCCTCCGATTGGGAGGCCGCATACATCCTCATCCGCAGGACGGTCCCGATGCCGACGCCGTTGTCCCGCTGCAGGTTGAAGGAGGCCAGCACCTCGTCGGGCGACGACGGGTCGGGCATCCTGCCGGCGACGAGGTTGACGGTCCGGGACATCTCCTTGGGCGGCACGTACACGACGTTGAAGTTGTTGTTGTCGATCGGGTGCGTGCAGGCGCATGCGGGCTGGCCGTTATAGGCGACCGGTGCCGTCGTGATGGAGGCGATAGCGGGATACCGGGCGAGCTGCGGGAGCGGCGACCCGTTGAAGACGACGAAGTCGTAGCCGTGGGTCCGGACGAAGGCGGGGAAGGCGGTCGCCGTCCGCCTGCCGGCGGCGGCGGCGGCCATGACAACGCCTCCGACGACCGCGATGAGGATCGCCAACGCCAGCCACGATCGCCAGCGGCGGCGCAGCTCGGCCCGGAAGATCAATCGGAGCGCATCCACGTCCTTCCCTCATTCGCTGTCCGGTGCCACTGGATTCACTGTCCGGTGCCACAGGCCGGCAGGGCCGGTGCGTGCATTCACGAGATCCATCCACCCACCGCGACCGCCGTCGAATCCGAGTCCTCATACCACCCGTGTGCGGACCCTCCGGTTCGCCTACCAGGAAAGCTAAGAGCGCAGGGTCCTCCTCGCAAGGGTGGCACCACCCATCACATGGTGATATTCCCCCTACCATGGGCCCCACGGGAGGGATGGCAGAGCGGACGAATGCACAGCTCTTGAAAAGCTGCGAGGTGCGAGCCTCCGTGGGTTCGAATCCCACTCCCTCCGCCCGGAACATTCGGTCACGTGGTGGAATGGTGCAGCCATGCGCGTCCGGGTCGACGACACAACCCTGTTCTTCGACGTCGAAGGGCCCAAGCTCGTCCCTGACCGCGCTTCCATGTGGGAAAGGCCGACTGTGTTGCTGCTCCACGGCGGCCCGGGCTTCGACCATTCGAATTTCAAACCCGATTACTCGCAACTCTCCGACGTTGCGCAGCTCGTCTACCTCGACCACAGGGGGAACGGTCGCAGCGATCGGGGAGACCCCAGCACCTGGAACCTCGACACCTGGGCCGACGACGTCAAGGGATTCTGTGACGCGCTGGAAATTGAGACACCCATCGTGCTGGGGTGGTCATTCGGGGGATTCGTCGCGATGGCCTATGCGGTCCGCCATCCCGGACATGCGGCCAAGGTGATCCTGCAATCCACCGCGGCGCACCTCGATGTCGAGCGCATCGTCGCTGCTTTCTCCGCCCTCGGAGGACCCATGGCCGCCGAGGCTGCACGCACCTTCTGGACCACCCATGACAACGAGAGCATGATGCAGTACCTTGAGCACTGCATTCCGCTTTACCACTCGGAGCCACTGACGGACTCCATGGCGCGGTGTGTGCTGAACCTCGACCTCCTGGTCGGCTTCGACGGCGAGATGGATATGGACCTGCGCCCCGGCCTGAGCGCGGTTCGGGCACCGGTGCTGGTCCTCGCCGGTCGCAAGGATCCAATCACGCCGGTCGCCGCCGCCGAGGAGATCGTCGAGTCCCTCCCTGGGCCCGACGTGACGCTGAGGATCTTCGACGATTCAAGCCATTTCATTCAGCTCGCCGAGCCTGACCACTTCTTTCCCATCGTGAGGGACTTCATTACGGGTTGAGGTCGAGCAAGCACCTCAACGCGCGTGACGGCCTCGCAGGAAGTCTCAGATCTCTCGCGGAACGAGCTAGAGCGGGTCCTCACGCTCGTCCTGGGCCGAGCGCAGCCGTTTGGCCAACGTCTGCAGCAGGTTCCAGGCGATGGTCGCGTTCTGTTGCACCAGCGGTCGAAACTCCCAATAGGTGAGGCCGTAGCAGACGAGGTCAGAATCCGCGGTGACGGTCGCCGACCGTGCCCCCTCGTCGATCAGCGCGATCTCCCCGAAGTAGTCGCCTTCCGACAGCGTCGCTCGTGTCCGGCCACCGACCGAGACCGTGGCTCGGCCTGACTCGATCACGAAGAACGCCGCGGCGCCTGTGCCCTCCTTGGTGATCGTCTCGCCCGCCGCAAAACGGCGCTCCTTGAACAGCGCGGCGATGCCCTGCGTGTCGCGTTGGCTCATGGTGGCGAAGAGCGGCACCTGCTCAATGATGTCGACTTGCCGGTCGTTGACCGCGGGCGCCGTCGCCCGTGGGGCCGGCGACCCCGCCCGGGTCACGGCCCGGCACTGAAGCAGGTACAACTGCCCGTCAGCGAACGCCCACTCGATGTCGCGTGCCGGCCCGAAAACCTGTTCGCACCGGCCGGCCAGCAGGTGGAGCTCGGTCAGCTGATCATCATTGAGACAGAGGCTCTCGACCAGGTGCGGCTGGACGCTCTCCTCGAAGGTACCGCCGTTCTGGGCGGCACGAATGGCGATCTTCTTTACGCCTGGCGTGCGCTCGTGGACCGTGCCGCCGCGATCCATGCGGAAACTGTCGGGGATCACGCGTCCGGCCACGACGACCTCGCCGAGTCCCCAGCTGGCCTCTATGAGTCGCTCGTCAGCCCCGTTGATTGGGTTCTGCGTGAAGAGCACGCCGGCGGCATCGGGATTGAGAAGGGATTGGACCACGACGCCGATGCTCGGCTGGGTGAAGAGTCCCACCCGCTGGCGGTACGTGATCGCCGAATCGGAGTTGGCGGACCACCAGATCTCCTGCACCGCCGCTTGGAGGTCGTCCACCGAAGGTACATTGAGCAGCGTGAGGTGTTGACCGGCGAAACTCGCGTCGGCACCGTCCTCGTCGACCGCAGACGAGCGCACCGCCAACGGGCCAACGAGGGGTCGGGCGCCCGCCATGAGTTGCGCGACCGCTGGTTCGTCCCCGGCGGCCACTGCGTCGACGATGGAGCCCGAGAGGGCGATACCGGGTGGAATGGGCAACCCCGAGCGAGCGGCAGCTCCCAGCCCGGTCGCCTTCGCGCCGAACCGCGATTCGTCGTGCGCCTCCGTCAGCGGCACGACCTCCGTCATGTGTAGACCGTCACGGCACCAGCGTCACCATCGACCCGTACGCGTGTGCCATCGGGAATTCGGTCGGTTGCGTCTCGCGTCCCCACCACGCCGGGAATGCCGTACTCACGCGCCACGATCGCTGAGTGCGAGAGGAGGCCCCCCGAATCGGTGACGATCGCCCCGAGGAGCGGCAGCAGGATGTTGAACGCCTCACTGGTCGATTCGGTCACGAGCACGTCGCCCTGCTGAATGCGGTCGAATTCGGACGGGCCCGAGATCAGCCGGACCGGACCCTCGTAGACACCGCCGCTGGCGGCCAGGCCGCGCAGGACGTGCTCCTCGTGGGGCTCCGCAGAGCTCCCGAACAGCTCGCCCAGTGCGACTCCCATGGCGTGCATGATCCTCGCTATGGCGGGCGGGAGTCCGGACGGGTCCGGGGGTGGTGGAGCCGGCGGTCCGAGTGACACCGGCGCCTCCTTGGCCGTTCGCGAGCTGCGGTCCACGAAGCGCTGTGCGAGTTCGTCGGCGGACGGCCCACCCTGGCCGGCGACCAGCGAGCACATCTCCTCGAAGCTGGCATCGATGAAGTGCTCCGGGTCGTGGACGAGACCTCTGCCCTCCAACCGCCGGCCGGCGCCGAGCACGGCGCGACGCATGATGCCCGAAGCCCAGATGTCACTGAACACGCCGCGTTCGTCCCGCAGGCGGTACATGAGGCGCGCTTCCCCAACAAGGTCGTCGAACTGTGAACGGTGCTCTTCGGGCACCTGCAGGCGAACGTCGGTGATGAGTGCATCGACGTTCCCCGCATCGGCACCCGCACCCTCTACGGACGACCGGATCGCGCGCAGCAGGGCGTCGGGTAGCTCGAGCGCATAGCGCCCCGAGATGTCGAAGCCGTCGAGAAGCCGGAAGCCCACGAGGTCCAGGTACTCGGACATGGCTGGGCCCACGTCGCCTCCGAATGCACGCAATTCCGCCAGCACCTGTGCCGGATCGCCGTCCGAGTCGAGGAGCGCACGAGCGGCCGTGTCCCGGGTGATGGCGGCGATGAGGCGCCCGAGCTCACCCGAGGCGCCGGCCGAGACCGGGGCCGCCCCGCGCATCATGGCGAGCACTTCGGACGGAGGGACGCTGGTCCATGTTCCGACGTGCGCGAGCAGATCACCGACCGGCAACATCGCCGAGCCCGTAAAGCGCATGTGCTGGTACATCATCCGGGAATGGTGCTCCTTGCAGCTGGTCAGGTAGGCGACCAGTCCGTCGTCGGAGAGATCGCCGACCTCGACCGACTGCAGCTCACGGTGAACCTTGATCGCGGCGGGCTTCGCCACGTCGTCCCACTCCCGCAGCTGCTCGCGCCAGACCTTGTCCTCCCACACCACCTCCGCCCGAGCGAAGCGCTGCGGGACCTCGCTCTCCGGTACCGGATGGATCGTGTGGTAGGCGAACCCGTTGACGTACTGCGTCTCCATCGATTCAATGAGCGTTCCGCAGAACGCCATGAACTCGTGGGTGCCACGTCGGAAGGGCTCTGGGTGCGATTCCGAGAAGTACCGGGTCACCGGGCGCGGAAAGTGGACGGGGTCCAGGTTCCACGAACCCGGGCCCGGAGGCTCGAAGTCAAGCCCTGGCGTCACTGGTGCAGTCATATGTGCCTCCCTCGTTTGGCCTCCGGACACCCCCTCCGCCCACATGGAGCAGATGGAGCACTCACCGCCCGGTCGCCATGACGGTGAGCAAGGTCAGGACGCGATGGGAGGCTACCCCCGTGTGGATCGTCGCGCAGGAGTCAGTCGCGCAGGGGAATCCGGACGGATCGCAGGCGGTAACCTCGCCCCGTCCCGAGGCGTGCCGTTGTCGCACACCGGCCGGTGACAAGGCAAAGGGGGAGAGATCGTGGCAGACATGAAAGCCCTGCAGGTGACCCGCCACGGGCCACCCGGGGAGGTGCTGGCGGTGCGCACCGTTCAACGACCCGAGCCCGGCCCGAGGGAAGTCCGCGTGAAGGTCAACGCGGCCTCGTTCAACTTCAACGACATCGACCGCTGCCGGGGGAACCTGGTGTCGGTGCCGACGCCTCCGCCGTTCACCCTGGGGATGGACGTCTGCGGGGTGGTCGACGAGGTGGGCGACGGCGCCGAGTCGTGGCTGGGCCAGCGGGTGGTGGCCATCACCAAGAACGCGCTCGGTGGCATCGCCGAGTACGCGATCGCCGACGCCATCTCGGTGTTCGACGCGCCTCCCGGCTTCGACGACGTCGAGGCCACTGCCTTCCTGCTCTCGTTCCAGACCTCTCACCTGGCTCTGTTCAAGCGGGGACGGCTAGCGGCCGGTGAGACCCTGGTGGTGCACTCGGCCGCGAGCGGGCTGGGCACCGCCGGCATCCAGTTGGGCAAGGCGGCGGGCGCCCGCGTCATCGCGGTGGCCGGCGGTCCCGAGAAGGGCGCACTGTGCTCCTCACTCGGAGCCGACCTGGTGATCGACCACACCGCCGAAGACTTCGTCGAGGCGGTGCTGGTCGCCACCGACGACGCGGGAGCGGACGTGGTCTACGACCTGACCGGGGGCGACTTCGTCGAGCGCTCGTGGCGCTGTACGGCACACGGCGGCCGCTACCTGGCGGTTGGGTTCGCCGACGACGACGCCAACGGCATGACGGGGAGGCCGCTGCGGATGGCCTGCATCGGGAACATCGACATCGTCGCCGTCATGGTCGCCTGGGCCGACTCGGTCGACCCCGGCATGCGGCGGTTCGGCTTCAACCCGTTCGGGCGGGACGTGGCAGACGAGATCCACGCCGATCTGCTGCGTCTGGCCGCGGAGGGTGCCATCCGTCCGTACGTGGGACGACGGGTCACCATGGAGGATGCCGGCAGGGCCCTCGACGAGCACGAGGCACGTCGATCGCTGGGACGCACCGTCGTCGAGGTCCGCAGCGCATGAGCGCCACCGAGTACACCTGGCGCGACTCGGAGCTGCACAGCCGACCGCTCCTCGCGCTCAATTGGGCGGGGGCGGGTCTCGCCCGCTTCGGGCGTGAGCTCCCGTCGCTCGCACCGTCGTCCGTCATCGCGGCCGCGGCCAAGGCGGCCGGGTCGGACGACTTCGGGAGCGACTCGTACCGGGAGCCGCTCGAGGTGTACCTCAGTGCCTGCGAGGCCCAGGCGGAGCTGACCACGTTCGGCCGCCTCCTGATCTCCAAGATGCTCGCGTCGGCACTGGCGAACCGCATTGAGCTGCACCGGTGGTCGCTACATCACCCCGAAGTACGCGACGAGCGGATCGTGAGCCCATGGGTCATCGTCGGCCTGCCGCGGACCGGGACGAGCGTGCTGTCGCTGCTCCTCGGCCTCGACCCCGTGGCGCGGCCGTTACTGCAGTGGGAGGCGGCGCACCCCATCCCTCCGGTCACGCTGGAGGAGGCAGCCGAAGATCCCCGGATCGCTCGGACCGCAAAGGACCTGCGCGGGCTGATGAAGCTGAACCCGCCGCTCCAGGCCATGCACCCGTTCGGTGCCACCCTGGCCGAGGAGTGTGTGGCGCTCTTCATGTACGACGTCCGGTCGATGGCCCTCGAGACCCAGGCCCACGTCCCGACGTACGCCCGCTGGCTGGAGCAAGCCGACATGGCACCCGCCTACGCCCAGCACAAGCTCGCCCTCCAGACACTCCAGTCGCGCCTGCCCACCGAGCGCTGGATCCTCAAGACACCCAATCACCTCTGGAACCTGGCCGCACTCCGCACCGCCTACCCCGACGCCAGGATCATCTGGACCCACCGGGACCCGGGACCGGTGGTCACCTCGCTGGCCAGCTTGGCGAACGCTGGTCAGCGCCTCCTGACCAGCCGCGGCGACCCCCGGCCCACGGCCGAGGAGTGGAAGCGAAAGTGCGCCTTCGCCCTCAACTCCGCGATGACCTTCGACGAGGAGTGCGAGGTCGGGTGGTGCCAGCACCTGCACTACGACGCCCTGATGGCGGACCCCCTCGAGGCGGTCCGCCAGCTCTACCGCAACTTTGGCGAGCAGGTCGGTCGCCTCCACGAGCGGCGCATGAAGGCGTTCCTGGAGCACCGGCCGCAGGACGCCTTCGGCCGCCACCGCTACGACCCCGCCGACTTCGGGTGGACGTACGACGGGCTGGCCACGGAGTTCAAGGAGTACACCGAGCGCTACCACATCGGCACCACGATTTCTCCGTAGGTCCCGCAGGGCTTTTTGACCGGCGGATTGCTAGTGTGCCCCTCGAACGAGAACCTGTTCTAGGGTTCCACGGGTGTCCGGAGCAGAGCCCGCAAAGGGGTTGGGCTTCCAGACAGGGGGTTTGGACATGAAGAGGATCGCAGGGATGCGAGCGGTGGGGGTGGCCGCGCTGCTCGTGTCCGTCGCAGCGGCTGGGCTGCTCGTTGCTCCCGGGGTGGCCGGCGCATCGTCGTCGAGTTCCACCACGACGTTCGGCACTCTTCCCTCGCCGTGCGGCAAGGGGCACGCCACCGGAGCCACGGACCAGGGTGTCACCAACTCGACCATCAACATCGCCTACGGCGACGACCGCGGCTTCTCGGGTCTCCCCGGCCTCGATCAGGAGATGGGCGACGCGGTCAAGGACATGGTCGCGTGGTGCAACGCGCAGGGGGGCATCAACGGCCGCAAGATCGTCGGTGACTACTACGACGCCGCCGTCACCAACGTCGGTAGCGTGATGACCCAGGCCTGCAAGCAGGACTTCATGCTGGTCGGCGAGGGCTTCGCGCTCGATGGTGTCGCGGAGCAGACCCGCCTCGGCTGCAACCTGGCTGCCGTCCCTGGTTTCACGGTGGCCCCGGCGGTGGCCAATGCGTACGAGATGTACCAGGCGTCGCCGAACCCGGCCAACGCCAGCCCGGTGTCGAGCGCCTACCAGGCCGAGAAGCTCTTCGGTTCGAAGACCACGCATGCCGGCGTCTACGACTCGACTCTCTCCACCCAACAGTCCTCCACCACCAAGGCCGTGCAGGCCTACACGGAGGCCGGTTGGAAGTTCATCCCAGGCTGCACGGCGGTCATCGACTACAACGGCGAGGCCAACTACACGCCGTTCGTGCAGAAGCTGCAGAGCTGCGGGGCCCAGGTCATCTTCAACGACGCCACCCCGGGGCCGACCCTCTACGGTGCCTTCGAGTCGGAGAGCCAAATCGGCTACGACCCGATCTGGGTCATGGATTCCGGCGCCTACACGGCAGCCTTCGCGCAGTGGAACACGGACGGCCTGGCCAACAACGTCTACGTCCGCATCTCCTACGAGCCACTCGAAGCGGCCAAGGTGGTCCCGGCCGTCTCCCAGTACCTCTCGATCGTCAAGAAGTACGGCGGCCTCACCTCGCAGCTCGGGGAGCAGGCCACGTCCTCGTTCCTCCTCTGGGCGACGCAGGCCAAGGCGTGCGGATCGACCCTCACCCGCCAGTGCATGATCAACCACCTCGCCAAGGTGACCAACTGGACCGGCGGAGGCCTCAACGCGTCGGGGAACCCGTCCAAGAACATCCCGCCGAATTGCGGCCTGCTGATGAAGCTCGACGGCACCAAGTGGGTGCAGGCCTACCCGAAGAAGCTGGGGACGTTCGACTGCTCGTCGAAGTACGTCGTCCCGAACTCGGGGTCCGTGATCGGCACCACGCTCAACGCCCAGGGCTACGCGACCCAGTACGCGACGTCCTCGGTCATCAAACCCCAGGGGTGAGTGCCCAGCGCCTCGGCTCTTTGACCTGAGCAACAGGAGCTCCCGCCATGCACCTGTTCCTCACGTACACCATCCTCGGATTGGTGACCGGCGCGGTCTACGGCATCGCGGCATCGGGACTGGTCCTCACCTACACGACCTCGGGCATCTTCAATTTTGCCCAGGGCGCCATGGCCATGCTGGCCGCGTTCACCTACTGGCAGCTCCGCTACGGGTGGAACTGGCCCGCCCCGCTGGCGCTGTTCGCGGTGATCGTCGTGCTGGCGCCCCTGCTCGGCGCGGTGCTCTACGCGGGCATCATGCGGGGGCTGCGCGAGACGGCCGACGTCACCAAGATCGTGGTCACCATCGGCATCATGCTCGGGCTCATCGCGCTGGCCCAGTGGATCTGGAACCCCGGAGTACCCCGGACCGACGACCTCTTCTTCGGGAATGCGGCGAAGTTCAAGGTGCTCGGCGTCTACGTCACCGACCACGAGGCCATCGCGCTCGGCTGCGCGGTGATCATCGCGGTGGGCATCCGCCTGCTCTTCACGAGCACCCGCACCGGCGTCGCCATGCGGGCCGTCGTCGACAATCCGGCCCTGCTGCAGCTCAACGGAGGGCGCCCGGATCGCCTCGCCGCCTTCTCGTGGGCGCTCGGCGGCGCACTGGCCGCCGTGGCCGGCATCCTCATCACCCCGATCAGCGGCGGCACCCTCGACGTCCACGTGCTGACCCTGCTCGTGCTCGACTCCATCGCGGCCGCCATGTTCGGGCGGCTACGGAGCATCTGGCGCACGTTCGGCGGTGCGCTCGTCCTGGGCCTGGCGGGGACCTACGTCCTGGGCTACTTCCCCTCGAGCTGGTCCTGGGCCTCGAATTTCCGCATCGCGCTCCCGATGATCGTGCTCTTCGTCGTCCTGGTGGTGTTGCCACAGGACCGCTTGCGCGGCGCCACCCTGCTGCGCACCAGGGAGCGCTTCGCTGTCCCCTCCATGCGGTCGGCCGTCACGTGGGGCGTGATCCTCCTGCTGGTCGTCCTGGCCCTGGAACAGATCATGGGGACCAACGACATGTCGGCCCTCACCGTCGGCATCACCTATGGCATCATCGCCCTGTCCCTCACGCTGCTCACCGGCTACGCCGGAGAGATCAACCTGGCCCCCGTCTCCTTCGGGGCAATCGCGACCATCATCGTGTTCCACCTGGGACTCTCCGGCACGGGCCTGGCGCAGCGGATCACACCGTGGGGATTGCTCATCGGGTTGGTGGTGACGGCTCTCGTGGGCGGGCTCATCGCGTTGCCCGCGCTACGCCTGCGCGGCCTCTACCTGGCGCTGGCGACCCTTGCCTTCGGCGTCTTCGTCTCCGACATGATCCTCGCCGATATCGCCCCGCACGTCCTGCCCATCTTCCACCTGCACTTCTCGATCTTCGACGACGGGACCCTCCAGATTCCGCCGTTGAAGCTCGGACCGATCGACCTGAGCTCGACCAAGACGTTCCTCACTACCTCGGTCTGTGTCTTCATCCTGGTCGGGATCGGCCTCATCGCCCTCCGTCGCAGCAACTACGGCAGGCGCCTGACAGCCATGAAGGACAGTCCGGCCGCCGCCGCCACCCTGGGTCAGAACCTGGTCAAGCTCAAGCTGTCGGTCTTCATGCTGTCTGCGGCCATTGCCGGCCTCGGTGGTGTGCTGCTGTCGGCCGCCTCGGGCAGCGTCACCTCCAACAGCTACATCATCTTCATCAGTCTCGCCCTCGTCATGTTGACCGTGGTCGGGGGCATCGGCAGCGTCGCCGGCGCCCTGATGGGCGGGATCCTGGCCGGCACCGCCTTCACCGCGCTCACCAGTACGTTCACGAACCTGAGCACGGACCACGGGGGCGGGGGCTTCTGGAACGTCCTGGCCAACTTGTCCCTGGTGGCCCCGGCTCTCATCGGCGTCAGTTTGGGCCGCAACCCCAGCGGAGCGGTGCCACAGATCGTGGCCGGTTACCGGCCGCTGTGGAACGTCAAGGGTGTCCTCGCCCTCGGCGTGGTGGCGGAGGTCGGTGCCTACCTCCTCGTCCTCACGAAGGTCATGGGCAACTGGTGGTTCGTGCTGGCCACGGCGATCATCGCGCTCGCCCTCCCGGCGCTGGGGAGAGTGGTGCGGCCCGATGCCTTCCGGACCGAGGACATCAGCGCTCCGCCGGCACCCGCGATGCCGGCGGCGGTACCGGTGGCCGTGGCGAGTGCGGCGGCGGGGGACGTGG
Source organism: uncultured Acidimicrobiaceae bacterium (assembly GCA_964457065.1). Taxonomy (GTDB): domain Bacteria; phylum Actinomycetota; class Acidimicrobiia; order Acidimicrobiales; family RAAP-2; genus Bog-473. Next base: position 16,687 of record CAYWDQ010000023.1, on the reverse strand, counting down.
CTGATGCCCGCTCTTGAAGTCTCCGGCGTGTCCATGGCCTTCGGCGGGGCCCAGGTGCTGAGCGACGTCTCGCTCTCGGTGGCCGCCGGAGGGGTGACCGGCCTCATCGGCCCCAACGGAGCCGGCAAGACCACGCTGTTCAACATCGTCAGCGGGCTCCTCGAGCCGAAGTCCGGACGGGTGAGGATCGAGGGGCACGACGTGACCAGGGCCGGGCCGGCGTCCCGCGCCCGACGCGGGCTGGCCCGCACGTACCAGCGCCTCGAGCTCTTCACCTCGCTCAGCGTGCGCGACAACATCCGCGTGGCGGGCGAGATCCGGAATTCCTGGAGCCGGCGGGGAAGGATCGACGTCAACGCCGAGACCGAGCGGACGATTGCACTCGTCGGCCTGGGCGACGTGGCCGAACGCGAGGTGAGCGAGCTGCCGACGGGACGGGCACGGGTGGTGGAGGTCGCCCGCGCCCTCATGACCCAGCCCAAGGTCCTCCTGCTCGACGAACCTGCCTCGGGGCAGACCGAGCGGGAGACGGAGGCCTTCGGCCAGCTCCTGGGACAGCTCGTCGACGAGCGCGACCTGGCCATCTGCCTGGTCGAGCACGATGTCGGGCTCGTCATGGGCACCTGCGCGCTGATTCACGTCCTCGACTACGGGGAGATCATCGCCAGCGGGACGCCCGACGAGATCCGGAACGATCCGGCCGTCGTCAACGCCTACCTGGGGACCCCGTGAGCGAGCCGGCAACCGGTTCGGCAACGCCCCCGCCGGTCCTCGAGCTGCGCGACGTCCGGGCCGGCTACGGCACCATCGAGGTCGTACACGGGGTGAGCCTCGAGGTCCCGGCCGGATCGGTGGTCGCCCTGCTCGGGCCCAACGGTGGAGGCAAGACCACGCTGCTCAACGTCTGCGCGGGCACGCTGGCGCCGAGCGGCGGAGAATTGCGCTTCGAAGGGACGCCGGTGACCGCCCTCTCCGCGGACGCCCGAGCCCGCCGCGGAATCTGCACCGTTCCCGAGGGCCGGGGCGTGTTCCCCAACCTGAGCGTGCGGGAGAACCTCCTCATGGCCACGCAGGTCGGGGTTCCGATGGACCGGATAGAGGAGGTGGCCTACGCCCAATTCCCTCGGCTGGGCGGCCGGCGCAAGCAGCTGGCCGGCACACTGTCGGGCGGCGAGCAACAGATGCTCGCCCTGGCGCGGGCATTCGCCACCGACCCGAAGCTCCTCTTGCTCGACGAGCTCTCCATGGGCCTGGCTCCGATCGTGGTCACCCAGCTCTACGAGAAGGTCCGTGAGCTGGCGGCCGGAGGCCTGTCGATCCTCCTGGTGGAACAGTTCGCCCGCACCGCGCTGCCCATCGCCGACTACGCAGCCGTCGTGCTGCAGGGCGTCATCGCCCACCGGGGATCGCCGGCGGAGATGGAGGAGGCGGTGTCGGCCAGCTATCTCGGCGCATGAGGTGCGGGACGGGGCCGTCGGCTTCCCGAACAACCGCGATCTGTATCTGCGCCGGCTGACCGTGTCCGGAGCGACGCCGGCCGTGGCGGCGACGGGTTAGCCCGACGGCAGGCCTGCGACCGGGCGTCAGAGCCGGGCGAACGTGGTGGCCTCGTCGTCGAATGCCGCGGCCGCTGCCTTGTTGACGGACGGCTTGGTGTGGGACACGGCGTGGAGACAATCGGCCGAGGTGACGGTGGCGTCGCCTCCATCGAGCGCCCGCTCGAAGGCAAGTTGTGCGGCGCGCTGTTCCGCCAGTGCGAAGTCGGCCGGAGTGAAGCCCTCGGTGCGTTCCGCCAGATCGTCGGGGTCGCACGATCCCAGGAACTCTCCCGCCAGCTCCCTTCGCCCCTCGCGGTCGGGTGCACCCACCGGGATGATGAGATCGAACCGTCCGGGGCGAAGCAGAGCAGGGTCGATGGCCGCGATGGAATTCGTCGCCATGACCATCAGGCGGCCGGGTCGCGACTTGAAGATCGGGATGGCCTTGAGCAGTTCGTTGACGATGGGCTGGCTCTCCGGCCGAGTGTCCCGGGCCGACGCGATTTCGTCCGCCTCGTCAATGAAACAGAGCAACCGGTCGACGTGACCCAGGTCGGCCAGCGCGCCGCGCAGTGACGCGGCAGCCTCGGTCCCGTGGCCCAGGAGGGAGGGATGCAGTTCCACGAAGGCCCAGGAGAGCCTCGAGGCGATGGCACGGGCGAAGGACGTCTTCCCCGTCCCCGGAGGACCGAACAGCATGACGGCGGCCGGGGCGCGCAGCCCGATGCGTTCCGCCAACTCCGAGTGGGACAGCGGCGAGACGATGCGTCGGTCCAAGAGCACCTTCGTCGACGAGAAGCCCTTCATGTCCTCCCACAACCCCGACGCCGGGAAGTGACCGCCATAGCGCTCCACGATGGCCAGTTCCTCGGGGACCATGGAGGCGGCGCGGACGAAGAGGTGCAGGCCGTCGACGCGGTCGAACCCCTGGTGCGAAAAGGCGACCTCGCCGACCTGTCCCGGCTCGACGAGGGCCAGCACGCGGTGTGCGCCGTGATGGATGACTTCCTGGTCGAGCTCACGCAGCAGGGCGGACCCGATACCGCGGTTCCTCCACTGCGGGTGGAGGGCCAACGCCAGCAGGTGTGCGTCGCGGCCGGCCACGCGGGCAACGGCCACGCCGACCAGCTGGCCCGAGGCGAGTGCCACCGCGGCAGGCTGCTGCTCGTTGAGCGCCTCGACGACATCGCTGCGGCTGTACGCGGCCGCCATCGATGTCCCGGCGAGATCGATCAGACGTACGATCTCCTCCATCGGTGCGAGAGGATCGCGGTGGTCCAGCGGGAGGACGCGCCAACCCGTGGTCAGCAAGTGACCCCCGGCCCGCAGCGTGGTGTGCTCAAGAGCAGTTCCATGTGCCCTTGTCGTGGACGAGGCCGTGACCGGACGAGCCGATCTGGGGCTTGAGCACCATGTTGACGCTGCCCGTGCTCCCCTTGGTCGTGAAACTCCCGGACTTGTCCGTTCCCTTCCACGTGCCGCCGTGCGGTGCGGTGAAGAAGAGAGACCACTCCGTCCCCGAGTGCCCGCGGAGCGAGTGGTAGAAGTCGATCTCTCCCGACGTGGCGGTGACACCACCGCAGTCCGCAGCGCCTGCGTCACTGACATCGAGCGCGCCGACGACCACCGTCATCACTCCCCCGGCCACTGCTGCAGTCCAGCGGGCGACGACACGACGACGATGGGCCTCCGCGGCCAACGCGATCACCGGTTCCCGAGTCTACGCCCACGTGCGGTCGGACGCGAGGGCCCGATCGGAGCTCAGCGCGACTCCGCCAGCGCGTCGGCCCGACGGCTGAGGCCGGAACCGTCGAAATCGGCGCACACCCGGGCGAAATCATCGGTGGGCCCGCGCCAGCGGAGGTCCTCAACCTGACGCAGCAGCGAACGATCGACCCGCAGCGTGGCCAACTCCTTGAACAGCACCGCATCGCCGTGGTGCTCCTGCAGCGTCGCGGCGAGCTTGGCCGCTCCCCGCACGGCGACCTTCCAGTCGGCCGGGTCGGAAGGAATGGCCTCGAGGTGCCGCCAGCGGGCCAGGACAGTAGCTGCGGACTTGGCGCCCCAGCCGGGCAACCCCGGGAACCCGTCGGCGCTGTCCCCGACGAGGGCGAGGTAGTCGGGGATGGACGCGGGCGCGACGCCGAATTTGGCCACGATGCCGTCCTCGTCGATCAGCAGGTTCTTGCGCCGGTCGAGCTGGACGACGCGTGTGCCGTCGACACACTGCCCCAGGTCCTTGTCGGGCGTGCAGATGATGACCTGCTCGACCAAGGGATCTCCCGTCGCGACGGCCGCCGCGCTGGCCAGCGCGTCGTCGGCCTCGACGTCGACCATCGGCCACACGAACACCCCCAGGGCCGCCAGCGACTCCTCCAGGGGCCAGGCCTGGGACCACAGCTCGGGATCGACCCCCTCGCCGGTCTTGTAGCCGGGCCACAGCTCGTTGCGAAACGACTCGATGACATGGTCGGTGGCGACACCCACGTGGGTGGCACCCTCGCTCAGCAGTTGGAGCACCGAGCTGACCACCCCCCTCACGGCCGCTACCTCCTGCCCGGCGGCGTTGCGATGGGGCGGGGCGCCGTAGAAGTGGCGGAACAACTCGTAGGTCCCGTCGACGAGGTGCACCTTCATGACGGACCGAGTCTGTCATCGACCCGGCAGGCCGGCTGCACCGTCACGGGACCGCTCTAGAAAGGCCTGCTCGGCCCCGTTGGCCGTCAACGCGCGGGCGGCGGCGTACTCGGCGGCGGCTTCGGTGCGCCGCCCCAGCCGGCGCAGGAGGTCTGCCCGGACCGCGTGGAGGAGGTAGTACGACTCGAGGGGCAGGCCTTCGAGGGCGGCGAGCCCCGCCTCGGCGCCCTCGAGCTCGGCAATGGCGACGGCGCGGTTGAGGGTGACGACCGGGGACGGGTCGAGGTCGACCAGCTGGTCATAGAGAGCCAGGATCTGGCGCCAGTCCGTGTCGAGCGCGCTCGCGGCATCGCTATGGACCGCGTTGATGGCGGCCTGCAGCTGGTAGGGGCCCGGGATGTTCCGCCGCAGGCAGGCCCGCACGATGTCCTGGCCCTCGGCGATCCGCGCGCGATCCCAGAGGGTGCGGTCCTGCTCGGAGAGCCGGACCAACGTGCTGTCGGCGCCGACGCGCGCGGGCCGGCGCGCGGCGATCAGCAACATGAGCGCCAACAGTCCCATCACCTCGGGTTCGTCCGGCATCAGTGCGGCGAGGACCCGCCCCAGACGGATCGCCTCCGTACACAGGTCCTCGCGGCCGAGCTGGTCGCCCGAGGTGGCGGCGTAGCCCTCGTTGAACACGAGGTAGATGACCGCGAGCACCGGGCGGAGCCGGTCCGGGAGCTCTGCGCTGCTCGGGATCCGGTAGGGGATCCCGGCATCCCGGATCTTCGCCTTGGCTCGCACGATGCGCTGGGCCATGGTCGTCTCGGGCACGACGAAGGCCCGCGCGATCTCGGAGGTCGAGAGGCCGCCGAGCAGTCGCAGCGTGAGCGCGACCTGGGCCTCGGGCGCCAGAGCCGGATGGCAACAGGTGAACATCAGCCGGAGGCGGTCGTCCTGCACTGCCAGGTCCTCCTCCGGGTCTGCACGCTGATGGAGCAGGGCGGCCTGGGCCTGGCGGTCCTCCCGCGAGGCTTCGCGCCTCAGGCGGTCCAGGATTCGGTTCCGCGCCGTGGTGATGATCCATCCGGCCGGGCTGGGCGGCGGGCCTGCTTCGGGCCACCGGGCCGCGGCGACGGTGAACGCATCCTGAACCCCCTCCTCGGCCAGGTCGATGTCGCCGAACGTCCGAACCAGCACCGACACCGCTCGGCCGTACTCCTTACGGAAGACCCGCTCGATGTCGACATCGCGCTCCCCGCCCCGCGCGTCCGGCATCAGGCCCCCGGATTCTCCTGGAACGGGCGCACCTCGACCGGCTCCATGCAGGCCCGGGTGGCCTTGCTCGCCCAGGCAAGGGCCGCATCGAGATCGGGCGCCTCAATGACCCAGAAACCGCCGATGTGCTCCTTGGACTCGGTGAACGGCCCGTCGGTCATCAGGATCCGGTCTCCGTCGGCGCGAACGACCGTTGCTGACGACGCCGGCATGAGGCCGCCGGCGAACACCCAGCTCTCCGTCGACTGCAGTTCGGCGTTGAACCGGTTGACCTGCTCGTAGGCAGCCTGCATCTCCTCCGGGGAGCGCGGCGGCGCCCCGTCGGTCATCGCCACGCTCAAGAGGTACTGCACCATCGGCCTTCTCCTTCTCTCGTCGTCTCCAGATGTCTGCGTCTCGATCTTCCGGATCTGCCCGGCGCGCTACCCAGCGCCCCCGTCGTTCGTGGACCCGGCCGAGCGATAGGTCAGGACCACGATTCCTCCCCCCACCGAGCTCATCTCGGAGAGCGACCAGGAGCGCGGCGCCGACACGTCGCCGAACAACCGCTTCCCACTCCCGAGGACGATCGGGAAGACCATCAACCGGAGCTCGTCCACGAGGCCCTGCTCGAGGAGCGCCTGTGAGAGCATCGCACTACCAGCGACCAGGAGGTCGCCGTGCAGACGGTCCTTCAGCGCCCGGACCTCGCTCCCGACGTCGCCCCTGACGACTGTCGAGTTGTTCCAGGTGGCGTCCTCGTCGCGCAACGTGGAGGAGACCACGTACTTGGGCATCGCGTTCATCCTGTCGGCGAAGCCCACCGGGTCCTGCATGGTCGGCCACGCCTGGGCGAAGCCTTCATAGGTCAGCCGTCCGAGCAGCAGCGCCTCGGCGTCCAGCACCTCGTCGAGCTTGAACCGGTCACCCTCGGGGCCCCGCGTGAAGCGGAAGGTCCAGCCTGCGTGCCTGGTGCCCTCGGACCCGCCGGGGTCCTCCATCACCCCGTCCAGCGACACGAACTCAGTGACCACGATCCTGCCCATCACTCTGCCTCCGTCACTCGGTGACCCCGGTCCAGTGCCGGCGGTCACCTCCCATACGAACGGCACCCGACCGATTCGACACACCGGCGGGTATTTCTCGGCTCAACCAGCCAGCGCGGCGATGGCCTCCACCTCGACCAGCTGGTCGGGGTACCCGAGCGCCGTGACCCCGAGCAAGGTGGAGGGGGGATCGTGCGCCCCGAAGTGCCGCCGCACGATGCCCCAGGCGGCGACGAGCTCCGCCCGTTCGCCGCTGGCCACGTACACGGTGAGCTTGACGACGTCTTCGAGTCGAGCCGTGGCCGCGTGCAGGGCCTCGCCGAGGTTCACCATTGCCTGTTCGGCCTGGGCCACCACGTCACCCGGCGCAACCGTCGCTCCCGACCCGTCGAGCGGGCATGCCCCGGCGGTGAAGACCAGGAGTGGGCGACCCCTCGTCGTGGCGGCGTACGCATAGGGAACCGCGTCTGCAAGGGCTGCGGGCCTGTGCAACTCCACGGATGGCTCCGTCATGTCGCCAGAGCCTGTCACATCGGCCCGCGAGACCGGGTCTTCCTCGTCGAGAGATCCAGGTCCGGGACCCGCCTCCCGACTCGAGCTCGACGAAGCCTGACCACGGCTCTCCGGCCGATCACGTCGCCGCTGGCCCGGGCGCGGGTTTGGCGTTGATGGCGGCGACGATGATGGCGACGGCGTCGTGCAGGCCGCCTTCGGTGTTCACATCGAGCAGTGTGATGGCGTGCTCGATCTTCTGGCGGGCGTCCTCGACGTCCTCGAAGGTCTTGGTCGCCCTGGCGTCCGCCGCCCTCGACTGGATGTTCTGCCCGACGATGATGATGGGCAGCAGGACGAGCTGAATGAACTCCGACGACAGCCACAGCACGATCACCGTGGCGCTGTGCTGCTTGATGGTCGAAGGCAGGCTCACGAACGCGATGATCGCGAAGATGTAGGCGCACCACATGGTGCCGACCAGGACGGTGATTCTCAGGCCGACGGCGGCGTTGATCCGCTGCGCGATTGTGTCCATCTTCAGGTAGCGGTGCGTGTGGGCATAGACGGGTGTCCCGTCCTTGGTGTAGCCGTGCTTCGGCGGCGCGGCCGGATCGATCGTCGTCGTCGTCATCCCAGTCCTCCTGTGAGCTCGGGTCCCGGGCGAAATCCTCACATGCCGGCGTGCGGGCGCGAAGGGATGGCGCTTCCGGGAAGGCCGACCGCTCGGTCACCACGGCGTGCCCCCTTTCCCCTCGTGATCGAGGTCGGGAAGGTCAGCCCGGAGGCTCTTGCAGCTGCTCCATGAACTCGAGACGGATGGCGCCGGGAGCCTCCACGAAGGCGATCCGGCGGGTTCCGAACGCGCCGCTGACCGTCCGCGGGCCCCACAGGACGTCGTGGCGCTCCAGCTCCGCGTCGAGGTCGTCCACGAACAGGGCGGGATGCAGGAAGCACTCGTCTGGCAGTGCGCAGGCGTCCTCGTAGATCGCTCGCGTGAAGAGGGTCAGGTCCAGCGCGCCGAGCTTGACGTCAGCCCGGCGTCCGTTCTCCCACGCGACCGGCTCGGTCACGCTGGCACCGGCGGCCTTGTACCAGGCGCAGGCCTCCTCGAGGTCGATGACCTTGACGGCCAGGTTGGCCAATCCCGTGACGGCCATCAGTGCAGTGGGGTCCCGTACAGGGAGCCGAGGCTCTCGGCGATGAGCTCGAGCCGTACCCCATCGGGGTCCGCGAAGTACAGGGAGATCTCGCTCTCTATCTGTGTCGAGACCCCGGCCGCCTCGAGCCGGGCGCGGGCCGCGTCCCATTGTGCCCTGTCGACGGAGATGGCGAGATGGTGGAAACCACCCAGCACCTCGGCGTAGGGCCCGAGGCCCAGGTCCGGGAAGTCGAAGAAGGCCAGCGTGTTGTCGTGGCCCAGATCGAAGAAGAGGTGCGTCGAGCCCTGATAGTCCCGGTTCTCGAACAGCTCGACGAGTGGGAACCCGAGCAGCTCCTGGTAGAAGCGGATGGTCCGCTCCACGTCGGAGCACAGGAGCGCCACGTGGTGGATGCCGCGTGCCTTCGACGCCGGACGCCCGGCCGGTTCCTCGAGGTACTTCGTGCGCAACCGCTCGCGCTCGGCGGCCGACGCCTCGAGGTCGATGGTCACAGGCCGAGGAGCCATGCGGCATTGGCTCCCAGGATGTTCCGGCGGGCCGGGCCGGTCAGCCCCGCCACTGCACGCTCGGCCGCAGCCATGGGATCGGCAACACCTTCCGCGTGGGGCCAGTCGCTGCCGATCATGAACGTCTCGTCACCCACCTTGGGAACGAGCCGGTTGGGCATCTCGTAGGGGAGCGCTGCCACCCGCACCTGGCGCAGGAAGTAGTCCGACGGGCGCTCGGCCAGATTGCGGAACGGCTCACCATGACGCAGGGTGTAGAAGTCCGACGCTCCGTCGATGTGCAGGAGGAAGCTCGGCACCCAGCTCGCCGTCAACTCGACCACGCCGATGCGCAAGTCGGGGAATCGTTCGAGCACTCCGTGCAGGATGAGGTTGGCGAGGGCAATAGCAGGAGCGAGGTACAAGAAGATCGAATCGAACAGCTGCTCGCCATCCTCCTGCTCACCCTGGCGCCAGGCAGGGTGGAGCGGGCTCTCGAACTCCGACACGTGGAACACCGGTGCCACACCCTCGGCACTGAAGGCGGCCCAGACCGGGTCGAAGTCAGGGTGCGACAGCGGCTTCCCGTCCACGGGCGCGGGAGCGATCATGGCCAGACGGACGCCCTGGGCCCGCACCCGCCTGATCTCCTCCACCGCCCAGGCCGGGTCGTGCAGCAGCACGTGTGCCACACCGAAGAGTCGTCCGGCACCCTCACTGCAGACGTCGGCCATGTAGCGGTTGTAAGCCCGTGCGTTGGCCCGCTGTGCGACGCGGTCCGACGACAGTCGCTGCTCCCACAAGAGGCCGTAGTTCGGGAACATGACCGCAGCGTCCACCCCGAACTCGTCGAGCGACGCCAGACGCGGGCCGGCGAGTCGGTACGACGACGGGACGAGCTCCTCGAAGGGTGTCGGGGCCCGTTCACCCCGGAGCCTCCGCAGCCTGTCCGCGCCGATCAGGGCCGATCGTTCCGGGATGGGAACCTCCAGCGGGGTGAGGAGCTGGCCCCGCCACGTCAGCCAGGGCCACCCCGCATCGTCGTCCGAGATGGACAGTGCGTCCGCACGCTGGGCGGGATCGATGTGATCGGACCAGGTCGTCCTCGATTCGAAGAGATGCTGGTCGACGTCGATGGTCTGCAGCGCCATGTGCCCTCCCGCCGCAGAGTACCAGCGGCTCCCGGCCGTAGTCTCCCCGTCGTGGGCCGGGGCGTTTCGGGAGACGGACTGTGGGCACCGCAGAGGAGAGCCCTGACGCTCGGGCTCGTGCTCTCCGTGACGTTCATTGCGTCGGAGGCACTGGCGGTGGTCACCGTGATGCCGGAGGTGGCCCGCGACCTGAAGGGGTTGGAGCTCTACGGGTGGGTCTTCGCGAGCTTCCAGCTCGCCTCCCTCATCGGGATCGTCGTGGCGGGACGCGACGCCGACCGTCACGGGCCGACGCGCCCCTACGTCGCCGGTCTGGCGCTGTTCTCGGCCGGACTTCTCGTGGCCGGACTGGCCCCTTCCATGTGGGTGCTCGTCGGCGGGCGTTGCCTCCAGGGTCTCGGCGCGGGAGCCGTTCCGGCCGTTGCCTATGTCGCCATCGGCCGCAGCCTGCGTGAGGCGCAACGGGCGCGGATGATGGCTGTGCTGTCGACCGCGTGGGTCGTACCGGGCATCGTCGGACCGGGCGTGGCGGCGGCGGTCGCGCATCTCTTCGGGTGGCGCTGGGTGTTCCTCGGCCTGATCCCGCTGGTCGCCGTGGCCGGACCAATCGCCGTGCCCGCGCTCCTGCGGCTCGGCCGACCGGATGCTGCGCCGGCGGACGAACACCGGGTCGCCGATGCCGTCCGCACCGCGGTCGGTGCGGCCATCGTCCTCGCGGCGCTCGGATCACGCGACGTGCTCATCGGGCTGGGCTTGGCCGCCGTCGCATTGCTCGTCGGCCTGGCCCCGCTCCGCCGTCTGCTCCCGCCAGGCACGCTGCGCGGCGCCCGGGGACTTCCTGCCACCATTCTGAGCCGCGGGCTCCTCACCTTCGCCTTCTTCGGGGCCGACGCCTACGTGACCCTGACCATCACGACGGTGCGCCACCACAGCACGCTGATGGCCGGCGCGGTCGTCACCGCATCGACGCTGGCCTGGACCGCAGGCTCGTGGCTCCAGGCCCGCCTGAACCAGCAGTGGGAGGGGACACGTCTGGTGCGGAGCGGGTTGCTGCTGATCCTGGCCGGGACGGCCGGCATGGCCTGGCAACTCCGTCCCGGCGTGCCGGTGTGGGAGGCCTTCGTCGCCTGGTCGGTCGCAGGGTTCGGCATGGGCCTCAGCTACGCGCCGATTTCGCTGATGATGATGCGCGCCGCACCGTCGGGTCGCGAGGGATGGGCCTCCGCATCGCTCAATCTCGCCGACGTGCTGGGGATCGCGTTGGGTGTGGGCATCGGTGGGGCGGCCGTCGCCGCCATGTCGAGGGGCTCCCGGCCGATCGCCGGCGGCGTGGTGATCGCCTTCGCGGTCGCGGCGTTGGCGGCCGTCCTGGCCCTGGTCGTCGCGCGCCGCCTGCCGGGGTCGCTCGAGCACAACCCCGCGCAGCCCGTCACTCGATAGACCCCCGCAGCCCGCGCAGCCAGTCGTCGGCGGCCTGCCAGGCGGCATCGGCCTGACGCCGCTGCTCGGCTCCGTGCTCCCCCGCCGCAGGGTACGAACCGAGGAATTTGACGCCGGCCAGCCCGGCATGGAGGTCACGCAGGCAGTCGGCCACGACCTCATCGCCGACGTGACCGGAGAGGTCGATCACGAAGCAGTAGTCGCCGAGCCCCTGCTTCGTCGGGCGTGACTCGAGCTTGGTCAGGTTGATGTTGCGCGCCGCGAACTGGCCGAGGATGCCGTGCAAGCTGCCCGGATGGTCGGCCCGCTGGAAGCAGACGATGCTGGTCTTGTCATGGCCCGTCGGCTTCGGGACCCGGATCCGGGCGAGGAGGACGAAGCGGGTCTGATTGTCCGGATGGTCCTCCACGTCCTCGGCGACGATGACGAGGCCGTAGCGCTCGGCGGCGAGCCGGGGCGCGATCGCCGCCGCGTCGGGCGGGCCGGACTCCCCGAGCACGCGCGCCGCGTCGGCGGTGGAGTTCGCAGCCCGTTGCTCCGCCGCGGGCAGGGCCTCGGCCAGGTACTTCTGGCACTGGGCGAGGGCATGGGGGTAGGACGACACCGATCTGATGTCGGAGAGCCCGGTGCCCGGACGAGCCATCAGGTGGAGATGGATGTCCATCACGACCTCCCGCTGGATGTGCAGGTCGACGTCGTGGATGAGCCCGTCGATGGTGGCGCTCACAGTGCCCTCGATGGCGTTCTCAATGGGCACGAACCCGAGGTCGGCCTCACCGTGGGCAACCGCCTCGAGCACGGCTGTGATCGATCCGAGAGGCCTCAGGTCCGCCGTGACCAGGTCCGGCTGGGTCACCACCGCCTCATGGGTGAAGGTGGCAACTGGGCCGAAGTAGGCGACCGTGGTCGCAGGCGGGTTCACAGTTGGGCAGGATAGAGCAGGTCATGGACGCTTCTTCGCTTCGTGTGCTCATCGAACAGGTCGCGGCGGGCCAGTGCGCGCCCGACGACGCCGTGCGGCAATTGCGCCGCCTGCCCTATTCGGACCTGGGGTTCGCCCGCGTGGACCACCATCGCGACCTACGCCTCGGCATGCCCGAGGCCGTCTACGGCCCCGGCAAGTCGCCCGAGCATGCCGCCGCTGTGGTCGTGGAGCTCCTGGGCGCGACCGACAGCCCCGTCCTGCTCACGCGGGCGGTGGAAGCCCAGGTGAAGGCGGTCGCCGCGGCGGCCAGCTCCCTCGGACTGGGCCCCCCCGCCATCACAGAGAGCGGCGCCTTCTCAACGGTCGTCTTCCGGCCGGCGCCGCGTCGGGATGGCTCCGTCGTCGTGGTCACGGCCGGGACCGCCGACCTGCCCGTCGCCGCCGAGTGCTCGGCCGTCTTGGACGCGCTCGGGTTCGCGCCGACCCTGCTGGCCGACTGTGGTGTCGCCGGGCTGCACCGGCTGCTGGCCGAGCTCGACACCATTGCGATGGCCGACGCCGTCGTGGTGATCGCCGGCATGGAGGGCGCGCTGGCCAGCGTGGTGGGCGGCCTGACTCCGGCACCGGTCGTCGCCGTGCCGACCAGCACCGGCTACGGCGCCGCGCTCGAGGGCGTGACTGCGCTGCTCACCATGCTCACCGCCTGCTCGTCCGGCATCACCGTCGTGGGCATCGACAACGGCTACGGCGCGGCATGCGCCATCGCCCGGCTCCTGCCGTGACGAGTTCTCAATCCGATGACCGGACGGTGGCCTGGTTCCACTGTTTCGCCGGCATCGCCGGGGACATGGCGCTCGGCTCGCTCCTCGACGCCGGCGCCGATGTGGACGAGGTCCGCGGCCTGCTGAGCCGGCTGGCCCTTCCCGGCTGGGACCTCCAGGTGGAGCGGGGCATGCGGGGTGGCATCGCATGCACGCGCGCCATCGTGAGCGGGGACGACGTGGTGGTCCGCACCCATGGGGTCATCGCTGCCCTCATTGAGGAGGCCGCACTGCCGGCGCGGGTCACGGAGCGGGCGCTGGCCGTGTTCCGCTCGCTGGCCGCGGTCGAGTCCGCCCTGCACCGGCGGCCCGTCGACCAAGTGCACTTCCACGAAGTCGGGGGGCACGACGCGATCATCGACGTGGTGGGGACGGCCGTCGCGCTCGAGGTGCTCGGTGTCGACGAGGTGCACGCGTCACCGGTGGCCACCGGCAGCGGCACCGTGCGGAGCGCACACGGCTGGTTGCCCAATCCCGCGCCGGCCACCGTGCGGCTGCTGGAGGGGATCCCCACCTACGGAAGAGACGTCAGGATAGAGCTGACCACACCCACGGGCGCCGCGCTGCTCGCCACCCTGTGCTCGTCGTTCGGGCCGCTCCCCGACATGGTCGTCACCGCGTCGGGCTTCGGCGGCGGCGCGGGTGAAATGGCCGACCTGCCGAACTGCACCCAGGTGGTGATCGGGCGACGGGCCGCGTCGACCCCCGTCGGCCCCGGCCAGCTCGCGCTGGTGCTCGAGACGAACCTCGACGACGTCACCGGCGAGCAGCTGGGCCACGCGGTCGCGGCGGTGCTCGATGCGGGCGCGCTCGACGCCTGGGTCAGTCCGGTCACGATGAAGAAGGGCCGGCCGGGGCACGTGCTGCACGTCCTGACGGACGCCGCGCACCTCGACGCGCTCCGTTCCGAGATCGTGCGGGTGACCGGGACCATGGGAGTGCGCGCGACTGCCGTGGAACGCTGGCCGGTGGCGCGCCAGGTGGCACAGATCACGGTCGACGGCATGACCGTCCGGATGAAGATCACCAACGGGCGCGCCAAGCCGGAGTTCGACGACGTTGCGCTCGTCGCCGCCGCGACAGGAGCCTCCCTGCACGAGGTGGCCAGCCGCGCCGAGGAGGCGTGGCGTTCCGGGCCCCGACCCCAAGGACCTCCCGCCCGATGACGAGCGCGATGTTCCATTACGACGACGCAATGGCCGACCTGATCTTCGCGGCTTGCCGGGAGCGGCTGTCCCTAGATCCGGTGGCGCTGGACTTCGGGGGGCTGGTCGAGTCACTCGGCTCCGAGCTGGCGGGCCTCATGAGGCCCGAGGGCAACGACGCGGCCGGGGTGCTCAAGCTGTTCATCGACAAGCTGGCCACCGCCGTGGTGTCGTGCGACAGCCCTCGCTTCCTTTCGTTCATCCCCGCCGCTCCCACCAAGGCGTCCCTGCTCTTCGACATGTTCGTCTCCTGTTCGTCCCTGCACGGCACCTCCTGGCTCGAGGCCGCCGGCGTCGTCGTCGCCGAGAACCAGGCCCTCGGCGTGCTGGCCGCGCAGGCCGGGCTCCCCGACGATGCCGGGGGTTGCTTCGTGGCCGGGGGATCCGCCGGCAACCTGTCGGCGCTCATGGTGGCCCGCGACACCGCAGCCCACCGACGCCACTCCGATGCACCCCAGCACCCGCTCGTCGCCATCAGCGAGGATGCGCACTCCTCCGTGGGCAAGGCACTCCGCGTCCTCGGTGTCGGCACCCTGACCGTCCCGACGGCGGACCACCGGCTCACCGGCGAGGCGTTGCGAGCGGCGCTGCGGGAGGATCAGCGTGGCGACGACGTCATCGCCGTCGTCGCCACGGCGGGCACGACGAACGCGGGGATCGTGGACGATCTGGCCGGAGTCGCCGACGTGGCCGCCGAGCACGCGCTGTGGTTCCACATCGACGGCGCCTACGGCGGTGCCGCCGCGCTGTTCGCGCCATCCGAGCGGGCCCGGTTCGCCGGCTTCGAACGGGCCGACTCCTTCATCGTCGATCCCCACAAGTGGCTGTTCGCCCCGTTCGACTGCGCCGCGCTGATCTACCGCCAGCCGAACCTGGCCAAGGCGGTCCACACGCAGGACGCCCAGTATCTCGAGGTGCTGCACAGCGAGAACCCCGAGGAGTGGAACCCGAGCGACTACGCCTTCCACCTCACGCGCCGGGCCCGCGGCCTGCCTCTGTGGTTCTCCATGGCCGTCAACGGGCTCGATGCCTACCGTGATGCCGTCGAGGCGGGCCTCGCGATCGCACAGAGGGCGGCCGAGCGGATCGCCGAGCTACCCCACGTCGAGCTCGTCCGCGAGCCGGGACTCTCCATCGTGCTCTTCCGCCGGCCCGGCTGGACCAAGGCGGACTACGACGCGTGGTCCTCCCGCCTGCTGCACGACCAGGTCGGGTTCGTCACCCCGACCAGCTGGGAGGGTGAGACGGTGGCCCGCTTCGCCTTCCTGCATCCCAACACGACGGTGGAGATGATCGACGAGATGCTCGCCTCAATGGCCTAAGAGCGCGCGCCAATAGGCGAGGTTGACGCCTTCCTTGATCGTGCTTGGGACCTAATGGGCCGCCACCAGGAGTCCACTCGGGGTTCGCCGATCTCCGGCCAAGAGGCTGAGGGATTCAGCGACCGATGACATGAAGAACGTTGAGGCTTCGCGGTCGAGTTCGAGCACGGCAAGGGCAGCCAGCTTTCGCGGAATCTTGCCGGCGTCTCGAAGAATGACCACGGCTCGGACAAGGAGGAGTCGGTTGCACACGGTGTCAACGATGGGCACCACCTGAGCGAGAGCGCTATCGAATTCGTCGGTGTCGTCGTCCATGAGTGCGCGGACTGCGCGATCGATGTCGGGAGTGCGGATGACTGGTAGTGGCACCTGGAGGGACAGGTCCAACTCGGGCAGGTAGATGAGCTGCTCGAAGAGGGCGTGCATCTCGATCTTGCTCGTGTCGGACAATTCCAGCAGCAGGTCCGTCATCAGTTCGGGCGGGATGATCCGCGCTTCAAGGATCTGTGTCGGTGCGGGGCAACACCGCTTCGCCTTCTGGCCGCTCCCACACGGACAGGGACCGTTGCGCTTCACCTTGGCCATGACCACCACCTCCCGTGGGGCCATTGTCACCGCCGGGTGCGCGTTGGGGGTGGACCGGCGATGAGCAGGAAGAAAGGTCCACCGGTCGTTGGCTCGGACCGGACATGATCCGGCTGCTTGTCCCAACCCAACGAACCAGTGGAGGTCCCATGCTTGCACTTGACCCAGCTGTCGTCGACGCCGTCTGGGCATCCTTTGCCGCCTACCTGCCCGAACGCAGTCAAGCCGCGCACCCGTTGGGCTGTCACCGGCCCCGCGTCTCTGACCGTGACTGCTTCGAAGCCATCTTGTTCCGCCTGGTCACCGGGTGCAGCTGGGACGTGGCCGGAAGGCTCGGCAAGGGGAGCGAGACGACGCTGCGGCGCCGACGTGACGAGTGGCTGGCCGCCGGTGCGTGTCAGTACCTGGTCGAAGAGGCCATCGCTGCCTTCGACAAGGTGATCGGCCTGGACTTCTCCGATGTGTCGCTCGACGGTTCGCTGCACAAGGCACCGGCCGGCGGCGAGGGGACGGGGCCGAACCCGACCGATCGAGGCAAGACCGGATGGAAATGGTCACTGGCCACCGACGCCAACGGGGTGCCGATCGGTTGGGTGAGCGACGGTGCGAACCGCAATGACTCGATCCTGCTCGCCCCC
>CAYWDQ010000022.1:0-31781 GCA_964457065.1 uncultured Acidimicrobiaceae bacterium | reverse complement strand
GCTCCAGCAGCCCAAGCAACCAGTCCGCCAACACGACCACCACGTCGACGGCCGCTGCGACGACGACGACGAACTCGAAGGCGGCTGCGGCGGCGGCGGCAGCGGCAGCCGCTAAGGCAGCGGCGGCGGCGGCAGCATCGACGACCACCGCGTCGGCGGCCACCGGCGCGGCATGCACCCAGAGCGCGATCCTGGCCGCCGCCAAGAGCTCGGCCAGCACGGGCCCGGTGAACTCGGTGTACAACTTCGGCTGCTCCGGAACATGGGCCTATGCGAACGTGAACGTCGGGAGCGGCTCGGCGTCCTACGACGCGGTCATCGTCCTCCAGGCCCAAGGATCCGGGTGGGCGGTAGCCGACCGAGGCAACGCGTGCTCGAGCCACCTCGTGCCGAGCGCCATCTACACCCAGGCGTGCTCGTCGAGCTGATGAGCGGCTCGAGGTCAGGCCATGACAGCGGATCGGGCGTGGACCCCGTCACGGGCGTGACGCACGTGCCCGGTCCGAATCGGGAGCCCGTTTTCGTGGTGCCCGGCCGCGACGAGGCGGCCGTGGCCAAGATGGACGAGTTCCTCACGCGCACCGGGCGGCGCCCGAATGTCGTCGTGATCTTGATGGACGACGTCGGCTGGGGAGACTTTGGGTGCTACGGCGGCGGGGTCGCGGTAGGCGCGCCGACACCGAACGTCGACCGGATCGCGCGGGAGGGTCTGCTCCTGACGTCGTGTTACAGCGAACCGTCGTGCACACCCACCCGGGCTTCCATCATGACGGGCCGGCTACCGATGCGACACGGTCTCCTGGTTCCGCCCATGTACGGCATGCCCGGCGGGCTCAGCGGGGAAATCACACTCCCGCAGCTCCTCTCCGACGCCGGCTACGTGACGCAGGCAGTCGGGAAGTGGCACATGGGAGAGAACCAGGAGAGCCAGCCACAGAACGTCGGGTTCGACGACTTCTACGGTTTCTTGTCGGTGTCGGACATGTACACGGAGTGGCGGGACCCGTACTTCTTCCCCGAGGTCGTCTACAGCGAGGATCGCACCGAGTGGGTCAAGAACATGCCGTTCAACAAGTGCTTCGTCCACGCGACCCGCAACGGGCCGATCGAAGAGGTCGAGGAAGTCACCGTCCCGGTCCTCTCCCTGCTCGACGACAAATGGTGCTCGTACTCGGAGCAATTCATCGAGCGCATGGCCGGTTCTGCTGATCCCTGGTTCCTCTACCACTGCACCCGGGGAGCGCACTTCGACAACTACCCGCATCCCGACTTCCTGGGTCGCTCCCCGGCACGGCATCCCTACAAGGACGCCATCGTCGAACTGGACGCCATCTGCGGACGTCTGGTGGCCGCTCTTGAGCGCACCGGGCAACTCGAGTCGACGATGGTCGTGATCTCGTCCGACAACGGTCCCGAAATGGAGACCTGGCCGGACTCGGCCTTCACCCCCTTTCGTTGTGCGAAGGGATCAACATGGGAGGGCGGCGTGCGCGTCCCGGCCATCGTGTCGTGGCCCGGCATGATTCAGCCCGGTCGCGCCAGCGACGGACTCGTCCACCTGCTCGATCTCTTCGCCACGTGCCTCTCCATGGCTGCCGCTCCCGAGCGGATACCGGCCGACCGCTACATCGACGCGGTCGACCAGCTCTCGTTCCTTCTGGCCTCCGACGACCGCGACGGCGTCTCCAACCGGAAGTTCCAGCACTACTGGCTCACGTCGCAGTTCTCGGCACTCCGGGTGGGTGAGTACAAGTACATGCTGTCCTCCATCTCCGACGGCGACACGGATGTCCTCAATCCCGGTGGTTTCACGGGCGTGGTGCAGCGCTACGGCTACGGCCGCCTGTACAACCTGTACCTCGACCCAAAGGAGACGCGCTCGTACATGATCCGCAAGCTCGTCTACATCGATGCGATCATCGGTGAGATCGGGCGGCACCAGGCCACCTTCCGCGAGTGGCCGAACAAGCCACCACCGGTGTCCGCCGGCTGAGCCTGGGGGCTGCCGCCGGGGTGAGGCGTCAAGCCCGCCCGAGCTCGTCGGCGAGCTTGCGCAGGTCGTCGCGGAAGTCGGGGTGGGCGATCTCCACCAACAGGTGGGCACGCTCGTTCACGGTCAGACCCGTGAGCTCCGCCGCGCCGAACTCGGTGATGACGACGCCAGTGTGGTGGCGTGGCGTGGAGACGACCGAGCCTTCGGGCAGGAGCCCGACGATCCGGGACACGACCTCACCGCCGAGTACCGCCGTCGAGTGGAGGCAGATGAGCGAATGGGCATCGAGGTGCAGCTCCGCCGCGGCCACGAAGTCCTCGTGCCCGCCGACGCCCGAGACCTGCCGGCCGCCGATGTTGTCGGCCACCACCTGCCCGTAGAGGTCGACCGACAGTGCACCGTTGATGGAAACCAGGTTGGCGTTCCTGGCGATGACGGTGGGGTCGTTGACCGTCTCCACCGGGAGAAATGCGACCTCCTGGTTCCCGTCGAGCCAGCCGTAGAGCTCCGCGGTGCCGAGGGCGAACGTGGTGACCGAGACCCCGTCGAACACCCCCTTGGCGTCGTTGGTGACCTTGCCCGCCTGGTGCAGCCGCATGAGGCCGTTGGTGAACATCTCGGAGTGGATGCCGAACCCGCCGAGGGGGCCCTTGGCTAGCTCCGTCGCCACGATGTTGGGGATGGCGCCGATGCCGGTCTGAAGGGTGGACCCGTTCTTCATGTAGGCGAGCGCGTTGCGGGCGATCGCCGCGTCGACCTCATCGGTCGGGGGCTCGGTGAGGGCGAAGGGTGTGGCATTCGTCTCGACGAGCACGTCGACGAGGTCGAGCGAAATCGTGTTGTCGTACTCGGGAGGCAGGCTCTTGGTCCGGGGCAGGTTGGGGTTGACCTCGACGATGAGGAGCCGGTCGGGGTCCTGGCCGGCACGGATCAACTCGGGCCGGGTGGCGCCCATGTGAAGGGAGAGGTTCACGTTGCCGTACTCGTCTGACGGGGCAGCCTGCACGACCATCACGCGGGGTGAGAACTTGGCGAGGATCGGGGCCATCTGACGGAACCCGCCGGGCACCAGCTCGATCCTGTGGCCCATGGAGTGCAGCAGCCGCTCCGCCGGACCGAAGAAGCCACAGCGGTAGGTGACGCCCACCTTGGTGAAGACCTCGTAGAAGTTGAGGCAGAGGGCACCGCCGAGTTGCAGGTCCTGCCAGTCGTCCCGCTCACCGAGGGCGGTGAGGAAGGTGTCCGGGTTGGCCGGACCCAACCCGAACCCGATCATGTCGACCGGGCGGATCATGGCGACGGCTTCCTGGGCGGTGCAGACGATGGGCATGGTCCTACTCTCGCACCGGGTCATCCGCCTGACCACGGCCATTGGTCCCGCCGCGGTGGGCCAACCGGCTGCAATCCGTTACTTTTGGCTCTAGCCCGGTCACAGTCCCGGTTGCAGAATGTGCAGGACACCTCCTCTTCCCAGACAACGGTGCTTGGAGAATGGCGGCCACCCCCCTCGGTCGCCATTTTCCAATTCCGGGGTTCTGGCCCGCTCGCCCCACCAGGGCTGCGCTCTGAGGGGTACCCGGTACTGTCGAGCCGGACGATGTCCCTGCTGCCGGCCGGCAGTCCCAGCACCGAGGGTGTGACCATGAGCAACCGTTCCTTCGAAGGCCTCGACGCGACGCTCGGCGCCATGCATCTGCGACCTCCTACCCTGGTGTCTGCGGACGACACCCTGGCGCACGTGGCATCCGCCATGGTGCGCGACGGCGTCTCCTGCGCCATCCTCGAGGAGCCGCCGTTGCGGGTCGTCACCGAGTTCGACCTTGCCCGCGGCTTGGCTCAGGGCCAGGGTCCGGGGGATCCGATCACGACGATCGCCTCGGCGCACCCCAGCTGGGCGCCCCCGTCGGCCAGCGTCGCCGAGGCGGCCGCGCTCATGGTCAGCCTCGGCATTCGGCATCTCGTCGTGCTCGACATCTCCGACCGGCCCAGCGGCCTCGTCTCCATGGCTGAGCTCTTCGGCGTCATCGTCCGGTCGCAGGAACCGATGGCCCTCTATGCGAAGTTCGCCGACATCATGCTGCACAGCGACAGCGAGGCCTCGAAAGAGGTCCACCAGGCTCCTCCGCCCCAGGCCTGACCGGTCTCGTCAGGTCGTCGGTCGGAGCTCGCCCCCACCGGCCTCCGCTCCATCGCCGGAGATCACGCGTCCGTCGACCATGTGGACGATGCGATCGGCGGCGCTCGCCACCGCCTCGTCGTGGGTCACCAACACGATCGTCGTCTCCCGCTCCTGCCTCAGCCGCCGGAAGAGAGCGAGCACCACGTCGACGGAGGCGCTGTCGAGGCTGCCCGTCGGCTCGTCGGCCAACAGCACGGGTGGATCGTTGGCCAGCGCCCGCGCTATGGCGACTCGCTGGCGCTCGCCACCGGACAGCTGGGTCGGCAGGCGGTCGCTGAGACCCCCGAGGCCCACATCTGCGAGGAGCTCGCCGGCGTAGGGAGCGCGCTGGCGGTGGGGGCGACGCGACCCGGACATGGCGATCTCCACGTTCTCGCGGACGGAGAGCCGGGGCAGCAGGTTGTGGAGCTGGAACACCAGCCCCACCTCCTCGCGTCGGAAGCGGCTGGCGTGATGCAGGTGCACCACGTCGTGCCCGTTGACGCTGATGGAACCATCGGTGGGCGTGTCGAGCGCCGCGATCAGATGGAGCAGTGTCGACTTCCCGCACCCTGAGTGCCCCGTGATCGCCGCGAACTCGCGGGCGGCCACCGTGAGGTCCACACCGTCGAGCGCGCGGATCAACCCGTCGTCGTAGGTCTTCTCCAGCCCGCGCACCTCGATCGCCGGCACCGTGCCGGCCACGGACTCACTCACGGCTCAACGCCTTGAGCGGCGTCAAGTTGGCGGCGCGGAGAGCGGGGTACAGCGCGCCGATGACGGCCATCCCGAGCCCCGTGTAGAGACCCCTCCAGAAGGCCTGGTTCGTGTAGTTCGCGTGCAGCACGCCGCGGAGCTGCGGAAGGCTCTCGAGCGCGGCGGTCGCCGCGAAGGACAGGGCAACCCCCGCGATGGCGCCCACGACGGCCAGGACGACACCTTCTCCCACCACCAGCGAGACCACCCGGCTGCGGGTCCAGCCGATAGCCCGCAGCAGGCCGAATTCTCTCGTTCGCTCGAAGAGGGAGAGGAGCATGGTGTTCCCGACGATGACGGCGCCGATCAGGATGGCGAGGATGGTGCTGCCGGTCGCGGCCGCCTGCAGGAACACGAGGTTTCGGTCGGCTCGGCCGAACTGCGTTGCGGTCTGGATCGTCGTCATCTCCGGGTGAGCCGAGGTGATGGCCTTCTCCACCTTGGTCACGGAGGCACCCGGGAGGACGTTGACGAAGATCAGGGTGACCGATCCGGGGACCCTGTTGTACGTCTGGATCGCCGTGAGCGGGAACATCCCGCCCAGGTCGCCGTAGGAGATGCCCGTCGAGTAGATCCCCACCACGGTGTTCCAGGTCCCGTTGGCGTCGAAGCGGTCGCCGACGTGGAGCCCGAAGTCCTGTGCGGCGCGCCAGCCCAGCATCATCTCGTGGATGGCCGTCTCTTGGTACGGCCGGCCCGCGACCACGGTGACACCGAACTGGCTCAGCTCGTCGGGTGCGATGCCGATCTCAATGAACAGGGGGTTGTCCGCGTTGATGCGCTGTGTCTCGAGCAGGACCCCGACCGCGCTCTTCACACCAGGCGTCGACTGGACATCGCGCAGCTGGTTCTCGTCCAGGCTGGAGTACAGCACCTCCGAGACACCGTTCTGTGCCACCGTGAAGTCGGCGTGCCCCAGGGTCAGCACCGCCGCTGCCGAAGCCTCGAGCCCGCTGCTCACGACCGTGAGCGTCACGACGGTCATGACTGCGACACTGATGGCGAAGGCGATGCCGATCGACCTCGCCTTCTTGGACCAGAGGTTCTTGAGGATCAGGGCCGCGAGCGGCATCCCGCCTCCTCCATGGCGGCTGACCGCGCGGCGGGCGGCACTCTCGGCTCCGTGTCAGGAATCCCGGGCGGCGACGCCACGGTCGGGCACACCTGTCGCTCAGCCCGCTGACCGCGTCCGCCAGGCTCAGCCGCGGGAGATGACGGCCTGCGCCGCCTCGATGGCGTCCTTGACGTCCTGCAGGAGCTTCTGGACACCGTCCCGGAGAGTGTCGGCGTTCACCGTCGCGTCACGTCCGGCCTCGCGGAGCTTCGAATAGGCGGCGAGGTATGCGTTCTGCGCGATCTCGAGCTGCTTCGTCGCACGCTCACGGGCGTCGAGCTTGGCGAGGTCAACCTGGACCTTGAGCTCGTCGATCCGGGCCTTCCACTGGTCGAGGGTTCCGGTCATCGAATCAACGACCTTCGACTTCTGCTGCTCCGAGGCGCTTGCCGCCCCACCGGGGTCTGCCGTCATGGCGAGCCTCCTTCTTCCATCGTGATCAGGGCCGTTACGACACAGTCAGCGTGTCCCGGGGACTGCTGCGCAGATAGGGCCGAACGTCCCCACTCCCACCGGTGGGCCGTCATCGGCCGGCTGGGACGTCGCCCTCGGACCGTGCCTGACGGATCTCCGACAGCGTCAGCGCGGTGTCATCGAGGACGTACGGGCTGAGAGACGGGCGCTGGGAGCGGTGGGTGGTGCGGGTGGTTCGGCGAGTTGCAGCCATTGGACCGCACCGCCGAGGTGGCCCCTAGGGCCGAACGCCTCCAGTTCCATGGGACCTAAGCCCCTGGTCACCTTGGGGACGCCAGCTCCCGGAGGGCCCACCAGACACTCTCGGCAGCCGTGCGGCTCGTGGTGTCGATCGTGGTGGCCGACGGCCAGGCATCCATCTTTCCGGCCATGGCGGCCCGGACCCCGGGGGTGGCCTCGGAGGCGTCACGGCCCTCACGGCGCCGGGCGTCGATCCGCGCTGTCGCCACCGAGTCGGCACAGGTGCAACGGAGCTCCAGCAGCTCGCTCCCGGTGTCGGCGGCCACCCGCGCCGCCTCGGCGCGGCGCCTGGCGTCGATCCACGACGCATCGAGGATGACCGGGTCACCCGATTCGAGGTGGCGTCCGGCCCGGCGAAGGAGATCTTCGTAGACGGCGCGGACGGCTTCGGGGGCGTAGCGGCCCGCATCGAGCGCTCCGTCGGTTGGTCCGGATCCTTCGGTGCGCCGCCGTTCCCCGCGGACCTCGTCCGAGCGCAGCAGGGTCCACCCGGTCTCGGCGGCCAGACCGGCCGCCAGCGTGCTCTTGCCGGTGCCCGGGAGGCCTCCCACGAGCACGAGCACCTGCCGGGACCGGCGAGCGTGGCGGAGGGCCAGGTCGTGCAGCTCACGGGCGGCGTGATCGCAGCCTTCGACCCCCTGCTCGTACTGCAGGCAGGCCACCTTGGTCCGCACGTAGGCACGTTGGGCGATGTAGTGGTGGAGGAGCGGTCTCGGCAGGACCGCCCCCACCCGGGACTCGTAGTCGGCAACGAAACGCTCGGCCGCGTCGGGCCGCCCCAGGCGGTCGAGGTCCATGGCGAGGAAGGCCACGTCCGCGCACACGTCGCCGTAGCGGAGCTGGTCGGAGAACTCGATGCAGTCGAGGATGCGTACGCCGTCGTCGAGGCAGAAGATGTCCTCGGCCTGGAGGTCACCGTGGCCGTCACAGACGCACCCCGATGCGATGCGGTCGGCCAGGAGCGCCGCGTGCGCCTGCAACCAGTGGGCGGTCGTGGCGCGGATCTCCTCGTCCGACGAGGTATCCAGGACGGTGCCGACGAAGCGCCGCGTCTCCTCGAAGTTGGCGTCCCAGACGGCTTCCAGGGCCTGCTCGGTGGCCGCTGCGGAGATTGCGGAGGATCGTGCCGCCCCCGCATGGAACGTGGCGAGGGTCGTCGCGACTCGTTCCAGCCATCCCTCGACCTCGGCGCCCTCGCGCACGAGTGTGGCCAGCTTCCGCTCGTCGGGCAGGGTCCGCATGACGACCATGTGGTCGATCGCGACGCCGTCCATCTCGATGTCGGCCACGCCCAGGTACACGTCGGGCGCCAGCCGGCGGTTCAGCTCGACCTCACGCCGGCAATCGGCCTCCCGTACCGCGCGATCAGAGAAATCGAGGAAGTCGAAGTGAACCGGCTTGCGGAGCTTGTAGACCCTGTCCCCCACGAACACGAGCACGGAGATATGGGTCTCGACGACCCGCACCGGTGGCGTGTCCCGATCGTCAGTCATGCCGCTGTCGCGTCGACAGTGCGGCCATGCACGCACTCGTCGCACGCAGGCACAACGGTGATCCCATCACGTCGCTCACGCGGGAGCGTGGTGATCCCAGTACAGATGGCCGCCGGCTCCGTCGATCTGCCGACGGATCCGCTCCATCACCTGGCACCCCGTCGCCTCCATACGCAATTCATCTGTGTCGAGATTGAAGTCCCTCTGCCCCTGGTCCAAGCAGTCCGCGATCACGTTGAACAGGTTGGCCCCCGTCGACACGTCGAGCACGCCGGCCAGCCGGATGGCAACCGGCTCGGTTGTCACGTCGATCCACATCTCGAGCGCCACGTCGTCGTGCCAGGCCTCGTCGACCAGCTCACGGATGGAGCTGTCCGCCGTCGAGGCGCTGACTGCTACCAACGGCGACTGGTCGAGAAGTATCACCTGGCTCCCTTCAGTGCGCCTGCCGGCAATGCCGGCCCTCTGACAGAGAATTGTCGGCACGGCAGGGCGTGGCGGGTAGGGCCGAAGGTCCCCCCGGGGGATGCATGCCGAGCCATTGTGACCTCCGGCCCTGCACAGAGCCGGGTCAGTTGGCGCATGATTTCTCGCGTCCCGAACGAGCGATGTGACCGAACGAGAAAGGAGCAGGACCCGCCGGTTGGCCCGCTGGTGGCGCGTGATCGGCAGGATCTGACTGGGTCGCCAATGTCGATGTACACCGAACTTCTCGAGACTGTTTCCGGCCAGCGCCCGACACCCGAACCGAGCGCGACTGAGCGCAGTGCCCTCGACGAGGTGCTCCGGTGCCGCAGTGAGTTGGAGCAAGGGGTTCAGCCGGGCATGGACCCGGACACGGTCCCCGTCGTGCTGGCGCTGCACGTCGGGTACGACGTCGCCCTGCTCGATCTGGCCCGGCTGGTCGGCATCGACACCGACCCGAGTCGCTTCGAACAGCCCCAACAGGAGCGCGAGCGCCTCGAGCGTGCGCTGCACCAGCTCGGGATCAGCCTGCAGACGGCCACCGGCGCCGAGGAGCCCGTACCCGAGCCTTCCTGATGCGTCAGGCTCAGGTGCCGGTGGCGTCGGTTCGAGACTCCTGCTCCGAACGCTCGTTGAGCCGGGCGGCGAACGTGGCGGCCTGGGTCCTACGCTCCATTCCGAGTTTGGCGAGCAGGTTCGACACGTAGTTCTTCACGGTCTTCTCGGCCAAGTACATGGTCTCGGCGATCTGGCGGTTCGTGTACCCCTCCGCGATCAGGTCGAGGATGCGGCGCTCTTGCGGCGTGAGACTTGCGATGCGGGGATCGACCTTGGGCCCGTCGCGGAGGCGTTCGAGCACCCGTTCGGTCAAGGCGGGGTCCAGCAGCGACTGACCAGCGCCGGCGCGCCGGATGCTGTCGAGCAGGTCTAGGCTGCCCACCTGCTTGAGCACGTAGCCGGCCGCCCCCGCCATGATGGAGGCGATGAGCGCCTCGTCGTCGGCGTACGAGGTGAGCATGACGCACGCGATCTCCGGGTAGCTCGACCTGATCTCCCGGCAGACCTCGACCCCGCTCCCGTCGGGCAGGCGCACGTCGAGAATGGCCACGTCGGGTTTGGTGGGCGGAATCCGGGCCAGGGCCTCCGCGACCGTCCCCGCCTCGCCGACCACCTTGATGTCGTCGCCGGCCTCGAGGAGGGCGCGAAGACCCGTCCTGACGACCTCATGGTCGTCGAGGAGGAACACACTCAGACTCACGGGCGTCATCCTCCCATTTCGGACGGGTCCTCGGCTACTCACCACGAACGGCGCTCCTCGGAGCAATAGTCGGAGCAATAGGTAGACTCCGTTCGGTGCCGTTCCGTGCGATCGAGGATCCGACCAAGCTGCGCCGGGTGCTCGAGGCCACGCTGCTGATCGAGTCGAACCTCGAGCTGCCCGAGGTCCTGCGCCACGTGGCCGAGGAGGCGCGGTCCATGACCGGCGCGCGTTACGGGGCGCTGGGCGTGCTCGACGAAGAGAAGCAGGCCCTCTCGGAATTCATCACGGTGGGGCTCTCCGAGGAGCAGGAGGCGACCATCGGTCCCCGCCCGACGGGCCGGGGTGTGCTCGGGTTGCTCATCGCCGACCCCAAGCCGCTGCGCATCCCGGAGATCGGGAACCACGCTGACAGCTTCGGCTTCCCGCCCAACCACCCTCCGATGACGTCCTTCCTGGGCGTGCCCATCAAGGTGCGCGAGGAGGTCTACGGGAACCTGTACCTGGCCGACAAGGTGGGCTGGTCCGAGTTCACCCACGACGACGAGGCGCTGGTCGGGGCCCTCTCGCAGGCGGCCGGCATCGCGATCGAGAACGCACGGCTCCACGACCGGGTGCGCCGGTCGGCCGTCTACGAAGACCGGGACCGCATGGCACGGGACCTCCACGACACCGTCATCCAACGGCTCTTCGCGCTCGGGCTCACCCTGCAGGGCATGGCGGCGCGCATGCCCGACGCCGCGGCGGACCAGCTCGGGGGCGCCGTGGCCGAGATCGACCGTGTCATCACACAGGTCCGTTCCACCATTTACGAGCTCGGGATGGGCGACGACAGCCGGGGCATCCGCGACGACATCACCACCCTGACGCGCGAGCTGCGGCCGGTCGTCGGCTGCGAGATCGACGTGATGTTCGAAGGGCCGCTCGACGCCAGCATCAACGCCCAGATCACGGAGCACCTGCTCGCGACGATCCGCGAGGCTCTCACCAACGTCGGCAAGCATGCCCAGGCCACACGTGTCTCGGTCAGCGTGGACGCAGGCGACACGTCGTGCCGCCTGACGATCACCGACGACGGAGTCGGGATCTCCGGCGCGCCGTCGGTCAGCGGCGGCCTCGGAATCCCGAACCTCCGGCGGCGAGCAGAGAAGCTCCACGGGACTCTCATCGTCGACGACGTCCCCGGCGGTGGAACGCAGCTCACGTGGACGGTGCCGCTCGCCACCTAGCAGGAGCGATCGGACATGAAGGCAGAAGGAGAGAAAGCAATGACACCTGCACAGGCGCCCGGCTCAGGCAGGATCGTCGTCGGCATCGACGGGTCCCCGTCCTCGCTCGACGCCTTGTCGTGGGCGGCCCGGCAGGCCGACCTCACGGGGAGCACACTGGAGATCGTGATGACGTGGGAATGGCCCTCCAGTTACGGCTGGGCCGTGCCGGTCCCGACCGACTTCGACCCCGAAGAGGACGTCCGCAATGCGCTGGACTCCGCCGTCGAGGGCGTGCGGCCGGCGCACCCGAGCATCGTCATCGACCCCCGCGTCGTCAGCGGGCACCCGGCACCGATCCTCGTCGAAGCGTCGAAGGGCGCGGACCTGCTCGTCATCGGGAGCAGGGGGCACGGCGAGTTCGTCGGGATGCTGCTCGGCTCGGTCAGTGAGCACTGCGTCACGAACGCGCACTGCCCGGTCCTGGTGCATCGGGCGACCTGGTAGGGCATGCCCGGCGCCCAGCGGCGGATCGTCGTCGGGGTGGACGGATCCGCAGCCTCGCAGCGCGCGCTCGACTGGAGCATCGCCGAGGCGCAACGCGTCGGAGCCTCCCTGCACCTGGTGACCGCCTGGATGTTCCCGATGGCGCTCGGCTATGCCTTCACCACCACGGTCCAGGAGGTGCGGCAGAGCGCCCAAGACGTGATCGACCGCGCCACGGCCCACGCCGCCGAGATTGCCGGTGACGTCACCGTGACCGGCGAGACCACGGAGCAGTCACCCGGACCCGCGCTGGTCACAGCCGCCAAGGACGCCGACCTCCTGGTGGTGGGCTCACGGGGCCTCGGGGGGTTCGAAGGGCTCCTCATCGGGTCGGTGAGCCAGTACTGCACCCGCCACGCCGCCTGTTCGGTCGTCGTGGTGCGCTGACTGATCGACCTTCAACCGCCGCGATACGACGAGGGCACGATCGTCACCGGGACCGGGGAGTGCTCCGCCAGCTCGAGGCTGGTGCTCCCGAGCATCGTCCCGGCGTGGCCGCCCGAACCCCGTGAACCGACGACGAGGAGCGCCGCCCCCTCCGGCGGCTGGGCCATGCGAAGCAGGGCCGTGCACGGGTCTCCGTCGACCACGTGCCACTCCACCTCCCCCGGATCGAGTCCGGCCTCGGAGGAGATCTTCAGAGCCTCGTCCCCCTCGACGTGGGCGTGGCCTGCCATACCGGCGTGCTCCAGCAGCCCGACGGCATGCACCACACGCAGGCGGGTGCCGAGAGCGCGCGCCGTCCTGGCGGCCCAGGCCACGGCGAGCCGTGCCTCCTTGGACCCGTCGTAGCCCACCACGACACAGCGCTCCGCCGTCATGGCCCGACCTCCATGTGCACCCGGTCGACCGCGCGCAGGCGCTCCGTGCGGTCGGCCCGCAGCTGCGACAGCCCCGGCCCGCCGTGCGTCGGGGCAGGCGGGTGGACCGACAGACCCAGCAACGCACCGAGCGTCGCCTCGACCGAGGACTCGAGCGACGCCGGGTTGTAGCCACCCTCCAGGAAGAGGGCGAGGCGGCCGGGACGCGGCGCGAACTCCGAGACGACCCGGGCCAGCTCGGCGAAATCGCCGCTCGAGAGCTCGAGTTCGCCGAGCGGATCCGCCTGGTGGGCGTCGAAGCCGCAGGAGACCAGCACCCAGTCGGGGGCGAATTCCTCAATCGTCTGACGCGCCACCTCGTCGATCGCGGTACGGACCACGTCCCCCGTCGCCCCGGCGGGGAGCGGCAGGTTGAAGGTGAGACCCGGCGCGCCGGGTCCGCCGACCTCGTCGGCACGCCCGGTCCCGGGGAACAGCGGGTGCTGGTGGGTCGAGACGTAGAGCACGTCAGGATCATCCCAGAAGATCGCCTGGGTGCCGTTGCCGTGATGCACGTCCCAGTCGACGATGAGCACGCGCTCGCCCAGGGCGGTGCGCGAGGACGCTGCGACGGCCACGTTGTTCACGAGGCAGAAGCCCATGGCGCGGTCGGCGGTGGCGTGGTGCCCCGGTGGCCGGACGGGAACGAAGGCGATGCCCTCGTTCCTCCGTTCCAGTTCGGCCAGTGCCGCCAGGCCGGCCCCGGCAGCGCGGCGGGCAGCGGACCACGAGTCGGGCCGGGCGTAGGTGTCCGGATCGATGTCGCCGCCTCCCCCGCGGCAGAACGCCTCGAGCTCGGCGAGGTAGGCCGGCGAATGGACGCGGGAGAGCTGCTCCACCGATGCCTCGGAGACCGCGGGGTACACGATGTCGTCCTCGAGGCCAAGGTCCCGCACTCCGTCCATGACCGCGAACAGGCGCGACTGCTGCTCGGGATGGTAACGACCGCCATCGTGTTCCGCGATGCCAGTGGGCCCGGCCACTACGAGGGTCGTCACGCCACTCCCCCGGGTGGGACCCACCGTGTCGCCTCGCGTGCTGCGAGCGCGGCCCGGTAGTCGTCCGTCAGTTCGATGGGGAAGCGCAACGTCACAGTCCCGTACTCGATGCTCGACGTGACGGGGAATCCGGCGTGACGAAACACGTCGAGCATGGCGCTGTTCTCGGCCAGCGTGTCCGCCCTGAAGGTCTCCACACCTCTGTCCTTGGCTGCCCGGGCGAGCTCGTCGAGGAGCAGCGTCCCGATCCCATGGTGCTGGAACTCGTCGGCGACGACGAACGCGACCTCGGCCTCGTCCTCGCCGGGCGCCCGGTCGAAGCGGCCCACGGCCACCAGCCGGTCGTCGACTATGGCCACCAGGGCCAGACGGTCGACGTAGTCGACGTTCGTGAACCGCGCCACCTCCGCGTCCGAGAGCGTCGGGTGGAACGTGAAGAACCGCATGTACACCGAATGCGGCGACAATTGCCGATGGAACGCGACGAGGCGTGGCGCGTCATCGGGCCGGATCGGCCTGAGGTGATAGTGCAACCCCCCCTCCCCGGCTACGTCGCGCTCGAGCTCCTTGGGGTACCCGGCCGGTAGGACGGGCGCGGCAACGTCCACGGTCGGCGGCTGGGCAGGCATGATGCTCTCCTCGTTCATGTCCATGCTACGAGCCCAGCCTCGCGCTGCTTTCGGGCTGGACCTAGGGTCAAAGGTCCATTGGCAGCCGCCAGGGTGCGCCCTACGCTGAGGCGGATGCCGGACCTCATGAGGGCGTGGGTGGTCGATCGGCCTGGCCCCGTCGACGGCGGGCCCTTGGTGCAGGTGGAGAAGGCCATCCCCGAGCCCGGGCCGGGCCAGGTCCGCCTGCGTGTGCGGGTGTGCGGCGTGTGCCGCACCGACCTCCACCTCGCCGAGGGCGACCTCGTGCCGCGCCGTCCGCGCGTCACACCCGGGCACGAGGTCGTCGGCGTCGTGGACAAGATCGGGAGCGGCGGCAACCGGTGGAAGCAGGGCGACCGAATCGGTGTGCCCTGGTTGGCCCACACGTGCGGCGTGTGCCGGTTCTGCGTGTCCGGCCGCGAGAACCTGTGCGTCGACCCTCGCTTCACGGGTTGGGACCTCGACGGCGGGTACGCCGAGTACGCCGTAGTGGACGAGGCCTACGCCTACGCGCTGCCCGAGGGGTTCGGCGACGAGGAGGTCGCCCCGCTGCTGTGCGCCGGGATCATCGGCTACCGGGCCTTGCAGCGCGCCAACCTCCCGGCCGGAGGCCGGCTCGGGATCTACGGCTTCGGGGGATCTGCGCACATCACGGCGCAGGTCGCGCTCGCCCACGGCGCCCGTGTCCACGTGATGACCCGCTCGACCGAGGCCCAGGCACTTGCTCTGGAACTGGGAGCGGCCAGCGCCGGCGACGCCGATGCCCCACCTCCCGAGCCACTCGATTCGGCCATCCTGTTCGCACCGGTGGGCACGCTCGTGCCGCCGGCCCTGGCTGCGCTCGACCGGGGCGGGACGCTCGCCATCGCCGGCATCTATCTGAGCGACATCCCGGTCCTGAACTACCAGCAGCATCTCTTCGAGGAGCGGGCCCTGCAGAGCGTGACGGCGAACACCCGAACGGACGGGGAGGCGTTCCTCGCCGAGGCCGCCCGGATCGGGGTACGGGTGTCGGTCACGCCCTACCCGATGGACGGGGCCGACGCCGCGCTGCGCGACCTCGCGGGGGACCGCGTCAACGGCGCCGCCGTCCTGGTGGTGTGAACCGGGACGATCGGCCCTGTCCCGGAGCCCGGGACGCAGGCAGAATGACCGGATGACGACACCAGCGGCCCCCGCCCCGCACGCCTCCGATCTGGCGCGACGGATCTCGATGCGACGCGAAGAACTCGGTATGAGCGTGCAGCAGCTGTCGACGCGGGCGGGGATCGACCCCGGCTATCTGGCCTATTTCGAGTCGAGTCCCGACGCCAACCTGAGCGGCGGCAGCCTCTTGCTGATCGCTCTCGCCCTCGACACCACGCCCTTCGAGCTCCTGGGCGGATCGGCCGACCGCCCCCTCGGGCACGCTCCCGCAATGCCCCATGCCTCGCTCGACGAGCTCACCCCCGAGCAGTGCCGGACGCACCTCTCGGTCGGGGGGGTCGGCCGCATCGTGTTCTCGACGCAACGCGGCCCGGTCGCGCTCCCGGTCAACTTCGAGTTCACCGAGGACCAGATCGTGTTCAGCACCGACGACGCCAAGGCATCCGCGCTCGGTGCCGGGTCGACGATCGGCTTTGAGATCGACCGGGTCGACGAGGCCCTGAGCGAAGGATGGAGCGTGCTGGTCACCGGCTCTTGCCGGCGCATCGAGGACCCCGAGGAGGTCCAGCGGCTGTCCTCGCTCGACCTCGAGGCCTGGGCGGGAGGCGACCGGCACGCGCTGATGGCGATCGCACCGATTGAGACGACGGGCCGCGTGATCGTGCACGAGAACCCGCCGGACGAGGATTGACCCAGAAAAGCAGGAACGCCGACGGCGCCCCAGCCGATTCACGTCGAAACGTTGTCGCAGGGCCCTTGGCGATAGGTCCTGGAGCTCTCGGCTGGGGCAGGCACGTCGGCAGTGCGATCAGGCGGTAGATCGCTACAGCCCATTATTCCCTAACCGGGGACCACTAAACATCAAATCTTTCAGGAAGATCCGATGGGGTCAGATGAGGGGTTCTACCTGGTCAGCGGCCGAAAGTACCGCCACAAGCTCCCTGTCACGGGGGTAGGAGAGCACACGGGCGGCGCTCTCGAGGTCCAGCCAGAGCAGCTCGTCCACTTCTTCGTTGGGGGTGAAGAAGCCCGACGCGGCCGCCATGACCCAGTAGGCCACCGCCTTGGGCCGGCCCTTGCGGTCGAGGTACTCGGTGTGGCCGATGAAGCGCACGAGCCGACAGGTCATTCCCGTCTCCTCGTGCACCTCGCGGAGGGCAGCCAACTCGAAGGTCTCCCCCGTCTCGAGCTTGCCCTTGGGGAACGACCAGTCCTGCTGCACCGGCCGATGCACCACGACGATCTCGAGCGACCCCTTGTGGCGGCGGACGATGAGGCCGCCGGCCGCCTGAACGATCTCCGTCGCCGAGGAGAGCTCCGCGGTCAATGTTCGTCGCGCCACTACGTGCAGACTACCGCCGCCTCGCGCCCATGTGGCGGCAATCGCGGTGCCCCTGGCACCGGGAACGGAGTCCCGCAGTAGCCTGCACCCGTGTCCGATTCCAGGGCTGATCCTCAGGCGAGCCAGCAGGACCCCGTAGAGATCGAGTGGCAGTTCGACGCCCTCGACCTGCGGCCCGTCGAACGCTGGCTCGCGGCCCTGCCCACGATCGCAGTCGAGACGGGTGACGGCGGAACCGTCACGGCACTGGCCCGGACCCCGCGCCGGCTGGTCGACTCCTACCTCGACACGGATGACTGGCGGTTGGCCCGCGCCGGCTTCGTCGTGCGGACCCGGCGCCGCGGCCGCAACGACGAGATCACCCTGAAGGACTCCCGTCCCGCCGAAGGAAGCGGCCTGCGTCAGCGCCTCGAGGTGACCGAGGTGCTGCCCGCGTCCGGTGTGGCCGCACTCGGGGCCGAAGGTGCGGTCGGCCGCCGGCTGCGCGCCATTGTCGGGTCACGCCGCCTACACGAGGTCCTCCAGGTCCGCACGCGGCGCCGGCCGTTCGCTCTTCGCGTCGGCGGCGTCGACGCGGCGGAGGTCGCGCTCGACGACACCATGATCGTCGTCGGGGGCGGTCAGCGGCCCATGCAGCTGCGTCGGGTGGAGGTCGAGGTACGGCCCGAGTGGCTCGAGGCCCTGGACCCGATCGTCGATCAGCTGCGGGCATCGTGCGGTCTGCAGCCGGCCCGCCTGTCGAAGTTCGAGGCCGGCCTCCTCGCCGTGGGTCAGGAGATCCCCGGCTCGCCCGACCTCGGATCCACCGACATCTCGGAGTCCTCGACCATGGGTGATCTCGCCTTTGCGGTCCTGCGCCGCCAGCTCGCCGTGCTGCGCGACAAGGAGCCGGGGACGCGGCTCGGGGAAGATCCCGAGGAGCTCCACGACATGCGGGTCGCCACCCGCCGGCTGCGCGCCGCGCTGGGGCTCTTCGCCGATGTGCTCCCCGTGCGGGCCCAGGTGTTCCGCGAGGAGCTCGGCTGGCTGGGCCGGGTGCTCGGGGCCGTGCGCGACCTCGACGTCCAACAGGAGGGCTTGGCAGACACGGCCGCCGCGACAGCCGGCTGGAGCGCCGGCATGCGCCCCGATGATCACGACCCGCTCGCGGAGCTGACCGCGCTGCTCGAACGCGAGCGCGAGACGGCGCGAGCCGAGATGCTGAGCGCCCTCGACTCCGTCCGCTGGGAGCGCCTGGCCAAGGGATTGGCCTCCATGGTGCAACAGGGGCCGGCGCGCCGCTCGCTGGCGACACGGGTTCCCGCCGTGATCGGCATGCCCGACCTCGTCGTGGCACGCCACAAGAAGGTCGCCAAGGCCGCCAAGCGGGCCAAGAGGTCGGGCGTCGTCTCGGACTTCCACCACCTCCGCATCGCCTGCAAGCGGCTGCGCTACGCGCTCGAGTTCAGCTCCGAGGTGTACGGGGGTCGCACGTCACGCTTCGTTCGCCAGCTCACCGGGCTCCAAGACCAGCTCGGGTTGATGCAGGACGCAGAGGTCGCCTCCATCCGCCTGGCCGACCTGGCAACCGGTGAGGCCCACCTCCCCGCGGCCACGGTCTTCGTCATGGGAGGCCTGGCCGAGCTCCACCGGAGGGACGTGGACCGGCTGCTGCGGCGCCTGCCCAAGGAGGTGTCCCGGATCGCTGGGCGGGAGTGGCGGGACCTCCTCGACCTGATGGAGCGTCGTCGCGCCGAGGCGGAGGAGGCCCGACCACCCGTGCGCCACACACTGCGTGCCGTTCCCGGACCAGTCTCGCCGGAGCCACCGACGGACGCCCCGAGCGAAGAGGAGCGTGCGCACCCGGCCACCAGCCCGGGGCTCACGGCGCTGTCGCCGCCACCCCGATTAGGCCAGGGGGAATGAGGTCGCGTCGTCACCGATGACGACGCGAGGGTGCTCGGTGACGATGAAGTGCAGCTGGTCGATGTCGAGGAAGTGCTCGATGTCGGCCCAGATGTCCCGGAAATCGGGCTCTCCCATGTGGGCCCGGTACGCGTCCATGCTCTCGAACCACTGCACCGTCACGCCGTCGAACCCGGGATCGCTGTCGCCGTCGTACTCGTCGAGCGGGCGTGGGTGCTGCTCGTAGCGCAGGACATGGCGCCCGCTCAGGCTGGCGGCGATCAGTGGGCCGTGGACATCGCGCCAGTGGGCGTGGAACTCCGCCGGGGTCAGACCTTCCTTGCGACGCAAGAGGCACGTCAGCCTTACCATGGAACCTCCTCGGGTATGCCGGTCACCGACCTCGCAGGAGCGGCGACCCGCACGCTACGCGCTAGGGGAGGGTGAGGGTAAGGCCCGACGTCGGGGGTTCTGCGAACCTTGCGCTCGCCGAGAAATAATTCGCAGGTCGACACCCGTGTTGAAGGCTCATGCCGTGCACGGCTCCGGGTCCCGCACGGCGGGGGTACGCCGCCCGTCCCGTACTGTTGCCCACCATGCCCGCGTCCCACGTCGCGCTGATCGTCCTGGCTGGGGTGGGTGCCGGCATCTTCAACGGCGTGGCCGGCGGTGGGAGCCTGATCTCCTTCCCCATCCTCCTCGCGCTCGGGTACCCGGCCCTCACGGCGAACATCACCAACACGGTCGGCATCTGGCCCGGCTATCTCGCCTCGGCGGCCGGGTACCGCAGCGAGATCGGGGACCAGGCGAATCGGCTGGCCCGGCTCACGCCGGTTGCCCTGGCCGGAGGCGTCGCCGGCGCACTGCTCCTCCTCACGACGTCGCCGGCGACCTTTGACGATGTGGTCCCCTGGCTCATCCTGGGGGCGGCCGCCCTCTTCGCCGCCCAGCCTGTGCTGCGGCGCGTGCTCGACCGTGGCTCGGCCCACCCACGCACCCGGCCGGCGCTCCTCGTGGCGGGCGTGTTCGCCGCGTCCGTCTACGGCGGCTACTTCGGCGCCGCCATGGGCGTCATGTTCCTCGCCGTGCTGGGCCTCGCGTTGCCGCTCTCCATCGCCCACACCAGCGGCCTGCGTGCCGTGCTCTCCATGATCGTCAACGGCATCGCCGCCGTCGTCTTCCTCATTCACGGGGGGCTCGCATGGGAGGCGGTCGGCCTCCTCGCCGCGGGCAGTCTCGTCGGGGGCTACATCGGTGCCCGTGTCGCCCTGGCTCTTCCCGCGCCGGCGCTGCGCGTCGTCGTGGTCCTCATCGGCGTCGGCACGGCCGTCAAGCTGCTGGTCTGAACCCGCTCAACCGGCGGACAGCGGGTAGTGACCGACGACCCCACCTTCGACGGCGCGTCGGCGGGCCTTCCAGGCCGCACGGGCCTCGTCATGGTCGATCGGGACGAGGCGGACGCGGGTCCCCGGGGCGCACTGGCCGAGCAGGCCATGGTCGGCGGAGGCCACCACCGCCAGCACGGGGTAACCCCCGAGCGTCGCGTGGTCGGGCATGAGGATGACCGGGTCGCCCGCGGGCGGGACCTGCACCGCGCCGGTCACGACGCCCTGCGAGTCGAGCTCGCCGTCCCGCACGTGCCCTCGCAACCTGGTCGCGCCGTCCTCCTCCCGCAGCCTGATCCCGACCCGGTTGCTGTCTCCCTCGACGACGAACAGCATCCCGCCCAGCTGCTCGAGCGCTGCGGGCTCGAACCACTCGGGGTGCGGTCCCGGCACGACGCGGAGCTCCACCGGAGTGCCACCGGCCGCGAGGCTGCTCGCCGCGCCCGCCGCGACGTGGTCTCCCAGCGGCGGTGCCCAGGATCCCGCGTAGAGGGGCTGCCCCGGGGAGAGCGGCCCCGCGCCGAGGTGACACAGCTCGTCGCTGGCGCTGCTCCCGAACGCGGCGGGCCCGACGAATCCCCCGGCGACCGCCACATAGGTACGGCACCCCCGCTGCAGCGGCCCCACTTCGAGCACGTGGCCCTCGCCGATCGGCAGTACCTGGCCTGCCGGGACCTCCACGCCGTCGACGCGTACCTCCGGTGCGGCGCCGACGACGGCGACGTGGGACGGGCCCGCGCCCCGCAGGCGCGTGCCGCCGCCGGTGACCTCGATCGTCGCCGACTCGTCCGTGTTGCCGACCAGGCGGTTGGCCAGAGTGAAGGAGACGGGATCGGCCGGTCCGGCCGAGGGCACTCCCACTGCGGCGACGCCCCGCCGACCGCCGTCCTGGACCACGGCGCGCAGGCCCGGCGTGACGACTGCGAGGACGAGACGGGCCGTAGGGGGCGGCGACCACGCCGGCGCGCGCACCCGCGGGGGGTCGACCGGGTCACCGGCGCCGGCCACGGCGAGACGTACCCGGTCCCCCGGCGCGAGCAGCGCGTAGGGGGGCGTCTCCGGTGAGAAGAGCGTGACGCCGGTGCGCCCGACGAGTTGCCATCCGCCCGGCGACGCCGTCGGGTAGACGGCGGCGTGCCCGTTGGCGAGTGCGACAGAGCCGGCGGGCACCGACGGGCGCGGGCGGTCGCGGCGCGGCACGGCGAGAAGCGGCTCGGGGAGCCCGTCGAGATAGGCGAAGCCTGGGGAGAATCCCACGACGGCGACGGTCAACGGCCGCGCCGTCAAGTACGCCACCACCCGGTCCGCCGCGCACCCGGTGCGCGCCGCCACCTCGGCCAGGTCCGGTCCGTCGAAGACGCACGGAACCGTCGCGAGCCGGCCCGGAGGCGTTGCGCCGCCGGCAACGGCGGCCCCGCGCCCCTCGAACTCCTCGGACAGGCGGCCCACGGTCGCCTCCACCTCTTCGAGATCCGCGTCACGATCGGTCAGAAGGACGGCGACCGTGGCGAACCCGCACACCACGTCGACGTCCCCCGTGTGCGCCAGGGCCCGCCGCAGGGCCTGCGCCAGGACACGGCCGGCGGCGGGGCCGGCGACGCCGATCAGGAAGGCGCGATCACCGAGGCGCCGCAGCTCCCCCGGGGGAACCGACTGCATCATGCATGCGCCGGCGCGACCACGTCGATGCCCGATTCGACCATTGCCTTGCGGACCGCCGTCGCGATGGACACCGCGCCCGGCGAGTCGCCGTGCACGCACAACGTGTCCACCCAGAGGGTCAGCACGCTGCCGTCGCTGGCGGCGACCGCGCCGCGGGCCAGGCTGAGTGCCTGGGCGGCCGCCTCCTTGGGGTCGCTCACCATGGCGCCGGCGGTGCCGCGCTCGACCAGCCCACCGTCGGACCGGTACGCCCGGTCACAGAAACCCTCCTCACATGCCGAGATCCCGTCGCGCAACGTCATCGCCATGGCGCGGCAGCCAGAAGGGAGCACGAGCGTGACGCCCTCGCCACAGCTGTCACGCACCGCGTCGCGCAACGTCTCGTAGATCGCTCCCCCTTTTGCCACCTCCCCGTAGAGCGCGCCGTGGGCCTTCACCGACTCGATCGCCGTGCCGGCGTCCCGACAGATCCGCTCGAGCGCCCGGAGCTGCTCACACAGAGAAGTCCGGAGTTGGTCCCGGTCGATCTCCATGGGGCGGCGGCCGAACCCGTCGCCGTCGGGATAGGACGGGTGGGCACCGACCCGCACCGAACGCTCGAGCGCTGCCGCGACGGTCGCCGCCATGGACGCATCGTCGCCGGCATGGCCGCCGCATGCGACATGCGCCGTGGTGACCAGAGCGAGCAGCGCTCGTTCGAGTTCGACACCCGCGGCGTCCGCGGCCTCGCCCACGTCGGCGTTCAGGTCGATGGTGCGCTTGGAGAACACGATCACCCCGCCTCGAGGCGCTCCACGACGACACCGTCGCGGTAGACCACGCGCCGGTTGCGCCGCGTCGGGACACGGGCGCCGGCGATGATGGAACCGGTCATGTTGAGCGGGTCGGCGCCGGCCACGACCACCTGCTCGCCCCTGGCGGCGGCGCGGTGCACGACCTGCAGCTCCTCGAACGCCTCGGGGAGTGCGTACTGCTCCCCCGAGAGCCCGGCGATGAACCGGCCCCCCAGCGCGACTCCCCGCGCCTCGAGCCGGCGCAACGCCCACACCACCTCGCGCCAGGGCACCTTGAACGACTCTCGGCTCCAGACCTCCCAGGCGACGACGCCCCAGCGCGCCAGCATCTGGTGCGCCACCGACTCCGCCAACTCCTCGTTGCCCGGCAAGAGCACCCCGTCGTCGACCGCGGGCGTTCCGAGCACCTCGGCTCCCGGCAGGAGCGACCAGCGGCCCTCCCCGATGCCGGTCCCCACGGGCGCGCGCCGGCGGGCGAGGCGCCCCGACGGGCGGCGCACCGTCCGGGTCCGCCAGCGGTCGCGGGCGGAGAGCAGGGAGCGCACGGCCGAGAAGGCGTCGGCGGTGACGAGCCCGCGCGCCACCAGATCCCACAGCCCCTCGTCCACCTCGGCCGGGAGGCGGCCGGTGAGCGGAGACAGCTCGGGACGGAAGCAGGCGCCCCGCGTGCGCAGGGCCGCCAGGACGTCGGCCGCCGCGCCGACCTCCGGCTCGGGAGCGACGGCCCCGGCGCGGACGGCCCGCAAGATCGTCTGGAGGTCGTCGCGCATGACGAAGGCGAGGGGAGTGGCCGGCGAGGGCGTGCCGCTCCGACCGGGCCGCTCGGGGCGGGGGGTGAGGCGCCCCCACACCACCTCACCGGACAGGCACAGCTCGTCGAGCCAGCGCGGGTCGTAGTCGGTGACCCGGGCCGGGAGGATCTGTGACTCCCATTCCGCCGCCGGCGCCTCGATCCCGGCCAGCTGTTCGAGCACCTGGAGCAACCCGGCCCGTCCCTCGACCCGGCTGTCGGGCGTCGCATGCTGCCAGTGCGTGAGGAAGCGCACGTAGTCGGCGATCGGCACCGCCTCGACCATGCGTCGGCGACGGCTGCGACTGGCCCCGTGCAGTCGGACCAGCAGGTTGCGCGCACACCAGCGACCGTCCGGCAGCTCGATGGCCGACCCCCTGGCCTCGAGGCGGGCCAGTGCGGTGCGCGCCCGGCCCTCCGGCAGCGGCGCACCCATCGGCGCCCCCGACGGCAGCGGCGCGTCCGCGATCAGCTGCTCGACCGAGACCGGACCGGCCAACTGGAGGTGACCGGCCACGCAGGCGGCCGCGACATCGTCGTCAGCCGCGAGCGAGACGGCGGCATCACGGCGCTCCGTGGCCACCCAGCAGCCGTCGAGCAGGCTCGCCCTGCCCGCGGCGGCCAACGCGTCGTACCAGTCCGCCCAGTCCCGGCAGGGCCGCG
Organism: uncultured Acidimicrobiaceae bacterium; assembly: GCA_964457065.1. GTDB lineage: Bacteria > Actinomycetota > Acidimicrobiia > Acidimicrobiales > RAAP-2 > Bog-473. Next base: position 7,902 of record CAYWDQ010000022.1, on the reverse strand, counting down.
CCACCACCAGCGACAGCAGCAGGTCGTGCAGCTCGTCCGGATTGCGCGGGCGAGGGCACACCTGGTCGAGCAAGATCGCGACCGCCTCGGGATCGAGAGCGGCCATTTCCGCGGCGGGTACCGGCAGGCCGTCGGGGCCGAGCTCGCCGAGGCCGCGGCGCAGCGAGAGCGCCCGGGTGCGCCGCTCCTCGAGCGGCGCGTCGTCGAGGTAGGTGAAGGGGCGCCCGCTCAGAATGGCGTGCGAGAAGGGCGACGGGTCCGACGACTCGACCGTGTGCACGGCGATCGCGCCGGACTCGATCTTCGCCCACACCTCGACCAGGCCTTCCACCGAGAGCCCCTCGTGCAGGCAGTCGTGGACCGTCTGACGGGCCAGCACGTGGTCGGGCACCGCCACCGGCCCGGGCGGAGCGTTCTCCTGGCAGGCGGCCAGGCCGGGCCAGACCGCGGCCAGGAGGTCGTCCGCCTCCATGCGCTGCAGGTGGATCGGACGTCGCTTCCCTCCGTTCATGCGCGGGAGCACGAGGGCGCGGTTCAGGTTCCAGCGCCAGCGCGCGCCGAGCATCGGGTGGGGCAGCACGGCCTGGGTCAGGACCTCGGAGGCCTTGGCGCTCGAGAGCATCGACTGCACGCGCGTCAGCGGGAAGCTGTGCTGGGGCCCGAGCGACAGCACGACGGTGTCGTCGTCCGCCGCCGCCTGCAGTTCGAAGTCGAAGGAGACGCAGAACCGCTTGCGCAGGGCCAGGCCGAGCGCCCGGTTGATGCGCCCGCCGAAGGGGGCGTGGATGATGAGTTGTGATCCCTCGCTCTCATCGAAGCAGCGCTCCACCACGATCCGCTCGCGCGTCGGCAGGTGCCCGAGCGCGTCCAGGCCGGCGGCGCAGTAGGCCACCACCTGCTGGGCCACCTCGGCCGACACGCCGGCCCGATCACGCACCAGGGCGCGCCCGCCGTCGCCGTCGCCGGCCCGCAGCAGCGGCTCGAGCGCGGCGCGCAGCTCACTGACTGCCTCGGAGAGCTCGGCCGTGCGGGCCGGCGCCTCGCCCAGCCAGAACGGGATCGTCGGGGGCAGGTCCCCTGCGTCGTGGACCCGGACCGTGCCGACCTCGACCTTGGCGACGCGCCACGAGTGGGTGCCGAGCAGGAAGATGTCCCCTGCCGTCGCTTCGACCGCGAAGTCCTCGTGCACCGAGCCCACGGTCACGCCGTCGGGGTCGAGCACGACGCGGTAGTCGCCCGTCTCCGGGATGGCGCCCCCGCCCGTGAGCGCGGCCAACCGGGCGCCCCGGCGGGCGCGCAGGCGCCCGTTCACGGCGTCGTGGTGCAGGTGAGCGCCCCGGCGGCCGCGTCCCGTCTCGATCCCCCAGCTCGCCAGCGCCACCACGTCGTCGAAGTCCTGGCGCGACAGCTCGGCGTAGGGAGCGGCCTGCCTGGTCATGGCCCACATCGCCTCGACGTCGCGCTCCTCGGTGGAGGCCACCTCGGCCACCAATTGCTGGGTCAGCACGTCGAGCGGGGCGACCGGAGGCTCGAGCAGGTCCAGGCGGCCCTCGCGGACGGCGGCGAGCAGCGCGGTGCACTCGACCAGCTCGTCGCGCGTGGTCGGGTAGAGGCGCCCCGCCGGCGTCCCGTCCCGCTGGTGGTTGGCCCGGCCGACGCGCTGGAGAAATGTCCCGATGGCGCGGGGCGAGCCGATCTGGCAGACGAGCTCGACGGGTCCCACGTCGATCCCGAGCTCGAGCGACGCCGTGGCCACCAGGGCGCGCAGGTCGCCGGCGCGCAGTCGCGTCTCGACGATGCGCCGTCGCGCCGCGGAGAGGCTGCCGTGGTGCGCCGCCACAAGAAGCGACGCGTCGACGTCGCCGACGCGTCCGGGCTCCTCGTCGGCGAGGCGCTCGGCCAGCTGGTGAGCCACCCGCTCCGCCATCTTGCGGGTGTTGACGAAGATGAGCGTGGTGCGGTGGTGGCGGGTGTGCTCGGCGATGCGGTCGAGGATGTCGGACATCTGACCGCTGCTCATGACCGCCTCGAGCTCGGTGGTGGGCAGCTCGATCGCCACCTCGATGTCGCGGGCATGGCCGCAGTCGACGATGACCGTGGGCGGGCGGCCCTCGTGCACTCCCGAGAGCAGGCGGGCCACGAGGTCGAGCGGGCGCTGCGTCGCCGAGAGCCCGATGCGCTGCAGGCTGCCCCCGCTCTCGGTGACGAGCGCGTCGAGCCGCTCGAGGCTGAGCGCCAGGTGGCTGCCCCGCTTGTCGCGGGCCAGCGTGTGCACCTCGTCGACGATGACGGTGCGCACCCCGCGCAGCAACGCGCGCGACGACGGTGCGGTGAGGAGGAGGTAGAGCGACTCGGGCGTGGTGACGAGCAGGTCGGGTGACCGCTTCTTCATGGCGGCCCGCTCGGCCGGCGGTGTGTCGCCCGTGCGCACGGCGATGCGCAGCCCGGGGTCGGGGTAGCCGAGACGGGCCGCCTCCTCCCGGATCTCCCCCAGGGGGACGTGGAGGTTCTCGTGCACGTCGACGGCGAGCGCTCGCAGCGGCGAGATGTAGAGGACCTCGGGCGCACCCCCCGCCCGCTCCCCCGCCTCGGCGGCCCGGTAGGCGGCATCGATGGCCACCAGGAATCCCGTCAGGGTCTTGCCCGAGCCGGTCGGCGAGGCGACCAGCACATTGCGACCCTCGGCGATGTGCGGCCAGGCCGCCGACTGCGGGGTGGTCGGCCCGGCCGGGAAGCGCCGGGCGAACCAGCTGGCGACCGCGGGATGGAAGAGCGACTCGGGTGAGGCGTCGGGCACGCCCCTATTCCACCAGGATGCTGTGACCCTGGCGACGCGGACCCCGCCGGCGGCTGTCAAGCAGGGGGCCGGCGGCCCCAACAGGAGATCATCGGCGGCTGGGTCAGGTCGAGCGCGCCGGCGGCCACGGCGGTCAGGTGCTGGTCGATCTCGGCTTCCGTGGCGATCCCGTGGTCCAGGAGCTGGTCCCGGATGAGGTTGACCGTCGCCACCTCGAGGTGGTTGCACGCGGGGTCGCTGACCGGGAAGGCGGCGTCGGCCGCGACATCGACCAGGCCGGCCTCCCGGAGACGCCGGGGGAGGGTGCGCCCGTACGCCAGGTCCACGCCCCGTTCGGCCAGCAACGACCGGAAGCCGCCGCGCAGGCGGTTGGCCAACGCCTGCGCGGGCCCCGTCTCCTCCAGGCAGCTGAGCGGTTGGAGCGCCGGGTCGGCGTCCTCCACGAGCAGCACCCCGCCGGGCCGGAGCGAAGTCATCATGTGCTCGAGGGCGACATCGCGCTCGGGCACGTGCACCAGGACGAGACGGGCGTGCACGAGATCGAAGGGACCCCCGGGGGGCGGCGCGGCCGCGACGTCGTGCTCGAGGATCTCGACGTTGGGCCCCGCCGCACCGGTGGCCCACGACAGGTTGATGTCCGTCGCGAGCACGTGCCCGGTCGGGCCGACCCGCTCCGCCATGTAGCTGACCACCGTCGTTCCTCCGGCGCCCACCTCCCAACAGCGCCAGCCGTGGGTGAGCCCGAGCCCGTCGAGGTGGCGGAAGGTCGAGGGGTCGAACAGCGTGGCGAACGCGGTGAAGCGGTCCATCGCCTCGGGCGCGTCGTTGGAGAGGAGATAGCGGTCGGGGTTCACGGGGGGCCGTCGGTGTTCACGGGGAGGCGGTCGGCGCCGGGTGGGCGAGGTCGTGCGACGTCCCGATGTAGCGGTCGAGCACATCGGCCACCTCGGCGCGGCCCTCCTCTATCAGGGTTGCCGTGGCCGAGAAGTCGCGGTACTGGCCCGACGGCTCCCCGCCGCCGCTGAAGACGACCACCTCGACGCCCGGCGGCAGGGACGCCAGCTCGCGCACGAACCGCGCGTGGATGGCCACGAAGAAGGCGGTGAGGGCGGCCTCGGCCGGCCGGCGAGGCGGGCGGGGGTGGAAGTGCAGCGGTCCGCAGAGCAACACGTAGATGCGGTCGCACCCGGCGAGGAGGGCGCGGCTGATCGGCACGTTGTTGACCACGCCGCCGTCGACGAGCACGTCGTCGTCGATCGTCACGGGAGGGAAGATGGATGGGATGGCCGAGGAGGCGAGGATCGCCTCGACGGCGGGGCCGTGCCCGATCCAGCGCTCTCTGCCGTCGGTGAGCGACGTCGTCACCACCTCGATCGGGACGACGGCGTCCTCGAGGTTCTCGTAGTCGATCCCCGCCTCGATGATGGCGCGCAGCCCCGAATTGGCGTGGACGGCGGCCCGCTTCTGAAAGTAGGCCCAGGGCCCGTCGAAGGTGCCGCGGGGGAAGATGTCCGTCCCCTTCAGTTCCCGCCAGATGGTGGCCATGCGCTCGATCCCCTCGAGGGTCGGATTGCCGGCGTACGACGCGCCGTTGATGGCCCCGACCGAGGCTCCGAACACCCGGTCGGCCCGGATGCCGCGCCGGATCAGCTCTCCGAGCATGCCCACCTGGACCGCGCCCCGGCTACCGCCGCCCGCCAGCACGAAGGCCGTCCGCTGTGGCGCCGGCCCACGGGGCCCGCCGCTGGCGCGCCGGCGCTGCGCCCACCGCCCGCGCAGGCGCTCCGACCACGTGGCGGTCGCCTCTCCGTCGGAGAGGACCGGGCTGCTCACGGTGCGGCCCGGGGCGGCGGTGGGGACTGCTCGCTCCGGGACTGCTGGCGCTCGCGCCACGCCTTGCGGCCGGCGAGGTCGTGGCGCACCGCCCAGACGATGACGAGCACGGCCAGCACCACCATGGCCACGACGAAGATCGCGAAGATCGCGAAGAAAGCGACGTTGGTCGCCGGCGCCGGCGGGACGAGGGCGGATGCCATGCAGATGCCAGGGTATGTCACACCCCGTGGGCACACTGCACCGATGGTCCTCGTCGCACCACGCCTGCTGCTGCAGCCTGCGCACCTCGAGGTCGCGACGGCGGAGCGCAGCAGCGGGAGAGAGGTTCTCGCGCTGCTCCGGGGCGACACGGCCGCACGGCCCCGCTTCGACCCCGAGCTGGCCGGCGGCCTGCGCGCCTGGCTGGAGGACGCCGCGTTCGAGGTCGTCGCCACCCGGGGCGAGCACGCCCCGCCGGTCTTCCTCGGGCCGAGCCGGTTGCTCGGCTCGCCAGCAGGTTGGCGGGACGACGAAGGGCTGTCCGACGAGCTGGTCCTCTCCCGCCTGGTGCACGTGCTGTTCCGCCAGCTCGTCAACGAGGGAGGGTTCGACCATCCGCTCCGCGACGCGCTCGACGGGCTGCGTGCGTCCGGTGCCGAGGAGCTGGTGCGGCACATCGAGTCGCTGTCCCCCGCCGCGCGGGCATCCCTGTCCGAGACGGTGGCGTCGCATGCGGCGAACGTGAGGGAGATGGTCCCCCGGTTCGCCCCGGGCTGGATGCCGCGGACGAACGATCGCGTCGCGATCCCGCTCGCCGGGGGTCGGGTGGTGCTGCAGGGCTCCTTCGACCTGCTGGTGGGCCTGCCACAGCCGGGCACGGCCTCCCTGTGCGCGCTCGGGCTCTCGACGAGCGGACCGTGGGCCCGGGAGCGCAGGTCCCTGCACTACCTCGCCCTCCTCGAGACCCTGCGCAGCGGCACGCCCCCGTTTCGCCTGGCGCTGCTCGAATCGGCGACCGGCCGCTACGGCGTCGAGGACGTGCGAGAGGAGCACCTCCGGGCGATCGCCTCGCACCTCTCCGCGTGGCTGGCCACGGGTCCGCATGGCTGAACGGCTGACCGACACCCTCGTCGCGCCCGTGGTGGGCGTCGACCCGTCCTCGTGGGGCGCAGCGCTCCAAGAGGCGAAGGGCATCCTGGCCGGGCTGGCCGTCCGGCGGGCCGGGGCGGGCCCTTTCCGCGTCACCGGTCACGAGATCAGGGCCGCGCTCAGCAGCGACGCAACCGATCTCACCGGGCAACGGCCCTTCGCCTGGTCCGCCCGCACGGCGCGCCGGGCGCTCGGGCTCGCGGCGGTGCGCCAGCTGGTCGCGGGCGACGCCCGCTCCCCGGTCGAGGCGGTGCGGGCCCGGCTCGAGGAGTCCTGCCGCTGGGCCCGTGACGGCAGCCCGTGCGCCTCGCAGCTCGACCGTTGGGTCGCCGGCCTCCCGCCCGCCGGCCGGGCGGCCGTGGGCGCCGAAGCGGTGACCTGGGCCACCCGCCTGTGGTGTGCCCTCGACTGGTCGGCCCTGGGATCGAACCCCGTGATCGGCCGGGACCGCTGGTGGGACAGCCCCCACTCCGCCCTCCTCGCGCTCCGGGGCCGTGCCGAGGTCCGCACGGACCGCGCCGACCTCGTCGTGCTGTCCGGGCCGCGCCGCGAATCGGTGCGCGCCGAGCTCGCTCTCGTGACGCTCGTCGAGGCGCTGCGAACCCGCGGCGGTGGCGTCCCCGGGCGAGTGGTGGGGTGGTGGCCCGACTCCGGCCGCCTGGTCCGGGTGGACCCGGAACCGGCGGTGCTCACGCTGGGAGCGGAGGCCGTGGGCCTGGTCCTGGCCGGCTCGGGTGCCCCGGTGCGCTCCGCCGCCTGAGGAGGCTCCCCGGTCCTCTATCGTTGGCTCCCCCATGGGAACGCGCGAGGACATCAGGAACGTGGCCATCGTGGCCCATGTCGACCACGGCAAGACGACGCTGGTCGACGCCCTGCTGCGCCAGACCGGCGCCTTCGGCGCGCACGAGGAGCTCACCGACCGGGTCATGGACTCGGGCGACCTGGAGCGGGAGAAGGGCATCACCATCCTGGCCAAGAACACGGCCGTGCGCTGGGGCGGCGTGAAGCTCAACATCGTCGACACCCCCGGACACGCCGACTTCGGGGGCGAGGTGGAACGCGGGCTGACCATGGTCGACGGCGTGCTGCTGCTGGTCGACGCCTCGGAGGGGCCGCTCCCCCAGACCCGCTTCGTGCTGCGCAAGGCGCTCGAGGCCCGGCTCCCCGTCGTGGTCGTGATCAACAAGGTCGACCGGCCCGACGCCCGCATCGCGGAGGTGATCCACCAGGTCGAGGAGCTCTTCCTCGACCTCGACGCCGACGAGGACCAGATCGGCTTCCCGATCCTCTACTCCAACGCCAGGGCCGGCTGGGTCAGCGCGGAGCGGGGGGTCGAGGGCGTGAACGTCGAACCGCTCTTCCGGACGATCATTCAGCACGTCCCGGCACCGTCGTTCGACGAGGACATGCCGAGCCAGGCGCTGGTCTGCAATCTGTCGGCGTCCCCCTATGTGGGGCGGCTCGCCATCTGCCGCATCCACAACGGCACTCTCGTGAAGGGCAGCACCGTGGGCTGGTGCCGGCTCGACGGCACCGTCGAGAAGGCCAAGATCACGGAGCTCTACGTCACCGAGGCGCTCGACCAGGTGCCGGCGGAATCGGCCGGACCGGGGGAGATCGTCTCGGTCGCTGGCCTCGCCGACGTCACGATCGGCGAGACCCTGGCCGATCCCGACCGGCCCATTGCGCTCCCCGCCATCACGGTCGACGAGCCCAGCCTGGCCATGACCATCGGCATCAACACCTCGCCGCTGTCGGGAGCCGACGGGACAAAGCTGACGGCCCGCCTGCTGAAGTCCCGCCTGGACTCCGAGCTGGTCGGCAACGTGGCAATCCGGGTCAGCAACACCGACCGGCCCGACCTGTGGGAGGTGCTCGGGCGCGGTGAGCTGCAGCTGGCCGTGCTGGTCGAGACCATGCGACGTGAGGGCTTCGAGCTCACTGTGGGCAAGCCCCAGGTGGTCACCCGCGAGATCGACGGAAAGATCCACGAGCCGGTGGAGCGGGTCTCGGTGGACGCGCCCGACGAGTATCTCGGTGTCGTCACCCAGCTGCTCGCCCTCCGCAAGGGGACCATGCTCGAGATGGTCAACCACGGGACGGGCTGGGTGCGGCTCGACTACCGCGTGCCCGCCCGCGGC
>CAYWDQ010000021.1:0-31852 GCA_964457065.1 uncultured Acidimicrobiaceae bacterium | reverse complement strand
ACGTCCGCGACCCCGCCCTCGGGCGTCTCCTCGGAGTCCATATCAGTCATTTCCCACACGCCTCGCTACTGAGCCCCGCGGCAATCACGAAGAGCAACGGGGACGAGTACGGGAGTGGACAGATCGGAGAGAATGCCGAGACGGCGAGTGCCGACCCCCCAGCGCCCTGCCGGCTCCCTCGGGTCCGGTCGATATTGGTGAGCACGCCGGTTGGCGAAGGGTCGAACCACGGAACTCCTCGGCGCCCCCGCGGCCGGGACGAGCGCCCGAGCACGAGATCACCCGCTGGTCCGGGACGGTGGAGGCTGGCCGTTGTCTGACCGGCACAACCTTGCCTAGCCCAGGATCTTGGCCTTCTGTGCTTCGAACTCGGCCTCGGTCAATGCCCCCGAGTCCTTGAGCGCAGCCAGTTGCGTGAGCTGCTCGATAGGGTCTGGAGCCGCTGCTGCGGGCTCTGGTGCCGGCGGAGCAGCTGGAGCTTCCGCCGGCGCCGCCTCCTGGGCCTGGGCTGCCTGCTTGTTGGCCATATGCCCGCCGACCACGGCGGCGGTGCCGACCACTGCGGTCGTTCGAACAGCCGCTCTCGCGATGGGTCGCCTTCTCATCATGTCGAATCTCCTGTCTCTGTGGGGATCAAACCGCCGGCGGTAGGTCCGCCAGCAGGGGTGCGATGATCTCGTGTGGCATGCGGGCTCCTTCGAGCAGCACACCATTCGACTTGCGCACTGCCTCGGCAAACCGCGTCGCCCAGAGATCTTCCCAGATCAACAGCGCAGCCGATGAATCCGGTTCCAGTGCGGCTGCAACGTACTCGATGTCCTCCGGGCCGATCAGACCCCCGATGTCGGCATCCAATCCTCCGAATCCAGCCACCCCGTCCAGCTCGTCAAGCTCAAAGAAGACGACCGATCCATCGGCATCCTTGCCGATGAAGATCAGATCGAGGATCCGGACCGTTCCGGACTCGACCAGATCCACCAGCTCTGGAGCTATCTCGCCGTTGAACTTGTTCCCGGGGAACCCCACAATGATGTATTCGACTGGTCCTATGGTCATGTGATCCCGTCCTCGCAGTGGTGTGCATTCAGGCTACGGCCGGCCGTCGTGATTTTCCTCACCCTGATCGGGTGATTGACCCGCTGATCCGGTGAGCCCTGCCGTCTGAGGCGAAGGTCGCCACTTCTGGCCGTCCCGACAGCGCAGAGAGGACTCGCCTGGCGGCCTCAGAGGTCGGCGGCCACCCGGAACCCCACGTTGGAGCTCGAACTGTCGGGTTCACTGCCGAAGCGGGCTGATACCCGATAGCGGCGGCAGTAGGACGCATGGCACAGGTAAGAACCTCCCCGCTGGACTCTCAACGAGCCTGACAACGGTCCCACCGGTGCGCGAAGCGGGGATGATTGGTAGTACTGCACGTCCAACCAGTCAGCGCACCACTCCCACACGTTGCCGCACACGTTGTGGAGGCCAAATCCATTAGGCACGAAGGCATCGACCGGAGCCGTGCTGAGGTAGCCATCGGCTCCGCTGTTGGCGCCGGGGAATTCGCCTTGGAAGACGTTCATCCGGTGCGTTCCCCCGGGCTCGAGCTCGTCACCCCACGGGAACGGCAGTCCGTCGAGCCCGCCCCGGGCGGCCGCTTCCCACTCGGCCTCCGTGGGCAGCCGTGCACCTGACCAGGAGCAGTACGCCTGGGCGTCGTTCCATGAGATATGCACGACCGGATGATCCTGCCGATCCGAGACGTCGGAATGTGGTCCCTCCGGATGACGCCAGTCCGACCCCATGACCTGGCGCCACCACGGTGCACCCTCGACCCCGCGGGTGGGTGGGAAGTCATCGGGGAGCAGTCCGCCGAAAACGAAGGACCATCCGAACCTCTCGGCATCGGTACGCCAGCCAGTGGCCAGGACGAATCTGGTGAACTGCTCATTTGTCACGGCGCAGCGGTCGATCCGGAACGCGGTGAGCTCCACCTCGTGCACAGGGCCTTCGCCATCGCCGGGGTAGGCCCACGCCGACTCGTCGCCCATCTCGTACCGGCCCCCCGGAACCGTGATCAGCGTGTCGGATTTGTCACCGTTGGCAGGCAACAGGTGACGGTCCCGTTCTCCGTGAGGAGACTCGCTTCCGCGGCCCGGGGTGCAGCAAGCGCCCGACATCGGGACAGCGTATTCCGCTGGCGCCTCGCTGGGCTCCAGGACGACTCCTCGCCGGCCGCTACTGGATCGCCGTCGCCACCCGCATGAGATCCTCGGCGGTGATCAGGTGGTCGTGGCTGTCATCGCCGATCTGGAGCTCGACCCACTTGACCCGCCCTGTGAAATGACTGGACTCGGTCGTGTAGTCCTCGCTCACTGGGGTGCCGGTGTCCACGCCCAGGTCGCAGGTCTCGTCGCCCGAGTAGATCATCGGGACTGTCGCATCGATGCGACCCTCGCCAACCTTCTTGCCGTCGATGTAGAGGGTGGAGGTGCCCCCTTTCGCGAGCCCGCCACCGTCATACTCGAACTCCATCCGGACCTGGTGCTGTCCGGCAGGAACCTTCCTCGTGCTCTCGACGTAGAACCGCATGAGGCCGGCCAGGTTGTGGCAGTACTTCGGCTTCCCCTCGTGGAGGTAGAGGCTCCATCCGGCGAAGGCGCCTCCCTGGGCGATGATCACCCCGTTTGCGCCGCCTTTGGGCACTTCGACCTCCGCGGTCACCGTGTGCGACTTGTTCTTGAGGTTGAGGACCGAGTTCTCGCTCAGACGCGTCATGCCCTCATAGAGCAGCTGTGCGTTGCCCTTCACCAGGACGGGCCGGCCGGCGATGTCCGAGTTGAAGCGCTCGATACGTCTGTCGTCGAGAGGGAGGACGTTGTATTTGACCGCCTCGATGAGCCACAGACGCTGCAGCTCCCTCAGTTTGTCGGGGTGCTCATCCGCCAGGTCGTGGGCCTGGGACCAGTCCGAAGAGGTGTCATAGAGCTCCCAGACGTCGTCATCGAGCGCCGGCAACTCGGCTCCGAACAACCACGGAATGCTGTGCCTGGTAACCGCCGACCATCCCTTGTGGTAGATGCCCCTATTGCACGCAACCTCGAAGTACTGGGTCTCGCGCCGATCAGGGACCGAGCCGTCCTCGAAGGCGTAAGCCATCGACACGCCGTGGAGGGGCATCTGTTGGATCCCATGGACGAACGTCGGCTCGGGAATCCCGGCCACGTCGAGGATGGTCGGCCCCACGTCGATCAGGTGATGGAACTGGCTGCGCACCTCTCCCTTCGCATTGAACCCCTTGGGCCAGTGCACGATGGTGCCGGTCCTTGTGCCACCGAAGTGCGAAGCGACCTGCTTGGTCCACTGGTACGGAGTGTTCATGGCCAGGGCCCAACCCACCGCATAGTGGTTGTACGACGCCGGCGTGCCGAACTCGTCGATGTGCGAGGCCATGAACTCGTCCGTCTCGAAATCAGCAGCACCGTTGAGGGAGATGATCTCGTTGAACGTGCCGGTCGGGGTCCCCTCGGCACTGGCCCCGTTGTCCCCGATGATGAGGTAGATAAGCGTGTCATCGAGGATGCCGAGCTCCTCGAGCGTCTCCATCAATCTCCCGATCTGATGATCAGTGTGTTCGAGGAAGCCCGCGTAGAGCTCCATCTGGCGCGCGAGCACCGGCTTCAACACGTCGGAGAGCTCGTCCCATGCCACGATCTCGGCAGGCCGGGCGGACAGGTCGGTGCCCTCGGGCACGACACCGATCGCGATCTGGCGGGCCAATGTCTCTTCTCGCAGGGCGTCCCACCCGGCATCGAAGCGGCCCCGATACTTGTCGCTCCACTCTGTTGGCACGTGGTGGGGGGCGTGGGTGGCTCCCGGTGCGAAGTACATGAAGAATGGCTTGTCCGGCATCAGGGATTTCTGTTGGTGGACCCAGTGGATTGCGTGATCGGTGAGGTCCTCGGTGAGGTGGTAGCCCTCGTCGGGCGTCTTCGGGGGCTCAATCGGTGAGGTGCCTTCGTAGAGCGCCGGGTACCACTGGTTGGTCTCGGCCCCGACGAACCCGTAGAAGTACTCGAAGCCGCTCCCAGTCGGCCACTGGGTGTACGGACCCATGGGGCTGGTCTCCCACACCGGGACCTCGTGGCACTTGCCGAACTGGGCGGTGCTGTACCCGTTGAGCCGGAGGGTCTCGGCGACCGGTGCTGCGCTGTCGGGGCGAATGGAGTTGTACCCGGGCGCAGAGGTGGCGATCTCGGTGATGCCGCCCATCCCCACCGAATGGTGGTTCCGTCCCGTCAAGAGGGACTGGCGGGACGGTGAGCACAGCGCGGTCGTGTGGAACCGGTTGAAACGAAGACCCTGGGCGGCGAGCTTCTCCGCGTTCGGGGTGTGACACGGACCCCCGAAGGCGGAGGAGGCCCCGAAGCCGGCATCGTCGATCATCACCACCAGGACATTCGGAGCGCCGCTCGGGGGCCGAAGCGGCTCGATCGCCGGAAAGGATGTCTCCGGGTCCTTTGCGTCATAGGTAGTCAGTCCTACATGCGCCCTGTGCGGAATTGGCAAATTGGTCCGCGCCATGTCAGCCAACGGGTTCTCCCTTCGGGGACTCACTCGAGGGTTGGAGGTCCTCCGGTGCAGGTAGTTTCGGATTGACCGATACCAGCTCGATATTCAGATCTCGGAGCAGCTCGAGCGTGCTGTGCAGGCGCGCCTGATCCGGCACCCATCCGACCAGGTGGGTCTCGCCCTGTTCACACCGGCTCACCTCGAATCCGTCGATGGCCGCGATGAGGGTCGGGCTCAGCCTTCCCTTCACCACGATTTCGAAGCGTTCGGCATTCAAGGGGACCTTCTCGAGTGTCGCGGGGTTCTGCCATGCAGTGGTGTCAGCACGATGCCGCGGGCGCGCATTCCTTCATCGTGGAGCAGTCAGCCCGCGAAATCGTCATCCCTGGAGGGTGATCGTGGGACGGGACTTCTGCGGCCCGGCCCTCGGGCTCAAAACGGTAGATAAGTCAAGGGTAAATTTCCTGGTGCCTGACCCGTTCTCACTCAGGGCCTTCTCTATGCTTTGGCGCGGCGGGCGACTCTGTCGCCGGCATGCAGGTCGATTCGCTGGATCCGTAGGGTGACCAGCCGATCTGTTGCGAGACAGGCCGCCCGGACGGCCTTCTCTCGACCGATGTGACCCGGCGATCTCGGACATCGGGAGCTTCCGAGGACGACCCACCATGCAGGGTCCCGTGACAACCGCGAAGACGATCAGGACGTGCCGTGCCAAGCCAAAGATTCGAAGTGGTAATACGCGGAAGGTTGAGTCCCGCTCTTCTCGCGGCATTCGGTGGATTCGAGGCCACTCATTTCGATCGAGGACTGACGCACCTGATCGGGCATGTGCCTGATCAGGAGGTGCTCTACCGGTTGTTCGGTCTGCTCCGGGACCTCAACATCGAGTTGGTATCGGTCAACCCAGCCCGCGATGGAGCTGTCCGTTCCTCGTAGACCAGTCGAGACAGATCTCACTTCGGCCGCTTCAGGCAAGACTCGGCCTTGATCACCTTGACCGGCGAGCCGACAGGGGCGAAGTAGCTGCGCCGATCACCCCGATCGGGTGACGACGAGACCGTCGAGACCAATCAAGATGAGGCCACTACAAGACCCGATGTTCAGTGTTGTGAGTTCGTCTTGACCTCTCCAGGGACGGGCCCGGATTGTCTCAGTCAGCAAGGGAGCACCACATGTGGTTCGGCGTGGGAATTGTCGGCGTGATCATCTGGATCGCCATTGCGTTCTGGCCCGCCAGAGTGGCGCACCGAAAGGGACATAGCTTTATTGGCTTCTTCCTCCTCAGCCTCCTGTTCTTCCCGCTCGCCCTGATCATGGCGTACGTCGTGCGGGACCGACACGTGCTTGTTGTCAGGTGAACCTCCCGGCCTGGGCCCTACGCGGCAATTCGATGCGCGGGTCGAGGTTCATGTGCTTCGATTGGAATTCTCTGCCATCTCTGCCGAGGCCCGCGTAGCCAAGGCATGAGGCGGCCAACCGCCAGGAGGATGACCCGTGGCGGACTGTGGCCGCTGTCCTGGCTGGTCGTCGCCTCCCTGGCCAGCGCCGGCGTGTACGGGGCTCAATCCGGAGTAGCCGCGGCGTCGGCGCCGAAGCGGGGCGTCGTCACGATCACCGTGGCGATGGTCGGCGATCCCGGGAACCCTTCGGTCGGCGTCATTCAGACGTTCGGGGGCCCGAAGAGCCAGTTCGTCGAACCACCGGAGAACACCGGGAGCACCGGGATCTACAAGAGCTGCAGCGACGCGCCGTCGACCGCGCCCTCCTGCCTGACCGTCGGTGCGGTCGGCTACACCTACGGGATCGGCGAATTCGACGTGACCGTCAGCCAGTACGTGACGTTCTTGAACACGGTCGATCCGCGGGGCAAGAACCTGCACGATCTCTACAACGACGACATGGACCCCACCAACTGGCCCCAGTACGGCTCCGTCCGGTACACGTCCTCCGCAGCCGCGGGCCAGCACTACTCCGTGGCCTATCCGCAGTGGGGGGACAAGCCGTTCAACTGGGGTGACTTCCGTCGGGCGGCCCGCTTCGTGAACTCGCTGACCAACGGCAAGGTGCTCTCAAAGACATCGTCGTCGGCGGGGAGCTTCAATTACGTCACCTACTCGGTGCGGCTCTCGACAAGGACCGAGACGGGCATGTACAAGCTCAGCAACCCGGCCACGACGCGGATGCGGTCGAGCGGATTCGTCCTCCCGAGCAACAACGAATGGGTCAAGGCCGCCTATTACGACCCCAAGGGAGGCGGCACCGACTCGTACTGGGCGTACCCCACGGGACCGTTCAACCAACCGAACGTGGCGGTCCTCAATCCGGGCACCGGGGACGTCGAGAACGCGTCGGACCAGCCGCTGGCCACCTACAACCCGAACGACCCGAATTCCAGCGTGGACTCGCCGGGCGCACCACCGGGATCGGCCCCGACCTGGTGCCCGTATCAAGCAGGATCGAGTTGCGGCGACCTTCCCCCCGACGTCCCGCAGGGCCTCGACCTCCAGAAGAACTACACGGCGAACGTGAGCACGGTCGGCCAGGACAAGACCCCCTCCCCCTGGGGCACCTACGACCAGGGGGGCAACGTCGTCGAGCTCCTCGACACGCTGGCGCCGCAACCGCCGGGGTACAACTTCTTGCGGAACTGGCGGTACTACCACGGCGGGGTCGCCAACGCGCCGGCCTATCAGCTCGAGATCTCGGCCTTCGGCTTCAACCCCGGGGACGAGGCGCTCCAGCGCGCCTATCCGTGGATCGGGTTCCGCGTGGGGGTCATCGGCAACCTCTGAGGGGTGGACCTCAGTCGACGATCTCACTCGTCTGCAGGACCGGGGCGATGGAGGTGTAGTTGGCGACGTCGGCCTG
Organism: uncultured Acidimicrobiaceae bacterium; assembly: GCA_964457065.1. Classification (GTDB taxonomy): domain Bacteria; phylum Actinomycetota; class Acidimicrobiia; order Acidimicrobiales; family RAAP-2; genus Bog-473. Next base: position 24,430 of record CAYWDQ010000021.1, on the reverse strand, counting down.
CACGTCGCCGGTGCCCTCGGCGGCCAGCGCCGCCTGCAGGGCCTCGGCAGACTCGAACTTGAAGTGCACGGCGGCGACGTAGGGCCCGTCGACGCCCTTGTCGATCTCCGCGCCGTCGAGCCCCCACGTGCGCACGGCGAGAGGAACGTGCTTCTCCCGGTAGTAGTCGTGGTCGAAGGTCGCACCCTCGGTCGCGGGGTACAGAACACTGAGGCGGATCATGTCGATGGCTCCTCTGGTCGGCGTGGTCCGGGCAGTCTGCCAGCTGCGCCGCAGAAATGTCTCCCCGACCCGTCGAAAAGACGGGCCCGGCTCCGACTTCCCCTCGAACGGCGCCAACGAGGCGCCGGAGAGGGAAGGATGGAGTCATGCGATTCATGCTGCTGCAGAACTACGGGGGTGTGGAGTCCGACTGTGCACCCATGTACGAGTGGACACCCGAGGAGGTGAAGGCCCACATCGCGTTCCAACAGACCCTGAACCAGCGCTTGGCGGAGCTCGGCGAGCTCATCGACGCCCAGGGGCTGGCCGGACCCGACGACGCCCGCTTCGTGGTGTCCGACGGCGTCTCGGCGCCGCTGGTGACCGACGGCCCGTTCCCCGAGTCCAAGGAGCTCCTGGCCGGCTACCGGATCGTCGAGGTCGACACGCCCGAGCGGGCCGTGGAGATCGCGGCCCAGGTCTCGGCGGCACCCGGCCAGGGCGGCGCGCCGATCCGCCAGCGCATCGAGGTGCGCCAGATCATGAGCGCCCCCGACCCCGAGGTGTGAGCGAGCAGACAGGCGTCGAGGGTCTGCTGCGTGTGCTTGCCCCACAGGCCCTCGGCGCCGTCGTCCGCCGTTACGGCCACTTCGCCGATGCCGAGGACGCCGTGCAGGAGGCGCTCGTGGCCGCTTCTCGGACATGGCCGGCGGACGGGGTCCCGGACAGCCCGCTCGGCTGGCTGGTGCGCGTCGCGTCACGTCGCATGGCCGACCTCGCCCGCAGCGAGGGGTCGCGACGCCGGCGCGAGGACCTGGCCGCCTCGTCGTCGACCGAGGCGCCCGAGGCGGCGCCGGGGCGCGACGACACCCTCGTCCTCTTCTTCATGTGCTGCCATCCCGCGCTGCCCCCGGCGTCCGCCGTGGCCCTCACACTGCGGGCCCTGGGTGGCCTGAGCACCCGCGAGATCGCGGCCGCCTTCCTCGTCCCCGAGACGACGATGGCTCAGCGGATCAGCCGGGCCAAGCGCACCGTGGCCGAGTCCGGAGATCGGTTCGCCCTCCCCGACGAGGGGGCGCGGGCCGAGCGCCTCGCCCTCGTGCTCCGGGTGGTCTACCTCGTCTACAACGAGGGCTACGCGTCGAGCGGCGGTCCCGACCTGGACCGCAACGACCTGGCGTCCGAGGCCGTCCGCCTCGGGAGACTGCTCCACGACCTGCTGCCCGGCGAGCCCGAGGCGACCGGGCTCCTCGCGCTCATGCTCCTGACCGAGGCGCGCCGCCCGGCGCGCACCGCGCCCGACGGCGCGCTGGTCCCCCTGGCCGGCCAGGACCGCTCGCGCTGGGACCGCGCGCTCATCACGGAGGGCACGGCGCTGGCCACCACCGCGCTCGAAGGGGAGCCCGTGGGCGAGTACGCCCTGCAGGCCGCGGTCGCCGCGCTCCACGACGCGGCACCACGCGACGAGGACACGGATTGGGAGCGGATCCTCTCGCTGTACTCGGTGCTGGAGCGGATGACCGACAACCCCGTGATGCGGCTCAACCGCGCCGTCGCCGTGGCGATGGTCGAGGGCCCCGACGCGGGGCTGGCGCTCCTCGACGAGCTGTCCGCCTCCGCTCATCTGGCGCGCTCGCATCGCGTCCACGCCGTGCGCGCTCACCTCCTGGAGCGCACGGGAGACGTCGAAGGGGCGCGGGCGGAGTACGCCACGGCGGCGGCCGGGACCGACAACCTGCGGGAGCGCGACTACCTCACGGCGCAGGCGGCGGCGCTGGGGCACGCCCACGGCGGCTGACCATCGGGGTCGCTCGTCACGAGCGTCGGGGCTGCGTTGCGGTGCGGTTGCCGAAGACCCCTCCTTCCCCGGCAATTCCGCGGCGTCCGCACAATTCCCGTCCAAGAACCGACGCCCGTGGTTAGTGCGTTGCGCGTGGAGGACGAAACGATTGTGTGCCGACACACGAGACGACCGGATCGAACCGCCGTCGCAGGAATGCCCTCGTCGGCGTCGCGGTCCTCGCTCCGTGGCTCGCCCTGGGCGGCTACGTGGCGCACGCCGCGGAGACCGCGTCGGCCACGCCCGTGCTCGTGTCGGTGACCCAGAGCGGGCCCGGCAGCCCGGCCGCGAGTCCCGCGACGCCGCCGACGACATCTGCCGCACGGACCGGTCACCTCGCGGACACCCCCACCATCTCCGACGGGTCCGGGGGCTCGGTCCAGCAGACCATCGGGGTCTCGGTCCTGCCCGGACCGCTGACGGTCACGCCGGCCGACGAGTCGGTGACGCTCGCGCAGGTGAGCGTCCTGGGCCAGCGTCTGCCCGTGTACCGGGGGGTGCTCACCCCGGTCACCGTGGTCGACGCCCGCGGGTCACTGGTCGGCTGGCGGGCCACCGTCTCGCTGCAGGCGGTGACGGGAGTGGGTGCCACGCAGCTCGCGCACGCCTCCGTGTGCGCGAGCGCGCCCACGCCGACCATGGTGGCGGGCAACCCGGCCGATGTCGTCGGCGGCACGGTACGCTCCTGCGCCGGAGTGGGCACGCCCGTCTCGGTGTTCTTCGCCGCTCCGGGCGGGGGCGGCGGGACCTACAGCGACACGGCCGACCTGACGCTCGTGCTCCCGAACGGGGCACTGCCGGCGCAGGTGGCGGCGGCGCTCGCCGTCTCGGTCGGCTGACCTAACGGAAGTCCCGGCTCGCCGGGACCGCCGTCCCCACGACCAGCGCCTCCACCCGCTCGGCATCGAAGCTGACCGCCCCCTGGCCCTTGCGCACGCGCCCGCGGATCAGCAGCACGGGCGCGTGCCGCGCCACGTGCTTCCAGCGCGCCCAGGCGCCACGGGAGAAGACGACGTTGACGTGCCCCGTCTCGTCCTCGAGGTTGACGAAGACGGCGCCGCGCGCCGTCTCGGGGTGCTGGCGGTGCGTCACCACGCCGGCCACGGTGGCCCGGTCCCCGTCGGCGCACCCCTCGAGCGCGGCCGCCACCGTCACGCCCATCGCCTCGAGCCGCTCGCGGGCGAGATGCATGGCCGTGCGCTCCGGCGCCAGCCCGAGCGCCCACAGGTCGTCGCCCACCGCGTCGTAGAGGCTGGGCTCGGGCAGCGGCGGGGCCTCGGCCCCCACCACGATCCCGGGCAGGCGGTCCGGCGTCCCTTGCGCCGCCGCCCCCGCCGCCCACACCAGCCGGCGCCGGCCGGCCGTCGTCCCCTCGACCTCACCGTCCCCGTCCCCGTCCTCGTGCTCGGGGCCCTCGGGGTCGAGCGCGCCGGCGGCCGCCAGCGTCTCGAGCTGGGCCTGGGTGACGCCGGCGCGGCGCACCAGGTCCTCGCCCCCGCGCCAGGGCCGGCCGGCCACGATCCGCTCCGCCGTCGCCTCGCCCACCCCGCGCACCGACCCGACCCCGAGTCGCAGCACGGCCTCGGCCGGCGCTCCGGCCTCGAGCGAGGCCCCCACGGCGGAGCGGTTCACGTGGGGCCGGCGCACGCGCACCCCGTGGCGGCGCGCGTCGGCCACCAGCGACTGGGGCGACCAGAAGCCCATGGGTTGTGAGTTCAGCAACCCCGCGGTGAACGCCGCCGGGTAGTGCAGCTTCAACCATGCCGAGGAGTACACCAGGTGCGCGAACGACACCGAGTGCGATTCGGGGAAGCCGAAGTTGGCGAAGGCGGCGAGCGCCTCGAAGACCTGGTCGGCCACCGGGCCCGTCACCCCGCGCGCCGCCATCCCGTCGTAGAGGCGCGCCCGCATCTTCTCCATGCGCGCCGCGGAGCGCTTGGCCGCCATGGCCTGGCGGAGCTCGTCGGCGTCGGCCGCGCTGAACCCCGCGATCGCGACGGCCATCTCCATCAGCTGCTCCTGGAAGAGCGGGACCCCGAGGGTGCGCTTGAGGATCGGCTCGAGCAGCGGGTGGAGGTAGGTGACGGGCTCCTCGCCGCGGCGGCGGCGGATGTAGGGGTTCACCGCGTGGCCCTGAATGGGGCCGGGCCGGATGAGCGCGACCTCGATGGCGATGTCGTAGAAGGTGCGGGGCCGCACCCGGGGCAGCGTCCCCATCTGGGCCCGGCTCTCGACCTGGAAGACCCCGACCGTGTCGGCCCGGCACAGCAGGTCGTAGACCGCGCTCTCCTGGGGCAGCTGCCCGAGGTCGACCTCGGCACCGTAGAAGTCGCGCACCAGGTCGACCATGCGGTGCAGCGCCTCGAGCATGCCGAGGCCGAGCAGGTCGAACTTCACCAGCCCGATGGCGGCGCAGTCGTCCTTGTCCCACTGCAGCACGCTGCGCCCGGGCATGCGGCCCCACTCCACCGGGCAGACCTCGACCACCGGCCGGTCGCACAGCACCATGCCGGCCGAGTGGATGCCGAGGTGGCGCGGCCGGTCGAGCACCTCGGCCGCCAGCTCCGCCACCAGCGGTGGCACGCCACCGCTGCCCGGGGACGCCGCGGACTGCGCCGGCTCCGCCGCCTCGGCCACGGCGGCCGACGACGACGGGCCGCGCCCGTACCCGGCGTCGATGCCCGCCGCCCAGGTGTCCACCTGCTCGGGGGTGAAGCCGAACGCCTTGCCGACGTCGCGCACGGCCGAGCGCGGCCGGTAGGTGATGACGTTGGCCACCTGCGCGGCATGGCGCCGGCCGTAGCGCTCGTACACGTACTGAATGACCTCCTCGCGCCGCTCCGACTCGATGTCCACGTCGATGTCCGGCGGCCCGTCACGCGCCGGCGAGAGGAAGCGCTCGAAGAGCAGCCCGAGGTCCACGGCGTCGACGTTGGTGACGCCGAGCGCGTAGCAGACGGCCGAGTTGGCCGCCGAGCCGCGGCCCTGGCAGTAGATGTCCAGCCGCTTGCACACCTGCGCGATGTCCCACACCACGAGGAAGTAGCCGGCGAAGCCGAGCGCGCCGATCACCTCGAGCTCGTGCTCGATCTGCTTCCAGGCGCCCGGCACCCGCTCGGCGTCGGGCGGCCCGTAGCGCGCCGTCGCCCCCTCGGTCACCAGCTGACGCAGGTAGCCCTGCTCGTCCATGCCCGCGGGCACGGGGAAGTCCGGCAGTCGCGGCGCGACGAGGCGCAGGTCGAACGCGCAGGCCCGCCCGAGCTCGGCGGCGCGCGCGACCACGCCGGGCCAGCGGGCGAAGCGCCGGGCCTGCTCGGCGGCGGAGCGCAGGCAGGCCGCCGGGGCCGACGGCAGCCAGCCCTCGAGCTCGGCCAGGGGGCGGCGCGCCCGGACCGCGGCGAGCGTGGTGGCGAGCCGGAACCCGGCCGGCGTCGCGTAGTGCACGTTGTTGGTCGCCACGGCGTCGACGTCCCACTCGACGGCGAGGTGCGCCAGCGTGTCGTTGCGCGCCGTGTCGAGCGGGTCCCCGTGGTCCCACAGCTCCAGCGCGACGTTGGCGCGGCCGAACGCGTCGACGAGGCGCCCCACCTCCCGGGAGGCCGCCCGGGGCCCGGCATCCATCAGCGCGGCGGGGACCGCCCCCTTCCGGCAGCCGCTCAGCACCAGCCAGTGGTCCCCCGCGGCGCGGGCCAGCGCGTCGAGGGTGAAGACGGGCTTCCCCTTCTCCCCGCCCTCGAGGTGCGCGTCGGCCAGCACCGTCGAGAGCCGCGCGTAGCCGTCGGGGTCACGGGCGAGCACGACGAGGTGCGTCCCGGTCGGGTCGGCCTCGCCGGTGCGCGGGCTCGCCGGGGCGAGCGTCACCTCGGTGCCGAAGACCGTCGGCAGCCCGCACACACGCGCCGCGGTGGCGAAGCGCACCACGCCGTAGAAGCCGTGGTGGTCGGTCAGCGCCAGCGCGGCGAGCCCGAGCCGGTCCGCCTCGGCCACCAGCTCCTCGGGATCGCTGCTGCCGTCGAGGAAGCTGAACCCCGAGTGGGCGTGGAGCTCGGCATAGGCCTCAGTCATAGAGCGCCTCGACCCACCACTGCCCCCGCTCGGTGCACAGCAGGCGCGCCACGCCGTCCGCGGTGACCACCTGCAGGCGGGCACGGCGTCGGCGCACCGACCACCAGCGCTCGGTCACCGGCCAGGGCCCGGCCCACCCGACGACCGGCTGCCAGGGACCGCCGTCGACCGACAGCTGCTCGATCCCCCCGGTGAGCAGCCCCCGTCCGCTGACCTCGACGGCGCGGCCGTCCGCGTCGGCCACCGCGGCGCGGTGCGGGGTCCGCAGCACGTCGCTCGGCGCCGGTGGCGGCACCCGCCCCGGCCACGGCGCGCCGCCCGCCGCGCCCGCGTCGGTGTCGGGGCTGCCCCAGGGAACCAGCACCGACTGGCCGGCCGGATCCCGCCCGCCCTGGACACGGCCCATCAGCACGGCGTCGGTGCCGAGGCGCTCCTGCACCCGGGCGAAGGAGCGGGCGGCGCGGGCGTCGGCCTCCGATGCGCCGCCGAAGAAGCCGGGCTGGGAGGGTCGGGGGGGCGCGTCGGCCCCGCGGTCGGGGTCCTCGCCCCGGGCCACGCGCAGCCGCCGTTCGATGGCGCGGTCGCGCAACCCCACCAGCTCCCCGCTCTCCCCCCGGGCCACCGCATGGCAGGCGGCCGCGTCGGCCCCGAAGCGGTCCGAGATGTTCGCCGCGGGCAGCGCGGCGAACTGGCCCAACGTGGTGACCCCCAGCCGCTGCAGGGTCACGGCCAGGTCGGGCCGCGCCAGCGTGGCCACCGACCAGGGCCCGAGGAAGTCCGCCGTCCCCCCCGCCGGGACGATCAGCCCGGAGCGGGCGGCCAGCAGCGCGGCGAAGAGCCCGTCGGCCACGCCGATCCCCGCCTCCTCGCCCACGGTCTCGGCCAGGCGCGCCACGACCACCTCCTCGCCGCCGAAGAAGCGGGCCGGGCCGCGCGCGGGCAGCGCGCCGACCCCGAGCCGGACCGGATGGACCCAGGGGCAGAGCTCGCCGGCCCGCGCCAGCACGCGGGCGAAGCGCCGGGCCTCCTCCCCTCTCGCCCCTTCTTCGAGGAGCTCCGGACACCAGATGACGACCAACCGTTCCACGTCTTCTTCTCCACCGTTCCGCTCAGGCCGCCTCCGGCCCGCCGCCGGGGCCATCGCGCCCCTCCACCACCTCGGCCCCTGCGCCCTCGGCCCCCGCACCCTCGGCCCCCGCACCCTCGGCCCCCGCGTCCCGGGCTCCTCCGTCTTGGGTGAGGGCCACCGCGCCCGAGCCGGCGGGAAGCCACAGCGAGCACTCGGTGACCCGGCCGGCGGCGCGGCGCCCGCTGACGCGGACCTCGGCGCGGCGGCCCTGCAGATGCCCGTGACCCCGGCCGACCCCCTCCCACTCGACCGCACCCACCGAGAGCGCCAGGTCGCCGCCCTCGGGCCAGCCGCCGGCGCCCTCGAGCAGCACCACCAGTGCCGCCTGGCGCTCGCGGGCCCGAGCGGTCAGATGGCGCGCTGCGGTCAGGCGGGCCCGGCCGGGGGGGCGCACGAGGACGGCGTCGACCCCGGAGAGGAGGTCACCGGCCGCCTCGGCCCAGCCGCTGCCGGGGTGGGGCACGAAGACGACCCGGCGCAGATCGAGCCCGAGCCCGGCCGCCGCCACCACCCCCGGGTCGGCCAGGCCGACAGCGGCGCACCAGCTGCCGGCCGTCGACGCCGCGGCGAGGAGCGCCAGCGCCAGCGTCGTCGCGCCGTGGCCGGGCTGCCCCGCCACGGTGGTGGTCGTCCCGCGGCGCAGGGAGCCCCCGGGGAAGAGGAGGGCCAGCGGCGAGGGCACCGGCAGCGTCCGCCCGGCCACGGGCGTCGCCGGGCGGACCCGGTCGGCCAGCCCGGCGGGGAGCTCCCGGGAACGGGAGGGAGACCGGTCCTCTGCGGGGAGAGCGAACATATGTTCGCACCTTAGCCAGACCGTGTGCCGGCCGCTCGGGGAGGCAGAGTCCCAGCTCAGAGCCTGTGGTGCCCCCGGCAGGCCCGGTGGGTCACAATGCAGCCGCATGTGCGGCCGCTTCGCCCTCTTCACCCCCCCGGCCCGGATGGCCCGCTACTTCGGGGCCTCGCTGGCCGAGGGGACCGACCCCGAGCACCGCCCCAGCTGGAACGTGGCGCCGACCGACGAGGTGCTCGGCGTCCGGGACCGCCCGCCGCGGCGCGAGGACGGGCCCGGGAAGGAAGGAGCGGGAACGGGCGAGCCCGAGCGGCTGCTCATGTCGTTGCGCTGGGGCCTCATCCCCTGGTGGTCCAAGGACACGACGTCGGGCAGCCGCCTCTTCAACGCGCGCGCCGAGACGGTGGCCACCAAGGCCTCCTTCCGCGAGGCGTTCCGCGAGCGGCGCATCATCGTCCCCGCCGACGGCTTCTACGAGTGGCGCAAGCCGGCGACCGGGGCGCGGCAGCCGTACTACTTCAGCCGGGGCGACGGCGAGCCGCTGGCCTTCGCCGGGCTGGCGGAGCGCTGGCGGCCCAAGGACTCGCCGCCGGGCACGCCGTACATCCTCAGCTGCACCGTCATCACCACGACCGCCGGCGCGGACATGGACGACATCCACGACCGCATGCCGGTGATCCTCGACCCCGCCACCTTCGACCTGTGGCTCGACCCGGCCAACGACGACACCGAGGAATTGCGCGCGCTGCTGCTCCCGCCACCCCCGGGCACCGTGGTGCACCACCCCGTCGGGCGCCAGGTCGGCAACGTCCGCAACAACGACCCCGCGCTGATAGAGCCCGCGTGAACCACCCGCCGGAGCGGTTGCCTCCCGCCTACTTCCAGCCCTCCATGACGTGCTCGAACCACCACTGGGGTGCCGAGCTCACCAGGAGCGCCATGTCCCAGTAGTCGGTCCAGCGGGTGATCTTGCCGTCGCGCAGCTCGTGCACCGAGGTCACGGGCAGCGCCATGGTCTCGCCCGTCGGCCACTCCCAGGTCTCGACGTGCTCGGTCATCACCACGTCGTCGCCGGCCACCAGGTGCCGCCGCTCGTCGTCCAGCGCCGCCAGCCGGCCCCAGGCGAGCGTCAGGCGGCGCACGATCTCGGCGGGCCCGCGGGCGACGTCGTCCGCGGGCGTGGCGACGTCGGTGTACTCGCCGTCGGCCGTGAAGCGGGCGGCGGCCGCCTCGAGGTCCTGGCGGTAGAGGTCCTCCCAGAACCCCTCGATCACCCTGCGGTTCTCGTCGGCTGTGGTCACTCGGCACCCCCGCTCCCCGCGCCGCCGTCCCGCGGCACTCGTCGGATGCCGGAACCTACTGCGTGCGCTCCGCAGGCGCACCGGCCGGCCGCGTGATCGGGAGCAGCAACCGGCGTCACCTATGGTGGCGGCGCATCAGTACCGTCGAGAGGTGAACCGGGGGGTGAACCGTGACGACTCGGGGCCGGTTCGACCGCCGCACCTTCCTGGCCGCCGCGCTGGCGGCCGGCGGGGCCGGTGTCCTGGCGGCGGCAGCCGGGGACCGCCGCGCCGGGGCGGCCGTGGCCCGGGCGGCGGCCTCGACCGCGCCGGCGGGATCGGACCTCGGGGCGATCGAGCACGTCGTCTTCCTCATGCAGGAGAACCGCTCCTTCGACCACTACTACGGCACCTACCGCGGCGTGCGGGGCTTCGACGACCATCCGCCGGGCTCCCTCGGCGCGTTCGCCCAGACGTGGCCCGGTGGGCCCGACTCCACGCTGCTCCCGTTCCACCTCGACACGGCCTCGGGCATCGGCGAGTGCACCCACGACCTCGACCACAGCTGGGAGGGCGAGCACCTGAGCCGCGGCAGCGGCGACAACGGCGACTTCGTCTCGACGCACACGCGTTCGGACTTCGAGGGGCCGCAGCAGGGCGTGCTCACCATGGGCTACTACCGCCGCAACGACCTGCCGTTCTACTACGCGCTGGCCGACGCGTTCACGATCTGCGACAACTACCACTGCTCGGTCCTCGGGCCGACGCACCCCAACCGCCTCATGGCCCTGTCGGGCACGATCGACCCGACGGGCCACGCCGGCGGCCCGGTGCTCATCACCAACGAGGACTCCGATGCCATCTACAGCGTCAGCTGGGACACCATGCCCGAGGTGCTCGAGGACTCCGGCGTCAGCTGGAAGGTGTACAACCCGCAGGGCACCGCGTACGCGCCCGCCTTCTTCGAGCAGCACGGCCTGCTGATCGGCGACGCCATCCTCCCCTACTTCTCGCAGTACAAGGACCCCACCTCCGCGCTGTACCAGAAGGCGTTCCTGCCGCAGTATCCAGCCGATTTCGTATCCGACGTCGCCCGCAACGCGCTGCCGGCCGTGAGCTGGATCCTCCCGCCCCTCGGCTACGACGAGCACCCCTCGTCACCGCCGGCGTTGGGCGAGTGGTTCACCAGCCAGCTGCTCGCGACCCTCATGTCGAACCCCGCCGTGTGGTCGAAGACGGTCGTGTTCCACATGTACGACGAGAACGACGGCTTCTTCGACCACGTGCCGCCGCCCACGGCGCCCCCCGGTACCCCGGGTGAGACCCTGTCGAAGAACCTGCCCGCCGACGCCAAGGGCATCCCCGGGCCCATCGGCATGGGCTTCCGGGTGCCGATGCTCGTGCTCTCGCCGTTCAGCCGGGGCGGCCACGTCGCGTCCGGGGTCTTCGACCACACCTCGCAGCTGCGCTTCCTCGAGGAGCGCTTCGGCGTGCGCGCGCCCAACGTCTCGGCGTGGCGACGCAGCCACGCCGGTGACCTCACGGCGACGCTGCACATGGGGCGGGCCGTGGTGTCCGCGCCGACACTGCCCGCCACCTCCGACGACCAGTCGGCCAACGTCATGGCGGAGGGCTGCACGCAGGCGGAGATCATCGAGGCCAGCAACGACCTGCCGCAGTATCCAGTACCCGCCCACCAGTCGATGCCGCGTCAGGAGACGGCCTGAGGCCGGGCTGGCTTCCGTGCGCCTCCTGATCGTCACGGTCCTTCTCGCGACGTTGGCCCTCGGCACCGGTGCGGCACAGGCAGCCGCCGCCACGGCCTCACATCCCGTCCTGGCGCCGCACAGCGGATCGTACGTCTTCACGCTCAGGTTCGATGGCCTCACGCGCGACTACCGGCTGCATGTCCCCCCGGCCGCCATGTCCGGGATCCCGCTGCCCCTGGTGCTCAACCTCCACGGCGCCACGCAGAATGCGCAGCTCGAGGAGATCACCTCGGACATGGACCCCAATGCGGACGTGAACGGCTACCTGGTGGCCTATCCCGACGGGACGCGGATCTCCAAGGTGCTCACTCCCGACCCCATCGCGAAGAACGCCCAGTACGGCTGGAACGCGGGACGGTGCTGCGGCCTGCCCGTCACCAGGCACATCGACGACAAGGGATTCCTCCTCAAGGTCATCGCGGACATTGCGGCCAGGACCCCCGTCGACCTCCGGCGCGTCTACATGACGGGCATCTCCAACGGCGGCATGATGGCCTACGCCATGGCGGCGGAGGCATCCGGCCACATTGCCGCCATCGCGTCGGTCTCGGGTCAGGTCGAGATACCCGTCATCCACCCGACACGGGCCGTTCCCACGATGGAGTTCCACAGCGTGAACGACCCGATCGCCGAGTTCGACGGGACACCGAGCGCCAACCCGCTCCTTCGCCTGTCCGTGATGCAGGGGATCGACCAGTGGGTCAAGGCGGACGGCTGCAGCACCAAGCCGCGCACCGGATCCACCATCGTGGGGCTCGCCGGATCCATCTCCGCCGGGGAGACGGCCACACCGATCACCTACACGCACTGCCGGTCCGGCGCCGAGGTCGCTCTCTGGCGCTTCACCGGATCAGGGCACGTGTGGCCGGGCAGCACGCTCAACACGGGGCCCAAGAGGAACTGGATCCTGGCCGGCGTCGGACGGGGCATCGTCCTGGTCGACGCCGACGAGACGATGTGGCAGTTCTTCGAGCGGTACTCCCTGCCGTCAACCCCGCGGTAGGCGATTCGCGGAGCCGTCTCTCCTTCGTCAGACCTTCGCCGATCTCCGCTCGCTCTCGCGCGCGTCCCGGGCTTCCTTGAACCTGCGATGTTGTTCGAGGATGTGCTCGTGCGTGGCGCCTCTGGTCGGCACATCGGGATGGTGCTTGCGGCACAGGATGAACGGGGTGCCTTCCAGCGCGTGGTGGCCGATCCTCCAACATCCCTTGGTGTGGCAGTTCACCTTCCGGACACCCGTGTAGACGCCGAGGCCGACGGCGGTGATGAGCGTCGCCTCCCCGAGGTCGGAACCGAAACCCGACCAGAAGTTGTAATAGAGATCCGGCCCGCCGTGGAGGGTGCCGGTGTGCAGCGCCAGCCAGTGTCTCAGCGCATCGAAGAACGCGATCAGGAGGGCGAGCCCGACGAGGCCCAGCACGATGAAGACGCCGAGAACCACCTTCTTCACGGGGTTCGTCTCACCGGGATCAGCGACGAGTGGCGACCCGGTGCCGTCTCCTGCCGGCGCCACGGAGGGGTCCGACGGCGTTCCCGCCGGATTCGTCGTCACCGGGTCGGACATGATGGCGTGAGTCTACGGAGGGAGGATTCACGACACGGGGACTCTCGGGACCCGCGTCGGCGACCGGAGCTCAGACGGCCCTCGCCCGTGCGACCGCATCGAGGATCCGGGCCAGCTCCGTCAGCTCGGGTTCGGAGAGCGTGGCCAGCCCCTCCGGGAGCCGGCCCAGGATCTCGTTGGCCCGCCGGGCGGCCGCGGTTCCCCGTGCGGTCGTCGCCACCAGCTTGACGCGGCGGTCGGTCGGATGGGGGCGCCGCTCGACGAGCCCCTGGCGTTCCAGTTCGTCGACCACGATCGTCACGTAGGGCTTCTCGGTCCCGAGGGCGGCCGCCAGCTCCCCCATCGTCATGGGCGACGCGGCGATCCGGCGCAGGGCCCGGACCCGCCCGAAGGGAAGGCCCAGGGCATCGCTCACCTCACGGCGCCGCTCGTTGTCGAGCACGAGGTCGCTCATGATCGACCAGGCCCGCGCCGCGGGGTCCTTCTGCGAGGTCGCCCGCCGGCGGCCGGCGGCCGTCACGCCGGCCTCTCGAGGAATTCGGGATTGAGCTCGCGCGCGGTTCGCTCGGCCGTCCGGTGCGCCCACCCCGTCGTCACCACCTGGCCGAGCACGAGGACGATGATGCCGCACCCGGCGAGGACCAGCCAGCCGGCATGCGCCGACACCGCGGCGTGCACTCCGGCGGAACGACCGAGGGTCGAGGCCAGCAGCGCACCGACGACCGCCACGCCGAGGGTCGCCCCGACCTGGCGTGACGTCGAGGCGATGGCGGAGGCGACACCGGCCTGCGCCCGTGGCATCCCGGAGACGGCGGCGTTGGTGATGGGTGCGTTGACGAACCCGAAGCCGATGCCGAACACGACGTAGGCGGCGAACAGCCAGGCGAAGGACGTGGTGGCGTTGATCCGGCTGAGCATGACGCAGCTCACGGTCAGCGCGGCGCCGGCGGTCAGCAGCGGGATGCGCGACCCTCGCGTGCCGACGATCCGGCCCGAGATCGGCGAGAGCACCATGGTCATGACCGCCATGGGCAAGGTGGCCAGGCCGGCCTTGAGCGGCGAGAGCCCCCGCACGTCCTGGAGATACAGGGTATTGAGGAAGAGGAAGCCCCCGAGTGTGGCGAAGGCCGCCACGGCGATGATCGCCGCGCCGGAGAACGGCGCCGATCTGAAGAATCGGAGGTCGATGAGGGGCTCGTCGCACCGCCCCTCCCACCGGATCAGCCCGATGAGGGACGCCAGCGAGACCGCGAACGCGGTCACGATGACCGGTGAGCCCCAGCCCCGGTCCGGCGCCTCGATGATGCCGTAGGTCAACGAGGCCAGGAGCGCGATGACCAAGGCCTGCCCCACCCCGTCGATCCGGCGCGCCCTCGGTGCCCGCGACTCGGGGATGAAGCGCAGGGTCAGCACGACGGCAGCGACTCCGACCGGGATGTTGATCCAGAAGATGGAGCGCCACCCCACCGAGGTGACCAGCACGCCACCGATCACCGGTCCGAGGGCCATGCTGACCCCGACCACCGCCGCCCAGACGCCGACCGCCTGGGCGCGCTCCCTCGGGTTCGTGAAGGTGTTGGTGATGATCGACATCGCGACCGGGTTGAGCATGGAGCCCCCGACGGCCTGGATCATGCGGAACACCACCAGAGTCGTCTGGTCCGGCGCCAGGCTGCAGAGGAGCGAGCCGATGGAGAAGATCACCAGCCCCATCACGAAGGTCCGCTTGCGCCCCCAGCGGTCCGCCGTCGAACCCGAGAGCATGAGCAGGCTGGCCAGCACCAGCGTGTAGGCGTCCACCGTCCACTGGAGACCCGACACCGAGGAGCCGAAGTCCCGCCCGATGGAGGGCAGCGCGACGTTGACGATCGTCACGTCGAGACCGACGATGAGCAGGCTCATGCAACAGATGAGCAACACCCCGGTGCGCCGGCCCCGGCTCAGTTCGATCTGCGGTATTTGTTGTAAGACCATAATAGTGAAGTTATTATAACTACTTCAGGGCGCAGGTCAACCGGGAACCCCGGGGTGCGTGCCCCCACGGGAGGGCGCCACACAGGTCGGAGCCTCGACGAGGCTCCTAAGATCGCTGGCGTGCAAGGGCCCGCCACCAGGTACGCAACCGTGCCCCCCCTGGCGCCCCGGACCCCTCGCTGAGGCCGTCGTCAGTGCGTCCGGTGCGAGGTGACCACACCTTGACCCTCCCCGATGGCCGCACCCTGGCCTATGCCGTGTACGGCGACCCCGCCGGCCCGCCGGTGCTCAACTGCCATGGCGGACTGGTGAGCGGCCACGACGTGAGCCCCGCCGACGAGATCGCCCGCGGCCTGGGTCTGTGCGTGATCTCCCCCGACCGGCCCGGCATCCACGGTACGGACCGGCTGCCCGGCTACGGAGTGCTGCCCTGGGTGCACGCCGACCTGCTGCCACTCCTCGAACACCTCGAGGTCGGCCGTCTCGGCGTGATGGGTTGGTCCGAGGGCGGCCAGTACGCACTCGCCGCCGCGTTGGAACTGGGGGGACGGGTCGGCGGCTGCGCGGTGATCGCCGGCTGTCCACCCCTCGACGACCCGGCCACGCTCACGCAGTCCAACCGGCTCGATCGTGCCCTGGCCGTCCTCGCCCGAAGGGCACCGCTGGCCGTGCGCGTCATGGCCGCCGGCACCCGCCTTCTCGCCCGGCACGCGCCGCGGGCGCTGCTGCGGGTCTCGCTCCACGGGCAGACCCGGGCCGAAGCCACGGCGGTCGGTGCGCTGGGTGGGTGGCTGCCCACCATCCTCGGTGAGGGGGCGGCACATGGCCGCGGTGTGGTCGACGAGTACCTGGCCGTCGTCGCCCCCTGGGGATTCGCCCCCGAGGACCTGTCGGCGACGATCACCGTCTATCAGGGTACGGCCGACACGCTGGTGCCCGAGGCGTGGGGTCGGACGCTGGCCGATCGCATACCTGGGGCGTCCCTCGTCCTCTACCCGGGCGAAGGGCACTTCATCGCCCTGACCCGACGTGAGGAGGTCCTGCAATGGCTGGCCGGCCTCGGACGCGACCAGGCGAACTGACGGCTTCGAGGCCGCCACTCGCCTCGGTATCCTGAGCACAGTGTTCGAACGCTTCACCGATCGGGCCCGATCCGTGCTCACGCTGGCACAGGAGGAGGCGCGACTGCTCAACCACAGCTTCATCGGAACCGAGCACGTGCTGCTCGGCCTCCTCCGGGAACACGAGGGCGTCGGCGCAGCGGCCCTGACGAACCTCGGTGTGTCGTACGGCGCCGCCCGGGAGAAGGTGGTCGAGGCCGTCGGCGTGTCCGGTTCGATGTCCGGCGGTTCTCCCCCGTTCACGCCGCGGGCCAAGAAGGTCCTCGAGCTGGCGTTGCGAGAAGCGCTGCAACTGGGGCACAGCTACATCGGCACGGAGCACCTCCTGCTCGGCATCGTGAGCGAAGGACAAGGTGTCGCCGCCGCCGTCCTGGCCGGCCTGGGGGCGAGCCCGGCGCGCGTGCGCCAGGAGGTCACCCGGCTCATGGCCGAGATGTCGGGCCCGTCGCGCCCCGCAGGGACGGGCGCCCCCGCCGCGGGCCCGTCGGCGAAGCCGTGCTGCCCGCGGTGCCGCGCGAGCGTCGCCGACGAGGCGCGATTCCGCACCATTGCGGTGCCGAGCGACGTCGACGACCCGGAGGGGAATTCCGTCACGATCGATGTCGTGTACTGCGGGCAGTGCGGAAGCACGCTGCACATGTTCAGGACGACCTGACGACGAGCAGCTGAGACGGGCACCCGCGTCCGACCGGCCCAATCCGCCATTCGGTCAGCTGGTCAGTGGATGGTGGAGAGGATCACCGCGAGCAGCGCTCCGGCCAGGACAGCCAGGACGAACCAGGCGGTGCGCCTGCTCCACGCTGACCTCTCGACCGACTGCGTCTTCATCAGCTCGCGCATCGCGATGCCCGCGGGGCTGAACGGATCGACGCCCGACCCGGACGGCTGTCTCGACTTGGTGGTGCCCCGCTCGCCCGTGTCGTCCGAACCAGGCTCTGGCGGCTCCGACCCCTCTTCCAGTCGTTCCGGGACCACGACGGAAATCATACGGCCGGGCCGTCAAAGACGGGATGGCGAAGGCAGCCTCAGGCGGCAGTCAGCGTCTGCTCGGCGGCCGTCTCGGCGACCGTCCGCTCGGCGGCCGTCCGCTGCACCTTCTCGGCGACCGAGGGGGCGATCTCGATGATCTGGCGGAATTCCCTCGGGGAGCCGACGTAGATCACTGCGTCGGTCACGGTCGTCACGGTGGCGTTGCGCCGGCCACGGCCGTTCGCCTCGAGCAGAGCCATCTCACCCACGAGCCCGCCGCGACCGATCCGGGCGATCGTCCGGCCATCCTGGCGCACTTCCGCCTCGCCCTCGGAGATGATCATGAACTCGTCGCCGCGCTCACCCTCGCGGACCAGGACCTTGCCCGCCGGCACGGTCAGCATCGTGAGCTGCCGGGCGACGTCAGCCAGCTCCGAGCGGCTGGTGTCCGAGAAGAGATCTAGTTCCCGCAGATCGTCTTTGGCCAAACGCATTGCAATCCTCTTTCCCATGTCTGACTCCCAGGGTGGCGCCCTCGCACATATCTGTCAACCAGCTAGAACAGATAGTTTGCATCCTTTATTCCGATGCCCTGGACTCGGTTCCGACGCCCTGGCCTCGGTGAGCGCCGAGAGCGCCCTCCCGGGAGGTGCTCCGGTCCGACCCGGTCGTCGGCCGATCGGGCGCTGGTGACGTCAGCCGGCGGTGGCGGCGTGGGCGAATTCCGACCAGGCCGCGACCCATTGCGGCCAGACCGCCCGTGGGTAGTCGTGCCCCATGCCGTCGATCTCCACGTACCGGGCCCCCGGAATGAGCTCCGCCGTGCGACGCCCACCGCTCGGGTCGATGAGGGTGTCCCGGCTGCCGTGCATCACCAGCACCGGCAGCTCGAGCTTCGCCAGCTCGTCGGAACGGGAGCCGTCGCGCCCCACCGCCTTCATCTGGCGGCCGATCCCGGCCGGGCAGAAGCAGCGGTCGTAGGCGGCGGCCGCCCGGGCCCGGATGGCGTCCTCGTCGAGCCACTCCGGCTTCGATCCGTACACCCGATGCGCGGCCACCTGGTGGTCGATGTAGGCCGACCTCGATTCGGCCGGGGGTGCCATCAGGAAGGTGAGGGCCGCATCGGAGCTGTCGCCGTAGCCCGGCTCTCCGGTCCTCGACATCACGGACGTCATGGACAAGAGCCGATCGGCGTGGTCGATGGCCAGTCGTTGGACGATCATTCCGCCCATTGAGCAGCCCATCACGTGCGCCCTGTCCGCGCCCACCGCATCGAGCACCGCGATGGCATCATCGGCCATGTCGGCCAGCGCGTAGTCCACCCCGTCGAGCTTCGACGAGAGCCCGACGTCGCGGTTGTCGAACCTGACGACCCCGAAGCCCTCGGCACAGAAGAGCAGGCACCACTCCTCCGCATAGTTGATGCACTGCGACCCCAGCCCGTTGACCAGCAGCAGCGTCGGTGCCCCCGGATCACCGAACGTCTCGTAGTGGATCTCGACCTCACCGTTCCGCGTCGTGCTCATGTGCCCTCCCTCGGCGGCGATCGTAACGGTGGGCGGTGCCGCGGTGCGGAGCTGCAACCTTGGCCCGAGGAGGGCCTCTCCATGGCGGCCGCCGTGGTCAGCGGGTGCGACGACGCAGTTCCCTGTCCGCGATGGCTGCCGGCACCCAGCCGACGTCGGTGTCGTTGAGGTCCGAGCCGGGCGGGACGATCTCGTCGATGCGGTCGAGCACGTCCACCCCCAGGCGGAGCTCGAGCGCGGGCAGCTGCGACTCGAGGTGCTCCATGGTGCGGGGCCCGATGATGGGCGACGTCACGGCTGGGTGCTCGAGCACGAAGCCGAGCGCGAGCTCAATGAGGCTCAGCCCGGCGTCGTCGGCCACCTTGGCGAGCTCGCCGACCGCCTGGATCTTCTGCTGGTTCCCGGGCACCTCCATGTCGTAGTGGTGCGGCAGCATCGCCGACCGGCGGCTCGTGTTCTGCTTGCCGGGCCCGAAGGCGCCTGAGAGCCAGCCACCGGCGAGCGGGCTCCACGAGAGCACACCCATGCCGTACTTCTGGCACATCGGCAGCACGTCCTTCTCGATCCCGCGCACCAGGACGGAGTAGGGCGGCTGCTCGGTGACGAACCGCTCCCGGGCCCGGCGCTCGGCCACCCACTGGGCCTCCACGATCTCGTGGGCCGGGAAGGTCGAGCTGCCGAAGTAGCGGATCTTGCCCGCCCGCACCAGGTCGGTCAGTGCCCCCAGCGTGTCGTCGATGTCGGTCTCGGGCGACGGCCGGTGGATCTGGTACAGGTCGATGTAGTCGGTGCCGAGGCGGCGCAGGCTGTTGTCACACTCCGCCATGATCCAGCGACGCGAGTTGCCCTGTGCATTGGGGTCCTGGCCCATCTGCCCGTGCACCTTGGTCGCGAGAACGACCTTGTGGCGCTTTGTCTTGGCCAACGCCTTGCCGACGATCTCCTCGGACTCGCCGAACGAGTAGACGTCGGCGGTGTCGACGAAGTTGATGCCGGCATCGAGGGCGGCGTGGATGATGCGGATCGACTCCTCGTGGTCCTGGGTGCCCCAGGCCCCGAACATCATCGCCCCCAGGCAGAGGGGGCTGACCTTTATGCCGGTGCGGCCGAGTGTGCGGTACTCCATCACGCCGACACTAGCCAGGGACCTGGTCGAAGGCGCCGCGGTCCGCCCTCAACCGCCGAGACGTGCGCTCGAGTCGGCCGCCGCCCAGAGCAACACGGGCTCACCGGTCCTGTCGAAGCTGCGCAACGCCGCCTCGGTGAGCTTGATCGCGTGCTCGTCGCCCGAGGCCAGCGCCAACTCGACGAGGGCGTCTCGAGAGGGTGGTGTGTCCCGCTCGGCCAGCGGGCTGTGGCGGTCGACGTCGTAGGCGACGTGCAGCGCCGCCACGGCCTGCCAGACGTAGCCCAGCGCGGCGTCGCGGTCCTCCTCGAGCAGCCACGGGAGCAGCAGCTCGCAGGCCAGCGGCGAGGTCACGGCGTGCAGGAGGCCGACGGCCCCGCCGGCGTCGGCGTTGCGCAGGTAGGCCAGGGCCCCGCCGACCGCGAGCCCGTCCAACAGCTCCGCCGCCCCGCCGGTCCAACCGAGCGAGGCGACCGCCTGCTCGAACTCGTCCGCGATGTCGGCGATGCCGGCCACCATGTCGCTGATGAGCGCCCGGCGGGGCGCATCCTCGGGGAGGTAGGGCAGGTCGGCCAACGCCTCGGGCACGCCTTCGTGCCCGATCAACAGCGGGGGGCCGGGGAGCTCGACGTAGCTCGACGCCCAGAACGCGAGCCCACTTGCGACCTCGAGGCGCCGCGGCGGTGTGTCCGCGGCGGCCAACGCGCGGACGGCGTGGCCGGTCCGGATGAGCCCGTGCGTCGCCGCCCCGACGGCGCCCGGCAACAGCCGCGGCGCCCACTCGCCGACGACGGCATCGACGGGGCGGTCGGCCACTTCGCGCTCGAAGAGGGCCAGCCATTCGGGGAAGCGATCGGGCCGGCCCAGCGCGGCCGGCCAGTCCTCCTCGGTCAGCGGCCGGGCTGCCGGTGGCGGGGCCTCGTCGAGGCGG
This sequence comes from uncultured Acidimicrobiaceae bacterium, assembly GCA_964457065.1. Taxonomy (GTDB): domain Bacteria; phylum Actinomycetota; class Acidimicrobiia; order Acidimicrobiales; family RAAP-2; genus Bog-473. The sequence continues at coordinate 4,145 of CAYWDQ010000021.1, read as the reverse complement.
CGCCGGTACTGCCCCACCCACCCCGCGATGGCATCGTCGCGACCCAGGTGCGCCAGTGCCTCGGCGACCATCGGGCCATGATTGGCCAGGCCGATCGACCCGTACCGGGGTGCGGTGGCGGCGAAGACCGTGAGGGCATCGTCGAGGGCCTCCGTGGTCACCGTCCCAGTATGTCGGGGTCCGGGCCCCGGCGCCCGTGCCGTCGGCCGCTACGATCCGGCCTTCGGCGAAAGGAGGTTCGATGGCGACCACGCCACCACTGCACGGCATCAGGATCATCGAGTGCTCGGCACTCGGGCCGGCGCAGATCACCACGCCGCTGGTGGACCTCGGGGCGGAGGTGATCAAGGTCGAGCCCCCGGCCGGCGACTACATCCGCGAGATGACCTGGCCGATCGTCGAGGGCACGTCCCTCATGCACCTGCACCTGAACCGGGGCAAGCGCTCACTGGTGCTCGACCTGCGGACGGAGGCGGGCGTGCGGATCCTGAAGGAGCTCGCCGCGACGGCCGACGTGGTCGTAGAGGCGATGCGCCCGGGATCGCTGGCCCGGCGCGGGGTCGGGTTCGATGAGCTGCGGCAGATCAACCCCAAGATCGTCTTCTGCACCATCTCGGGCTACGGCATGACCGGCCCCTACCGCGACTACCCGAGCCACGGCATCGCCTACGACACGTGGGCCGGCATCGTCAAGGTCGCCACCGACGACGAGGGATTCACCTACATCCCCGAGCACGTGTCCATCGGGATCAACGCCGGGCCGCTGTTCGGCGCGCTCGGCATTCTCGCCGCGGTGATCCGCGCCCGTGACAGCGGCGAGGGCTCGTACATCGACGTCGCCCAGTCCGATGCCGCGGCGGCCATGGACTGGTATCGCAGCGAGAGCTGGCGGGCCTACGAGCGACCGGAGTCGGAGGTGACCGGCAACAAGGCTGACGGCTACCAGCGGCGCGCCCCGGGCACGGCGGGCATGGTCGAAGGTGTCCGCTACCAGGTCTACGAGACCTCGGACCACCAGCATGTGCTGTTCATGGCATCGGAGCAGGCCTTCTGGAAGAACTTCTGCGAGGGCGTCGACCGGCTGGACCTCTTCGAGCGCTGGCCGGGCTCGAAGTACGCCGACCACGCCCGCGGCAACCGGGAGCTCCAGGCCGAACTGCGCGACATCTTCCGGACCAAGACGGCGAAGGAATGGCTGGACTTCGGTGGCGAGATCAACACGCCGATCGCACCGGTCAACACACCCAAGACGTTGCTCGACGACCCCCAGTTCGCCGATCGCTTCCCCCTCCTCCCGGCGGAGGACGTGGGTGCCGACCAGCTCTTCACGCCGTTGCACTTCGTCGGCGAGGAGCTGCCGCACCCGGCCAAGGCGCCGACCGTCGGGCAACACACGGAGGACGTCTTGCGCTCCGTGCTCGGGTATGACGACAATCAGATCTCCACCGCCCGAGACGGAGGGGCATTCGGAGCCGACGCGTAGGCGGTGTCGCCGGCCATAGGGAGGGTCTGATGGACAGGGTCCGGCTGGGAGTGCTGGGCGCCGGCAACATCGCTGCCATGAACGTGCGGGGCTACGTCGAGGATCCCCGCTGCGATGTCATCGCCGTGTGCGACACCGACGAAGAGGTGGGCCGCCAGGCCGTCAAGGAGTGGGGGGCCGAGACCTTCTACCCGGATCTGTCGGACATGCTGGCCGATGACTCCATTGACGCCGTCGAGGTGCTGACCCCGACGCACCTGCACCACGATCACGTGATCGCCGCGCTCGAGGCGGGCAAGCACGTCTCGGTCCAAAAGCCCGTGGCCAACTCCGTCGAGGACGCGTTGGAGATGCAGGCGGCGGCGGAGCGGACGGGTCTCACCCTGCGCGTCAGCGAGTGCTTCGTCCACTACCCGCCGCTCGAGCTGGCGAAGCGCCTGGTCGCCGACGGTGCGATCGGCAAGCCGACGTCGCTGCGCATCCGCACGCTGGTCGGGCAGACGGACTCCGAATTCCAGGCCGCGTTGCGCCCCGAGGGGTACGGCTGGCGGCTCGACAAGCGGAGCCCGGGTGGTCACCTCTTCGACGACATGGTGCACAAGTACGCCATGGCGCTGTGGCTGCTCGACCTGGACATCACGTCGGTGCAGGCAGTGGTGCGGCGTCGCGACCTCTTCTTCGAGCCCTGCGCGGTGATCTTCGAGTACGAGGATCCCGAGGTGCTGGGCATGATGGAGGTCCAGTACTCGCCGAACTTCTACATGCGCTCCCAGTACTACGGCGCCGACGAGTTCTTCGAGATCACCGGCGACGAGGGGCAGATCTGGGTGACGCGCGCCACGGGCGAGCTGCTCGACCTCGCGCCGGTCATGCTGTTCACGGGCACCCCGCACGAACGCAAGACGACCGAGTTCACCGACCTCGACGCCGACTGGGGCGCCGGATTCGTGCGCTCGTCGCAGCACTTCGTCGATGCCCTGCTGCACGGGACGGCAGCGGCCATGACGGCCGCCGAGGCCACCGACGTCCTGCGCCTCTGCTTCGGGGTCTACCAGGCCGCCCAGCTCGGCACCGCCGTCGACCCCCGCACGGTGACCGGCACGGTCAGCCCGCCCGGCTGGGGTGAGTGGTAGTCACTCCCAGGACGGCCGTCCCACCTCGATCCGTGGCAGCGCGGACGGCACGCTCCCGAAGCGGTCGTCGGCGTCCGCCCATTGGCGCCGGGCCTCCGAGATTTCGTCGCGGGTGCGACCCACGAAGTTCCACCACATGAGGACCGGCTCGGGGAACGGGACGCCGCCGAGCAGCAGCGCGCGGGCCGGGGCGTCCACCACGAGCCTGCAGTCGTCGCGCCCCGCTCCGAGGTAGGCGAGCACGCCGGGCCCGGCGACGCGCTCCCCCACCCGCACGCCGCCCTCGAGCACCACCAGGGCGTGCTCGTAGTCGGCGCGCAGGGGCACCACGGTCCCACCAGGGCGCAGGGCCAGGTCCGCCCCCATGTGCTGCGTGTCGCGCCGGGCCGGCGAGGTCAGCCCGCCGACATCGCCGATGAGCACGGTGGCCTCGCCTCCGCCCAGGTCGAGCCGCGGCAGCTCCGCGTGATGCTCGAAGGCGGCCGCGCCGTGGCGGGTGGACTCGGGCTGGGCCACCCACAGCTGCACGGCGTGCAGCTCCGTCGCTCGCCCGGGGTCCTCCTCGGCGTGCGCCACGCCGTGGCCGGCGGTCATGAGGTTCAGCTGGCCGGGCCGGATGAGCTGCTCGGAGCCGAGGCTGTCGAGGTGCAGGAGCTCGCCCGAGAGGAGCCACGTGACGGTCTGCAGGCCCATGTGCGGGTGCGGCCCGATGCCGAGCGCACCGGCCCCGGCGACGGGGACCGGGCCCACGTGGTCGGCAAAGCACCAGGCGCCGACCGTGCGCCTCGGCCGCTGCGGCAGGACGCGGCGCACCGGCAGGGAGCCCACCTGCGCCGCCCGCCCCGCCTCGAGCTCCACCACGGGCCCGGCGCGACCGGCAAGGACCTGGGGTGTCGGCGACACGTCGTCGCTCGAGACCGGTCCGCTCATGTGCATCCTTCTACTACCCGTAGGGTGGCGACGGAGCACGACGAGCTGGAGGTTCGCCATCACGACTCCCCCCGACGACGCCCCGATCGTCGACGCCACCGACGAGAGCCGCTTCGTCATACAAGAGGGCGGCCGCGAAGCCGAGCTGGTCTACCGCATCGCCGGCAACCGGCTCGAGCTGATCCACACCGGCGTTCCCGAGGAGTGGGCGGGCCGGGGCACCGGGGGCCGGCTCGTCCGGGCCGCGCTGGCTCGGGCCCGCGCCGAACACCTGGTCGTGGTGCCGTGGTGCCCCTTCGCCAACCGGTGGCTGCGCGACCACCCGGACGAGACGGCCGGCCTCGTCGTCGACTGGGAGGACCCGCGCCCGACTCCTTGAGCCTGAGCTAGGACCGGTCGAAGAAATCGACGAGGAGGCGGGCGACCTCGTCGGCATGGGTGAGGAACCCGATGTGGCCGGCCCCGGCAACCTCGCGGTACTCGCAGCCCGGGATCTCCCCGGCGGCCTGGCGCGCGTAGCGGGGCGGCGAGTCGGTGTCGTGCTCGAACGCCAGCACCAGGCAGGGGACGTGCACCTCGGGCCAGCGGGTGGTGCGGGC
>CAYWDQ010000020.1:0-34567 GCA_964457065.1 uncultured Acidimicrobiaceae bacterium | reverse complement strand
AGGCCGGCGCCACGGAACTGGTCTCCATGTGGGGCCATCCCGACCAGGTCGAGGGCCCCCTGGCCTTCGCCGAGAAGCGGGAGCCGCGTTGGGCCGAATCGACGGCCGCACGACCCACCCCCGACGGGTGATACCGAGAATCGACGAGAGGGACTCCAAACGGTGTATGAAACTCTGAAACTCGAACGCCACGGCCCGGTCGGTTGGTTGATCAACAATCGGCCAGAACGTCTCAATGCGATGAACAACGCCATGCGCGACGAGTTCGCCGAGGCGTGGAAGGAGTTGGACGCAGATCCCGCGGTACGTGTCATCGTCCATACCGGGGAGGGCAAGGCCTTCCAGACGGGCGTCGACGTGATCGAGATCGCGTCCGACGGCGTCGGGTTCGAGCGCTATCGCGAGTCGAGCGAGAAGTTCGACTTCCACTTCACCTCCTGGCACAACGACGTGTGGAAGCCCGTCATCACGGCGGTGAACGGGATCTGTGCCGGCGGGGGATTCCATTGGATCGCCGACGCCGACATCGTGATCGCTGCGTCCGATGCGACGTTCCTCGACCCCCACGTGTCGGTGGGGCAGGTGGCGGCCTACGAGCTGATCGGGCTGGCCCGTCGCATGCCCTTCGAAGCGGTGCTGCGCATGGCCCTGGTCGGACGGCACGAGCGCATGACGGCCGAACGAGCGCTGGCGCTCGGCATGATCAGCCAGGTGGTCGACCCACCCGAACGACTGCGCGAGGAGGCGCAGGCGTTGGCCGAGAAGATCGCCCGCAATTCGCCCGCCGCCATGGCGGCCACGAAACGGGCGCTGTGGGGAGCACTCGAGCGTGGGCTCACCGACGCCTGCAAGGCCGGCGCCACGGAACTGGTCTCCATGTGGGGCCATCCCGACCAGGTCGAGGGTCCCCTGGCCTTCGCCGAGAAGCGGGAGCCGCGCTGGGTCACCATCGAGGGGTCCGCAGCCAGTTGACCCGGGGCTCCACCATGGTCGAGCGCACAACGTGACCACCATCCCCGCGGCCGAGCTCTGGCGACGAGTGGCTCTGGTCTCGGGAGTCGACGCCACGTACGGGGCACCCTTCGGTGCCCTCGACGTCGTACCGGTGCCCGCTGCCGTGGCCCCGCTGTTCGCGCTGGCCCACCAGAGGGTCCACGGTGCCCGCGCCGCGGCCCACCGAGCTGATGGGGTGTTCTGGCTGCCGGGGCTCGGGCCCGAGCCGTGCCGCACCATCGAGGCGGACTCGGCCGAGGCGTTGGTGGCCGCTGTCCCTGCGTTGTCGTCCTCGGGGGAAGTGGAGATTCGCTTCGCGCTGGACCCCGAACAGCCGGTCGAGAGCTTCGTCCCGCCGCCCCTGGCGCCCGGTGACAACTGGGTCGAGCCTACCGACGAAGCGGTCGAGGCGGTGGGCGCCGCCTCCAGGGTGGTCCTGCTGGCCGGTCCCGGCGTCATCGCGCAGCGATCCGTGCCCGGCCTGCACGACCTGGCCGTGTCGGCCGGGGTCGGCGTCCTGAACACCTGGGGTGCCAAGGGGGTGTTCGACTGGCGGAGCCGGCACCACTTGGCGACGATCGGCCTCCAGGCCGACGACTTCGTGCTGAGCGGGCTCGACCAGGCCGAGTTGATCATCGCCACGGGGCTCGACCTCGCCGAGTCCCCGGACGACCGCTGGCGGCTCGCCCCCGCCCTCACGCTCCCTCCCGCCGGCCTGGCCCCGCTCGCCGAACGGTGCGATCACAGCGGTCGCCTGCCGTTGACCATGCCACCGCTGCGGGCCCGTTTGGCGGAGGTCACGCAGCGGGGATGGGCTGCCGGGACACTTCCGCTGTCACCGAGCCGCGCCACCATGCACTATGCAGAGCATGTGTCCGGCGGTGCGCTGGTCGCGGCGGACGCCGGCGACGCCGGCTTCTGGGTGGCGCGCACGCTCGGCACGACCCGGCTCGGGGCGGTGATCGTCCCGTCGACGTACGCTCCGGGATTCGCCGCCGCCTGTGTCGCGGTCTCGCTGCTCCGTCACCCCGCCCGTCCGGCGTTGGCCGTGATCGACGTCGCCCAGGCAGGGGCCACGACACCGGTCGCGGATGCGGCGGCAAGGCTGGGGATCAGCGTCCCGGTCGAAGCGTGGGACCCAGATGGCGATCGCCTCGACGCCGACGCCCACCGGGACCGGCTGCGCCGGCTGCTCCTCGGCGGGCTGCCGGCAGGGAACGGGCTGTGCACCCTGGCCACCGACCCGCGTCAGCTGTCGGAGATGATCGGGGTGGCTGGGCCGATCGTGGCCTGGACCTGAGACAGCCGGTCCACGACGGCGTCGGCTCCATCGGAGGCCGGGCTCACCCGGCGAGCTGGGCACGCAGCTCGAACTTCATCACCTTGCCCGTGGGGTTCAGTGGCAGCGAGTCCACGACGCGCACTGAGCGCGGGACCTTGAAGTTCGCCATGTGGTCACGGCACCAGGCTACGAGCTCGTCCGGGTCGACCACCTGACCGGGACGAGGGACGACGAAGGCGACACCGACCTCCCCCAGACGCTCATCGGGGATACCCACGACCGCCACCTGGCCCACCTGCGGATGGCTGACCATGATGCTCTCGATCTCAGCCGGATAGGCGTTGAAGCCGCCCACGATGTACATGTCCTTCTTCCGGTCCGTGATCGCCAGGTTGCCGTCGTGGCCCACAATGCCGATGTCCCCCGTGCGGAGCCAGCCCTCCTCGTCAATCGCCTCCTTGGTCGCCGCCGGGTCCTCGTAGTACTCCTTCATGACGTTGAACCCCTGGACCAGGATCTCACCCGGTTCACCCGGGGCAACGGAATGGCCCTCGTCGTCGACGATGCGCACACTCACTCCAGGAAGAGGACGTCCCACCGTATTGGCGATCACCTCGGGCGGGTCGTCGTGACGGCACATGCTCACCGTGCCCGTTGTCTCGGTCAGTCCGTAGCCGGTCACGACGGTCTCGAAACGCAGATCGGCGCGCATACGGCGGATCACGTCGACGGGGACGGTGGCAGCTCCGGTCACCGAGAGGCGCAGGGAGGACAGGTCGAATGATGCGAAGTCCGGGTGATTGAGGATCGACTGAAAGACGGTCGGCGGCCCGGGCAGCATGGTGATCCGCTCGGCCGCCACGCGTTCCATGACCGGCACGACGTCGAAGACGGCATGGGGGAGGATGGTGGCACCCCGAAGGACGCAGGCCAGGACCCCGGACTTCAGCCCGGCCGTGTGGAAGAACGGATAGACGACGAGGTAACGGTCGCCTCGCCGCAGGCCGACCAGTTCGGACCATGCCAGGTAGGTGCGGACGCTGGCGCCGTGCCCCAGCACGGCGCCTTTGGGCTTGCCGGTCGTTCCCGAGGTGAAGATGATGTCGGAGGCGTCATCCGCGGTCACGGCGTTCCGGCGACGCGCGACCTCCTGCCCGTGGGCGTCGGTGGCCCTGGCGTCGAACTCGGCGAGCGTCGTGCACCCCTGCCGTGGTGGTCCCGCCAGCACCACGATCTCCTCGAGGGCTTCGAGCCCGGCCGCGTCGGCGAGCAATGCCACCAGGTCGGAGCCGAGCAGGTCGGTCACGGCGAAGAGCAGGCGAGCACGAGAGGTGCGCAGCACGTGGCCGGCCTCCTCGCCGCGGTACCTCGTGTTGAGCGGCACCAGCACGGCACCCACCGTGTAAGCGGCGAAACTGGTGACAACCCATGCAGCGCTGTTGGGCGCCCACAGGGCCACGCGGTCGCCGCGCTCGATACCGCTCGCCACCAGCGCGCGCGCCGCGTGGTCGACGCGTTCGGCCAGGTCGCGGAACGAGAGCCGGGTCGTCCCGTCAACCAGAGCCTCGTCGCCACCGAAGCGTTCCGCCGCCTGGTCCAGAGCCTCGGGAATCGTCCGCGGCTGCCGATCACTGGACGCGCCGTCTCCTCCGTTCTCAATTGGCACAGTCGTATCCATTATCAGAACGGCATGGTGCGGGGAGTGGCATAGGTCGAGCCGGAGGAGGCGTGCCCCTATCCGACCACCGACGACGAGCGGAGGCTCTCGATCGCCGCTTCGGTCAGCCCGAGCTCATCGCGCAAGACCTCGTGAGTGTGCTCTCCGATCCACGGGATACGTCGGTCACCACCCTCGCAGCGGTCCACGATCACCGCCGGGTTGCCCGGCACCAGCACCGGTTGGTCGACACCGTCCGTACGATTGATGCCGACCAGCATGTGCCGGGCGTTGACGTGGGCATCGCCGACCAGCTCTTCGGCGCGCATACAGGGACCGGCGGCGATGCCGGCCCCGCTCAGGGCTTCGCACACCTCTAGGCGGCTCCGCCCGGCAGCCCATTTCTCGACGGCGGGGCGGATGACCTCCTCGAGCTGTTGGACCCAGCCGTATGGTGACGCGAAACGGTCGTCGGTGAGCCACTCGGGATGTCCGATGAGACGAGCGAGACGCTCGAAGACGTGGACGCGGGCCACCTGCATGACAAACCAGCCGTCAGCGGCGCGGAAGCCATGATTGATCACCGACCCGGAGTCGCCTCCATCGACTCCCATCGACCAGTAATTGGTGACGATGTCCGTCATCGCCATGACCGCATCGAGCATTGCGACGTCAACGTATGCGGGTCGCCCTGTTCGGTCGCGATCCCGCAGAGCGGCGAGTATTCCGATGGAGGTGTACAGCGCCGCCCCGATATCACCGAGCGCCCCCACGGGGGACACCACGGGCGGGAGGTCGCCCGTGCGCTTCATCTCGTAGACACCCGACATGGCCTCGACGATCGGTGCGAAGGCAGGCCAATTCCGGTACGGGCTCGGGACGGAATTGCCGAAGCCCGAGACCGACGCGTAGACGACCTGCGGATGGACGGCCACGATCTCGTCGTAGCCGAGTCCCATCCGATCCATGGCACCCGCCTTGAAATTCTCGGCGAAGATGTCGAAGCGTGGGGCCAGGTCGAGGACGAGTTGGCGTCCCTCGGCCTGTTTGAGGTCGACACAAATACTGCGCTTGTTGAGATTGTTGCGCAGGAAGGTCGCCCCGACGGCGCGACCTTCGGGGTCCGACATCGCGGGCAGTGAAGCGCGACCGAGGTCGCCGGCGAGCGGCTCAATCTTGACGACGTCGGCACCCATTCGCGCCAACAGCTGAGTGGCGTAGGGAAGCGCCTGCATCTGCTCGATGGCCAAGACGCGTACACCTTCGAGAGGTCGTCCTGCTGCGGACACCGCACCCGACTCCTCCGCAGCGAACTCCATCTTGAATATTATATCCGAACTAGTGCTCGGCCGGAGGGCGCGCTCAGCGTTGTGCCCCGCTTATCGCCCCGTGAAGCGGGGCTCGCGCTTCTCCTTGTTCGCCTGCCCGTACTCTCGAAAATCATCCGAGCGGCTGGCGACTTCCATCGCCCATGATTCGTCGGCCAGATGGCTGTTGAGGTCAGCGGTGAGCGCTCGATACAGCAACAGCTTGGTGAGCCCGACCGCAACGGTCGGTGCGGCGGCCAGGCGATCGACGAGCTCTCGAGAGACCGCATCCAGATCGTCGGCCGGCACCGCGCGATGGACCAACCCCCACGAGGCCGCATCGGATCCCGAGACCTTCTCGCCCAACATGAGCATCTCGCGGGCACGGGCCACACCCGCGAGACGGGGGATGAGCCAGGTGGCGCCACTGTCGGGGGTGAACGCGAACGTCGTGAAGGGAGCCCACAGCCGGGCGTCCTCCGACACGACAGCGAAGTCAGTGGCGAGGAGGATGTCGAGACCGAGGCCGATGACCCAGCCGCGGGCCGAGCACACAATCGGTGTCTGGCAGGACAGCATCGCCGGGATGAGGCGGTTCACGTGCCCGTTCATGCGCCGGTGCACCGATCCGACCCGGGGGCGTTCGGGACCCGGTGTCCGCTCGGCGAGATCGAAGCCGGAGCAGAAGTGCTCCCCCTCCCCCTCGAGATGGATCACTCTCACGGACTCGTCGCTTGCAGCGGCATCCACGGTGTCGGTCAGGGCGTAGACGATGGGGTCGGTGAGGCTGTTGCGGCGCTCCGGTCGGTTGAAGCGCAACCGCAGAACGGCCCCGTCATGTTCACGGATCATCCCGGGCGGTGTTTCGGGGTACGGCTTCACTGCAATTCTTCCGCGGCGAACCGGTCGGCCAGGGCGTCGAGTGCTTCTTGGCAGGTGGTCGCCCCTCCCGGTGGCAGAGGCAACCGGACCTCACCGTGTTCCCGGGAGGGAAGCAGCACGGTCGCATGGCCCGGCGTGGTCTTTTCGCCCCGCTGGTTCTCCCCCCACACCTCGAGGTCCACCGCCGGGCGGTCCTGCTCAACGACGTACTTACGCGTGACCCGCCCGCGCATCCAATGGGTGTCGCCCACATAATTGAATTTCCGGAACTGGCAGTCCAGTTTCCAGAGCCAGGCGTCGTCACCCATCCAGTCGGTGCACAGGTGGATCAGCCACGTCTCGCGCATGCGACCGTAGTCGTAGCAGGTCGGGTTCCCGGCCCGGCGAGCCCATTCTGGGTCCCAGTGCACGCGTTGTTGGACATCGGGGATGTTCAGGTCGTCGGGCTTGAAGAAGCGGGGCATGCGCTGCAGTTGGTCGTGCCCCAGCCGGAGTGCGGCCACGCCGTACAGCCCCATGCCCATGCCGGTGTGCCAGACGATCATGTCGGTGACCCGCATGGGACCTTTGACCAAGGGTGGCAGCTCGTCTCCCTCGTTCACGTCCTCCCAAAAGCGCGGCTCCGCACCGCGCCGACAGGCTCGTTCTCCCGCGACCGCCTCGCCGATGGCTGCGATCTCGTCGTCGGTGTACGGGCTGATCGTGACCTCGTCGTTCTTCTTGCGCTCGGTCGCTTTTTCCCGTTCGGCCCGGATCATGAGGCGGTATTGGCCCGAGAGGACTGGTCCGCCCACCACGGAGAACACCTCGGCCAGCCACTCGTGCACCGTGCGACCGGCGAAGTCGCCCACCTTGTCGTGCACGCCCACCAGAGCGTTGCGGCGGGTCACGCGCACTCCGGGGCGCAACGGGTTCCACCACTCCCGGAAGGACCCCGAGTAGAAGGCGTGGACGCCTCCGAGCGGGTCGCCCTTCATCAGCGCCTTCGTATCGCCCTCGAGAGCGGTGACCTCGTCCTCTCCGATGAGAGTGTCCCCGCCGACCAGATGAGGGGGCGCGATCGGACCGGCCCACCGTGTGCGGGCGCCGTAAGCCGGGTCGCACCACAAGGGGTTGTCGTCGCCGTACGCCTCAGCGACGTGCCGAAAGGCGTCCTCGTTGGGGACCCGGTAATGAGGTGGGTTGGTATGGGGTCGCGCGATCCCGATCCGCTGCCGGAGGCGGGCAACTCCCTCGTCGGTGATGGCGTCAGGCACGCCGCGTCCCGGACCCGACGCCTTCGGAAGATGAGCACGGGGTGGCCACATTCAAAAGTCGGTGCAATGTGCCATCCCTCCTGAACCGAGAATTCTTCGACATGTGGCGCACGCCAGAGTCAAGCGCGTCCGAGCCCCCGAACCACTTTTGAGTATATGGTATTCAATTTCAAATATAGTATACGAACTTATCCACGTCTCGTCGGCTCCGCCCCAACCGGGAGCGCACGAGCGTCACGAGGGGTTCCGATGGCAAGGCCACGAGGGACTGAAAGTTCGCATGGGCAAGGCGATCTGAGCCGCGGCTCGCGCTCGGTGATCGACCACCATGTGGGCAGATGAGCCGGCGCGAAGATGGTGACCTTTCTCGCCGAGTCCCCCCGGGTGGAGGCAGCGATGGATTTTGACGACACTGAGGAGGACGCGGCATTCCGGCACGAGGTGTCGGCATGGCTCGAGGCGAATGCGGAAGTCAGAACGGGCTTCGATGACTGGTCCCGGAATCCCACGCATCCCGACTACGTGCCTCGCTGCCGTGCATGGCAGCACACCCTGCACGAAGGCGGCTGGGGTGCCGTTACCTGGCCCCGGCAATACGGAGGGCGGGGCGAAAGCTCGTGGCACCAGGCCATCTTCACGCAGGAGATGGCCAAGTACGACGTCTCGACGGGAGCGTTTGCCGTCGGGATCGGTATGGCCGGTCCGACTCTCATCGCCCACGGGACCGAGGAACAGAAGCGTCGTCATCTCCCAGCCATGTTGCGGGGCGAGGCCGTCTGGTGTCAGCTGTTCTCAGAACCAGATGCCGGATCCGATCTTGCGGGGCTGACGACCCGGGCCACCCGCGACGGGGAGGCGTTCGTGGTGAACGGCCAAAAGGTCTGGACGTCAGGTGCGCAACACAGTGACTGGGGGATCCTGATTGCCCGCACGAACCAGGACGCTCCCAAGCATCGCGGCATTACGTACTTCCTCGTCGACATGCAGGCTCCCGGAATCGAGGTCCGCCCGCTCCGCCAGATCACCGGGAGTGCGCATTTCAACGAGGTCTATCTCACCGACGTCGTGGTTCCGGTAGAGAATGTGGTGGGAGAGATCGATGACGGGTGGTCCGTGGCGCATACGACAATGAGCTATGAGCGCGCCCTGATCGGCGGCATCGGCCCGACCATCTCAATCGCCCAGGTGCTCGACCTGGCGCGTCGTTGCAACAAGAGCGGCGATCCGTTGGTGCGCCAACAGATCGCCGATTACTACACCCGGGTGCAGCTCCTTCGTTTCATGAACTACCGCGTGCAGACAGCGCTTTCCAAGGGTCGTCTGCCCGGTCCCGAGGCATCCACCACAAAACTGTTCGTCTCCCAGCACATGGGACTCAACGGTGAGTTGTTCATGAACCTGGCCGGCGCTAACGGAATGTTGGCCGACGGCGCCGCCCTCGACGATGGTTTCTGGGAGACAGCCTTCCTCAACCAGTGGTCGTCCAGACTGGGGGGCGGCACCGACAACATCCAGCGCAACTCCCTCGCCGAGCGCGTCCTCGGGCTCCCCCGAGAGCCACGCAGCGACAAGGGTCAGCCGTTCAGCGAGACGCGCCGGGCAACGTGGTCCGACCCGGCGCAACCGGCGCGCAATCCATGACAGGGCGTCACCAAGGGAAGGAAACGTGATGACAGACAAGGTGCTGCTCGAGGTGAACGGGCCCGTTGCCGTGATCACCAACAACAATCCGGACAAGCGCAACGCGTTCGATGACGACATGGACGCCCGCCTGTTCGACATCCTGACCGAGTTGAAGAGTCGTCCAGAGGTGCGTGCCGTCATCTGGCGCGGCGAGGGCAAGGCATGGTCGTCGGGTCGGGACGTGTCCGTCATCGGGAACAACGCCACTCCCCTGAGCCATCACGAGCTGATGAGCCGTGGCCATCGGGGAATCCTGCAGGTCTTCGACTTGGACGCGCCGATCATCGTGGCCATCCACGGATGGGCCATCGGGGGATCCTTCCAGCGCGCCCTCCTGTGCGACATCAGGATCGCGGCCGCGGGGTCGCGCTTCATGCTGCCCGAAGTGGGCCACGGCGTCATCCCCGACACTGGTGGCATGGGGCGGCTCTACGAGATCTGCGGCAGCGGCGTGGCCAGCGACCTGGTGCTGACCGGGCGCGCTATGAGTGCCGAAGAGGCCTACGGTCACGGTATCGTCTCGCGCCTCGTGGCACCCGAGGCACTCGACGAAACCGCATGGGAGATTGCGAACAAGATCGCGGCCTCGCCGAAGGTGACGGTCAAGATGGCCCGCCGTGTCCTCCGCCACCTGAGCGAACCAGGGATACGGTCCTCCATGGAAGACGAGCTGATTTACCAGACCTTCATCAACAAGTCATCCGACTTTGCCGAATTCCGAGCGGCGAGCGCCGAAGGGCGCGAGCCGCGCTACACAGGGAGCTGACCATGACCCAACAGAGCGGACTTCCCGAGCCGCCACCCGTCGGCGTGCGGGCCCTGCCGGAAGGGACGTATGCCGGGACCTGTGTCTTCGTCACCGGCGGCGGAACGGGGCTCGGCAAGGCGATCGCCGCCGAATTTGCCCGGCTGGGGGCCGACGTGGTCATCGCGAGCCGAAAAGCCGAGCATCTCGGTGCGGGCCGGAACGCGATTGAAGCGCTCGGGGCCCGTGTGCTCGGGGTCACGTGCGACATTCGTGACGCCGATCAGGTCGGTGCCGCCTTCGACGAGGCCACCGCAACGTTCGGGCTGCCCGGCGTGCTCATCAACAATGCGGCGGCGAACTTTCCGGTTCCCGCTGAGGACATGTCCCCCAATGCCTGGCGGACCGTCGTCGACATCACCCTCAACGGCACGTTCTTCTGCTCGCGTGAGTTCGCCCGGCGCCATATCGAGGCTGGAACGGCCGGGTCCATCGTCAACGTCGGGGCGTCCTATGCCTGGACGGGAGGTCCGGGGTTCGCGCACTCAGCCGCTGCGAAGGCGGGGGTCAAGAACATGGTGGAGACACTCGCTGTGGAATGGGGTCCCTATGGGATCCAGGTGAACGGGCTGGTACCGGGACTCTTCCCTCACGAGGACATGACGGCTGACATCAGGGGCAACCTGGACCGGACCAACGAGAAGGACGCCTGCCAGCCGGCGCTGCGGGTCGGACGACTCCAAGAGCTGGGCTGGGCCGCGACCTTCCTCGCCTCACCTTTCGCCCGGTTCATCTCCGGGCATACCCTCGTCGTCGACGGGGCCAATTGGCAGCGCCGAACATTGACGAACGCACCCGTGATCACGGTGCGCAACCAAATGGGGCGCGGGCCGTTCGATCCCGCCCCGACCCGGTAGAGAGTGAGAGCAAATGAAGACGGGTAACGAAACGATCGACCGGGCGAATGGTCATTACACCATCATCACGGCCGACAGCCACGCCGGAGGCAGCCATGCCGCCTACCGGGAGTACCTCGACCCCGAGTACTTCGAAGAGTTCGACGCCTGGCGGGCCAAGTACAAGAATCCCTTTAAGGATTTGGGGGACACCCGACGGCTCCGCAATTGGGACAACGACATGCGCAACGGTCAGCAGGAGGCTGACGGCGTTGTCGGCGAGGTCATCTTCCCGAACACCATTCCTCCATTCTTCCCCAGCTTCGTCCTCTTCGCCGCTCCCCCCAGGGCCGAAGAGTACGAGCAGCGTCTCGCCGGCATCCGGGCCCACAACCGTTGGCTCGTGGACTTCTGCGGGGAGTTTCCCGAGCGTCGGGCCGGTATCGGCCAGATCTTCCTCAATGACGTAGACGACGCCATTGCCGACGTCCATTGGATCAAGGAGCACGGTCTCCGCGGCGGAATCCTCCTCCCCAACATCGCACCCGATGTCACGTGGGTGCGACCCCTCTACGACCCCGCCTATGACCGACTCTGGGAGGTCATCGAGGACCTCGAGGTGCCCGTCAACGTCCACGGGGGCACGGGCGTACCGGATTACGGCGACTATCCGTTTGCCATGCTCTTCTACATCAACGAGGCGATGTTCTACTCCCAGCGGCCCTTCGTGCAGTTCGTTCTCGGGGGCATCTTCGAGCGGTTCCCCAGGCTGAAGTTTGCGATCACGGAAACCCAGTGTTCTTGGGTGCCGAAACTGTTGAAGGATCTCGACGCCACCATCGATCGCATCCGCAAGACCGGTCAGACGGGGGAGATCCGCTACGGCGACGAGCACAAGCTCGCTCATCTGGCCAGTGAGTACTTCGCCCAGAACGTGTGGATGGGGGTGAGTCAACCCCGTCCCGGTGACGTGGCGGTCCGGACGCAGATCGGTGCCGACCGGTTCATGTGGGGCAGCGACTATCCCCATGACGAGGGGACCCACCCCTTCACCCGCGAATCGCTGCGCCAGGTGATGTCCGGGATCGGTCCGGACGAGAAGCAGAGACTCCTCGGGGAGAATTGCGCCAAACTCTACGACTTCGATCTTGCGAAATTGGCGCCGCTTGCGGCGAAGTTCGGCCCGACAGTTGAAGAGCTGGAGGAGCCACTCGACCGGCTGCCCGAGCACGCGAACGACGCGCTCCGCCGGTCAGCGCTAGATCTCGGGGGCTCCTAGCCGCCTTCCGAGCCGGTGTCGACGGGATTCGACTGCCCGTCGGATGCCGCTGAACCCACCTCCACGGGTTGGACGGTTCCCAGGTAGGCAGAGTGGAGCACCGATTCCACCTCGTGTGCCGCCCCGGTCTGGACGATCCGTCCGTTTGCCATCACCATGGCCGCGGTGGCAACCGACAGCGCGGTGCGCGCAAATTGCTCCACCACCACGACGGTGATGCCCTCCGCCGCGAGCTGGACGACATGGTTGTAGAGCTCGTCGACAATGATGGGTGCAAGACCCATCGAGAGCTCATCGAGCAAGAGCAACCTCGGGCTTGACGCCACGGCGCGGGCAAGCGCCAACATCTGCTGCTCACCGCCCGAGAGAGTGCCAGCCGCCTGGTCGCGACGATCCTCGAGCCGCGGAAACCGTTCGAACGCGCATCGCTCGACGTGACGGCGTGCTGAACCGCTGTGCGTCATGACCCAGAGGTTCTCCCGCACGGTCAGGTTCGGGAACACACCGCGCCCCTCGGGGATCAGGCAGAGGCCCCGACGGGCCAAGGAAGCCGTCGATCCCTCACGCACCTTTTCACCGGCGAAGCGGACTTCGCCCTCGCTCGGTCCCATGATCCCGGCCGCCAGGGCCAGGAGGGTCGACTTTCCCGCACCATTTGCCCCGAGGACCGCGGTCACGACACCCTCCTCGAACAAAGCGTCGACCCCGTGGATCACCTCGACTTCCTCGTAAGCCGCCCGCACTCCCCGGAACTCCAACAGGGCTTCAGGCATCGGCAGCCGCCGTCGATACGGTGCCGAGGTACGCGGCCTGGACCTCGGGGTCGGCCCGGATCTCCGCGGGCGTACCGGTGCAGATGACGCGGCCGTAGTCGAGCACCACGACGGTGTGGCAGACGTTCATGACCAGTTCCATGTCGTGCTCGACCAACAGAACGGCGAGTCCTTCGTTCGCCAGGGAGCGCAGAACCTCAGAGAAGCGCTGGGTTTCCTCCGTGTCCTGGCCCGCCGCGGGCTCGTCGAGGAGCAGGACCTTGGGCCTCGTGGCAAGGGCGCGCGCCAACTCGACGAGGCGCCCTGTCCCCGTCGGCAACGTGTCGGCTCGGTCATTGGCCACGGCGGTCAGTCCGAGCCGTTCCAGCAGCTCCTCACGGACCTCATGAATTCCGGTCGACCGGGCCTTCACCAACCCCCGCTGCGCGATGGATGCCGCAACCCCGATGTTCTCGGCGACCGTAAGAGTGCCGAAGAGCTCCAGGCGTTGGAACGTGCGGCCGAGCCCGAGCCGGGCCCGCCGATAGGACGACAGCCCTCGCAAATCCCGGCTGTCGAGTCGGACGGCCCCCGCCGTGGGGCGCTGCATTCCTGTCACCACGTTGAACAGAGTCGTCTTGCCGGCTCCGTTCGGCCCGATCAAGCCGGTGATCGCGCCCTCAGCAGCGTTGAGCGACACGTCGGACAGGGCGGCCAAGCCCCCGAAGCGAACCGAGACCTCTTGGATCTCAAGCCCCACTGGAACCTCCGGCCCCCGACAGCGCTGCGAGCGGGTCGGCCGACCCGCTCGGCTCCTCGTCCGACACCGCCTTGGCGAACCAGGCGTCCCTCTTTTCCTTCGACCGACGCTCGGGAAGGCCGAATGCGGGCGGCGCGATCCTCGCCCGGTAGTCGGCGACGTACGCCGGCACCGGGAACAGCGCGAGGTCGACCACCAGGATGATGGTCATCGTCCAGTTGCCGATCGCCCCACTCAACCGGAGCGCCCAGGCAGCCCCGACCACTGCCACGATCAGGGCCACCAGCCAGCGGCGTCGCGCCACCGAGAGATAGACCGGGCGGATGCTGCCCGGGATCGTCCCGTTGGGCGTGGTCCCCACGCCGATGCCGCCGAGGCCGACGAGGAGCAGCGGCAACTGCGTGAGCGAAGGGAAGAGGTTGGTGAAGAGCGGCGATCCCTGGTACAGGCCGTTCAATCCCGCCGCGCCGAACGAGGTGATCCCGAAGACGACCATCACCAAGAGCACGGAGAGACCGTTGAAGAACTGGAAGATGTCGGGCGCCGCGCTGCCGAGCGCCATGCCGTAGATGCCACCGCCGACCCCCGCCAGGGCGGCCGAGAAGGCGAAGACCCCTATGAGCGTGGCCCGGCCGTTCATGCCCAGCGTTGCACAGGCGGCGGGACTGTCCTTCATGGCGAGCAGACGTTGGCCGAACTCCGATCGTCGAACCGCGACGACGAGCACGACCAGGATGACGAAGGCCACCGCTCCTGCGATGAACTGCGACGTCTTGGAATTGAGTGCGAGCGAACCGATGCGGAAGGGAGGGAAGTCGAGCGAACCCGAACCGAAGGGGGCGTAGGGATGCCCGAAGAGGTTGAAGGATGGGAGCACGAACACCCAGTTGTCCATGGTGATGGCGAAGGCCGCGGTGGCCAGTGCGAAGTAGATGCCCGAGAGCCGCAGGGCGGGGATGCCGATGATGACGCCGATCACCGCGCACACTCCGGCTGCCGCCAGAAGCGAGAGTGGATTCCCGCGGGCGCCCAGATGCCCCACCATCGTGGCGCCGATTCCGGCGAAGGTCATCTGGCACAGTGACAGGCGCCCCGCGTACCCGACGATGGGGATGACAGAGAGTCCGACGATGGCCAGTCCCCACATGCGATTGAGGCTGAACAGGTCGGGAGTCGAGACGGTGGTCGCCAAGAAGATGGCGGCGATGATCGTGCCGACGCAGAACAGGCCGGTGCCGTTCCAAGTGGGGCGGAAGGCGAGCTCGCGGCTGCGAAGCTGCCGGTGCCCGCGTAGGCGTGACTGCGGCAGTACCAGGAGGGCAATGAAGAGGATTATCGCAGGCACCGCGTTCTCGAACCCCTGGATGTAGGGGTTCTGGGGCAGATAGGCCACCGAGTACGCGATGGAGAGGCCCAGGATGATCGCACCCACGAAGGTCATCGGAATGGAGCGGAGGCGCCCGATCACCGACGCCGCGTAGGCGTTGACGATGAGCAGGGTGAGCGCGGAGGCCGACAGGGTGAGGGTCGGTGCGATGAGGATCCCCGCCAGTGCGGCCAGTATGGAGCCGATGATCCAGGCGTTGCGGGCGTTGGTGATGGCGCTCGACCCGTTGAGCGAAGTGAGCGTCCGGTCGTCGACGCTGGCCCGCATGGTGACGCCGATGCGGGTGCGGTAGAGGAACAGGCGCAGCCCGATGGCGACGACCAGGGCCAGGATCAAGACGGTCACGTCGTTGTAGGAGATCCTGATCGACCCGAGCACCAGGGTGTCGTTGTTGAAGAGCGGTGGCAGCGCACGATAGGTCGTGGGGTCCCAGATCCATTGCGCGAGGCCCAAGAACATGAGCGCGATGGCCAGCGTGACGACCAGTTTGGACGCCTCCGAGACACCTTCGAGCCGGCGCATCACCGATGCTTCGATCACGATGCCGATGGCGGGCGCCAGTACGAAGAGGCAGACGAGCATGGAGACGACCACCGGCCAACCCCAACCTATGCTCATCTGCCAATAGGCGAAGGCGCAGACCATCCCGATGGCGCCGTGCGCCCAATTGAAGATCCCGGTCGTCGTGTAGGTGAGGGTGAGGCCGCTCGCCGTTATCGCGTAGATTCCCGCTGCAGCCAGACCGCCGATGGTGAAGATGATGAATTCATGCACGGCCGTCCCCCGACAGAATGATCAGTCGCCTGCGCCGGCAAGGTTATGCAATTGGCACCTGCTCCCGCACCGGGTCGGACCCATCCTCACAAGGAGTTCAGTTGTTGCTGCTGTTGCGCGGTCAGATGCACGACGTTCTTGGGGTTGCAGTTCCAGATGGATTGCGTCGGCTTGGT
This sequence comes from uncultured Acidimicrobiaceae bacterium, assembly GCA_964457065.1. GTDB lineage: Bacteria > Actinomycetota > Acidimicrobiia > Acidimicrobiales > RAAP-2 > Bog-473. The sequence goes on along the minus strand of CAYWDQ010000020.1, from coordinate 18,738 downwards.
GATCGCCTTGTCGTAGATGATCCCCTTGGATTCGAGCTTGAGGATGGCGAAACATGGCGAGGGCTGGGGGTTCTCGTTGGAGAGCGTCAAGGTGGGAATCGGCGCCTCGATGCCCCCGGCGTCCCAGTTCTTCACCGTGGCCGCGTTGTTCAGCACGCACGTCACCGTCAGGCTGGCGCCGCAGGCAGAGGCCGCCTTCGCCCACAGGAGCCACGCCTCGGCTCCCTCCTCGTCGTCGAAGTCGATGGTGTCGCCCTTGGCGTAGGTGTGCATGGTGTTGACGAGCTGCTCGGTCGAGGGGTTCTGCGAGGCCAACGCGAGTGGCCACCATGACGTCTCGACGTAGACCGGCGGCAGGCTGGGGTTCGCGACCACCGCTTGCTGCGTCTGCGTGTTGGCGAACTGGGTCCCCAGCAGAATGAAGGCGGGGTGGTAGCCCGCAGTCGTCATCGCCTGGGCGAAGGGGGTGAAGTCGGCGGTGTCGGCGGGCCACAGGGCCTCGGCTCCCTTGCTCTGGTAGTCCTCGATGTAGGGCGCCCAGTTCTCCACCGTGACCGAGGGCTCGAGGAAGTCGACGACCTTCCAGCCCTGAGCCTCCGCGCCGAACTCGTACTTCGTTTCGGGTTCGAGGACGGAGGGAGTGTCGGCGCCGCCCATACCGGCCGCCTTGACCGCCTGGGGGTAGGCCTTGGCCAGCGCCCCGAACCATCCCGCCGTCACCGAGTCCGTGTTGATGCCGCTCGGGTCGACTTGGTCGGTGGCCAGATCGGAGGCGTTCGAGACGACGTAGCCGCTGATCTGTCCCAGGCCGCACTGCTCACGGATGGGGACGGATGGCTGGTCGAGGGCCATGCCGCCGCCGACCGCCATGAAGTCGCTCTGGCAGGCCGCGGTTGCCTGCTGCGCCGCGTTGAACAGCGCAGCGTCACGGTTGTCGATCACGATGTGGCGACCATTGATGCCACCCGCGGCGTTGCACCAGTCTGCGAACGCCGTGGCCTGCTGGGGGAACTCGGCCTCGAGTCCCGGCTCAACGGTGTTGGCGGCGTCGTTGAACACGGCGATGTTGATGGTCTTCGAGCCCACCCCACGGACCGAGGAGGCACCGCCGGGCCCCGGTTCGCAGATCTTGCCGACCCCAGGCCAGACCCCGCTTGACGAACTGCTCGACGAGAGCGTCCGGCTCGCCGAGGTCGCCGCGACAGCGGTCGACGACGAGAGCGCGACGTACGTCCCGGCGACCATCAGGGTTGCCATGGCCAGCGGCAGCGCCGACTTTCGAAATGTGCTTTGTCCTTTGCGAAACATCCTCATACCCTCCCCAGAGCAGCTTGCGATCGTGTCATTCAATCAGCACCCCGACCGGTGCGGGGATCGGGCCACAGCGGCCACCCCAGCCGGGAGGACGTCTGGGCACCACACCCCACGGCAGCTGATGCCACCTGCAACCATTTTCCCTCCCTGAACCGAGGCGGCGACACCCTTCCCTGATGACGCAATCCGCGGCCTGGCAACATCGAATATAGTATACGAACGAATGTTTTTCAGGGGGGTCATACGCTGACAGGTCGGGGGAGCGCTCCGTGGCGCTCGATCGCCCGATGATGCTCTGGGTCGCCAGAAGAGTGGGCGGACCATGGCGCAGATTGTCGATAGGCCTGGCGGATTTCGCTCCCGTGCCTCCCGGATAGAAGGCTTCTATGGGTGTATTCAATCTGGCCGACGTCTGGGAGGCGGTTGCTGACTGCGTGCCGGATCGCATCGCACTTCGCTGTGGTGAACAGCGTCGAACCTACGCTGAGCTGGAGGAGCAGTCCAACCGATTGGCCCATTGGTATCTCGAACAGGGCGTGCAGACGGGAGACCACATCGGGCTCTATCTGGAGAACTGCGTGGAGTACGTCGAGTCCACGTTGGCCGCCTACAAGATCCGGGCGGTGCCCATCAACATCAACTACCGGTATACGGCCGGGGAGTTGCAGCACCTCTTCAACGATGCCGACCTCGTAGGTGTCGTGCATCAGTGGGGCTTCACAAACCGAGTGGCGGAAGTAGAACCCCAGGTCTCGACACTGCGATGGAACCTGGCGACCGGATCTACCTACGACGACGCGCTGGCCTCCATGTCGCCGGCCCGGGACTTTGGCCCTCGGTCGGGGGATGATCACTACATCCTGTACACCGGCGGCACGACGGGTCTGCCCAAAGGCGTGGTCTGGCGACAGGAAGACGCCTTCTTCGCCTGCATGGGGGGTGGCAATCCCGCCCTTCCCGAGGTCACGTCGATCGCGGAGCTGCTCGAGCGCATTGCGCCCGTTCAGAGCACCTTCCTGCTCCTCGCTCCGTTGATGCACGCGGCAGGCGGATGGGTCGTTCTGCTCCACCTCTTCAGCGGGAACAAGGTCGTATTGTGGTCGGGCTCGCTCGACCCGCGCGAGGTGTGGCGTACGATCGAGCGAGAGAAGATCACGGCCACCAGCACTGTGGGGGACGCTGTCATGCGCCCCCTGCTTGACGCGTGGGACGACTTCGATCCGAAACCCGACATCGAATCGTTGGCTGTGGTCAGCTCGGGTGGCGCGCCCCTATCGACGGCGTTGCGTGATCGGTTCCTCACGACTTTCCCCTCCATCCCACTCTCCGACGGGTATGGATCGTCCGAGACCGGGATTCAGGCCGGTCGGATCTTCTTGGGGCCCATCGGAGAGAATCCCGAGCCGCAGTTCACCGCCCAGCAGGCGGTGGTGATGGATGAGGAGACCCACCGACCCGTGGTGCCAGGCTCGGGCATCGTCGGTCGCGTGGCTCGTACCGGGCGCATCCCGATGGGCTACCACAAGGACGCGGCGAAATCGGCCGCGACATTCGTCGAATGGGAGGGACGCCGGTGGTCGCTGACCGGGGACATGGGTACCGTTGCGAACGATGGCACCATCACTTTGCTCGGGCGGGGCACCCTCTGCATCAACACAGGAGGTGAGAAGGTCTATCCCGAGGAGGTCGAGGCCGCGTTGCGCCAGTCCCGAGCCGTCTACGACGTGGTGGTTGTCGGGGCCCCTGACGAGCGCTGGGGGGAGCGTGTCGTCGCTGTCGTTCAGCCAGCGTCCGGGTCGGACCCGACTGCGGCCGAGCTGATGACCCTGGTGCGGACCTCACTGGCGGGCTACAAGGTGCCGAAACAGGTGATCTTCGTCGATGAGGTTGTGCGGTCTCCGACTGGTAAGGCCGATTACCGCTGGGCGGCTGCGGTGGCGGAGTCAGCCTGAATACCCGAGCAATCCCTTCCCGTCGCGCCGCACGACCTCGGCCCCGCTGCGTCAGAGCCGCTCGGGACGGTCCCCGACCAGGCCGGATTGCCGCAACCCCTCGATCGCAGTGGGCGAGTAGCCGAGCTCCTCGAGAACCGCGTCGTTGTCGCGGCCGAGTGTCGGCGCCGGCGATCCGAGCCAGCGAGCAACCCGCGAGAAGCGAAACGGCAGCGTCGGGATCTCATGGGTACCGGTGATCTCATGGTCCTCCACCTCGAAGAGGCCTCGATGTCGGAGCTGCGGGTTGGCCGCGATGTCACGGGGAGGAATCACGACGGACGACGGTATGCCCGCGTCCAGAAGCAATTGGGCGGTCTCCTCGGCGGAGCGCTGGCTGGTCCATCGCGACAGCTCACGGTCGATGTCGTCGTGCGCACCGCGTCGGCCGGCGGAATGGCCCAATTCTCCGCGTCGCGCCCATTGCGGGTCACCCAGTAGCGACCGCAGAGACCGCCACTCGTCGTCACCGGCGATGGCAATGGCGACCCACCTGTCTTCGCCGGCACAGGGGTAGACCCCTTGGGGGGCCGCCTGCGGACCCCGGTTACCGTCACGACAGAGCAACGTCCCACTCGAGCTGTACTCGACCACCTGTTCCGCTGCGGCATTGAGCACGGACTCGACCATGGCTGCCTCGACCAAGTTCCCGCCGCCACCTCGGTCGCGCTCCATCAGCGCAAGCATGGTCGCAATGACCGCATGCATCCCCGCCAAGGGGTCGCAGGCTCCTCGTACCAGCACCGGGGGCCCCTCCGCGAACCCCGTCAGCCAGGACATACCAGTCAGGCACTCCATGGTCTGGGCGAAGCCAGTTCGATCCCTCCAGGGACCGTCGAGGCCGAAGGCAGGCATCCGCACCATGATCAGCTGGTCGTTCAGGGAGTGGACTCGGTTCCAGTCGAAGCCGAACTGCTCCATGACCCGAGGGGTGAAGTTCTCGACCAGGACATCGGCGGTCTGCAGGAGTCGTTCGAACATCTCGGACCCCTCTGGCCGCGTCAGATCGAAGGTGACGCCACGCTTTCCTGCATTGGCTGCATGGAAGATCGGGCTCCACTCCCACCAGCGGTCTTGTGTCGGGGGCCGCGTACTGGCGAAGCGCATGTTGTCAGGTCTCGTGACCGATTCGATCTTGATGACGTCGGCGCCAAGATTGGCCAGGGCAGCCGTGGCCACCGGACCGGCCCACCAGGCGGTGCAGTCGACGACCCGGATGTCGCCGAGAGGGAGCCGCCAAGTGTCGGCGGCGACACCATCTACTGCATGTCCAGGTCGTCCAGCCGTCGTGGTGGCGCCCTTTCGCCGGGTCCATTCGATCGAGCGGCCGTCTTGCCCGAGACCTGGAGCGGGGGCGAACGGTCGGGGGGAGAGCCCCGAGATCCGATACGGAACACGGGGTTGGACGAATCGACCGGAGGGATTCGGCACGAAGACACCGCGAGCGACGAACTGCTCGAAATGGGCGATGGTCGATCCGTCGAGGAGGGGGCCCGCCGGAATCCTGTACAAGGCGGCCGCTTCCAGGATCTCCTCGGTGGTGTGCTGCCTGGTGTACATGTGAACGGCGGACAGGAACTCCTCCCGCCGGCGAAATCGCTTGGCGACCTGAGGAAGGTCCGGGTCCTCCGCGAGGTCGGGCCGCTCGATCATGAGCAAGAAGTCCTGGAACTGTTGGGCGCTGTTCGTGGTGACGACGAAGTACCCGTCCCGCGTTGGCTCGATCGAGGGAACCTCGATCGTCCTGCCCGTGCCGGTCACCTCGGGCCACCCGGCAAAGGAGGCGAACACCGAAGGGTACGTGACCATGGTCACGGCCATGCAGTCGAGCATCGCGACATCGACCAGCTCCCCATGGCCACTGCGAAGGGCCTCACGGAGCGCGGCAATCGCCCCCAAGGCGGCATAGGTACCCGTCGTCCATTCGCCCAGGCGGCCGCCGGCGGACAGGGGCGGTTGCTCCGGAAGGCCACGTTGACCGATGGATCCGCACGCGGCCTGCAAGATGAACTCTGTGCTCGGGCGACCAGCCCAGGGCCCATTGCAGCCGAACGGGGTGATGGTGACGATCACCAACGACGGGTTGTCGTTCCAGAGGACGTCGGTGTCGACGGGCTCGTTGCTGATGAAGACATCCGCCGTGGCGAGCAGATCCCCAGCCAGGGCTTGAACCGAGCGCTTCGACGTGTTGAGGTATTCGAAGAGCGAACCAGATCCCCAGTGTCGTAACGGGTCACCCTCGGGCGGCTCCACCTTGATGACGTCGCCACCTGCGTCGGCCAACAGTTTGGAGCAGTAGGGGCCGGCGATTCCTGTGGTGCAGTCGACGACGCGGGCGCCGCTGAGCATCAGAAGGCAGCCCGTCGTGTCGCTGTCGTGAAGGGGTTCCTGGGCAGCGGACAGCGCATCAGAGACTGAATATAATATGGACATTGCCTGCCACGTCTATTTGCTGGCGTGCTGGTTCAAAGGGAGCGCCGATGAAGGCAGACGACATGATCCTCATCAGCGTGGACGACCACATCGCAGAGCCCGCGGACATGTTCGACGCTCACGTGCCCGCCAAATACCGACACCTCGCACCCCGGGTCGAAACGGACGAGCACGGATTCCAACAATGGTGGTACGGCAACAAGAAGGGTCGAAACCTGGGGCTCAACGCTGTTGCCGGCAAGCCACCGGAGATGTTCAACGTCAACCCGACCAACTACAGCGAAATGCGTCCGGGCTGTTATGACGTGCACGAACGAGTACGTGACATGTCCGCTGGGGGAACGCTCGCGGGCCTCAACTTCCCGAATTGGACCGGCTTCTCGGGCCAGGTGCTGAACGAGGGACCGGACCTGGCCGTGAACGAGGTCATGATCAAGGCGTACAACGACTGGCATGTCGACGAATGGTGCGCCAGCTATCCCGATCGGTTCATCCCGTGTGGCATCCTGCCCCTGTTCGACGTGCACAAAGCGGCAGACGAGGTCCATCGGCTGGCCGGCAAGGGGTGCCACGCCGTCACGTTCTCGGAAAACCCAGCGGCCCTCCAGATGCCTTCAATCCATTCGGGTCACTGGGACCCGCTCTTCGCTGCATGCTCCGACGTGGGTACGGTCCTTTGTCTCCACGTCGGTTCGTCCTCCAAGGCGGCGGCCACATCCGCTGACGCACCGGCCTCGGTCGCGATGGGGCTCTCGTCGGTCATGTCGATCTACTCGCTCGGCGATCTGTTGTGGGCTGATTTCTGGTGGCGCTTCCCCGCCCTGATGTTCTCTCTCACCGAGGGGGACATCGGGTGGATCCCGTACTTCCTGCAGCGGGCTGAGCACATTCAGCAACGTCACTCGGGCTGGACGGGACAGAGTTTCCCCGACGGGATGGGGCCTGCCGACGTGTTCCGGCAGAGAGTTCTGTGTTGCTTCATCAATGACCCCGTCGGAGTGAGCCTCATCGATCAGTTCAATATCGACAACGTCTGCTGGGAGTCGGATTTTCCACACTCTGACAGTTCGTGGCCTCGTGGCCCTGAGGTCAACGAGTCACAATTCGCATCACTTTCCGACGAGCAAATCAACAAGATCACTCATGGCAATGCGATGCGTCACTTCTCCTTCAACCCCTTTGAGACGAGACCGCGCGAGAGGGCCACGGTCGGCGCGCTGAGAGCTGAAGCGAAGGACGTGGACACGGTGACGAGGGTGGGAAGGGCTCCTGACCAGAGTGACCGTGACTACTTCAGAAGTCTCAGCCCACGGCCGCCGGTCACAACCGAAGTGGCTCCGTCATGATGATCGGCGGGGAACGATCGGGTTGACGGGGAGTTCCCCGACCAGCCGGCGCCGCTCAAGAGTCCGCGCAGAGGCGAAGCGAACCTAGCTCGACCAGGTCTGCAGGCCTCGCCCCCGCGTCCTGAAGATCTGCGTCGCCATGACGTCGCCGATCCGAGATGCGTCCCAACGCTTGCCGTCGTTCGAGGCCGAGGCGCCTTCCAGCCATCCCTGCATCAGATGGATCGTGTCGCCGATCACCCGGATGACCTGTCCGGTGACGTACTGCGCCTCGTCCGAGGCCAACCAGGCGACCACCGGTGAGCTCCCGGCGGGATCCAGGGGATGGAAGGAGTCCTCGGGTATCTCGTCCGGTTCGACGACGGCAGGGGCATTGGGCATGGTGCCTGTGATGCGCGTCGCTCCAGCCGGTCCAATTGCGTTCACCGTCACCCCGACACGGTGCAACTCGAGAGCCAGGGTGAGCGTGAGTCCCACCACGGCCGCCTTGGCAGTCGCGTAGCTCGTCTGACCGAAGTTGCCAACGAGCCCGGCGCCTGAAGTCGTGTTGATGATCCTGCCTCGGCTGTCCAGCCCGGCTTTGTCGAGCGATCGCCAATGACGAGCAGCGGCACGGCTGGTCAGCCATGGACCTCTGACGTGGACTCCCATGACGGCGTCCCAGGCCTCTGTGGTGAGGTTCCAGATGGCTCCGTCGCGCACTATCCCGGCGTTATTGACCAGAATGTCGATCCGCCCCCACTCATCGAGCGCACGTTCGATCATTGCCTCGGCGTCGGCCTCATCGACAACGTTGCCGTAGTCCGCCACAGCCGTCCCACCTCGCTCGGTGATCAGCGCGACAGTGAGGTCTGCGTCCTTGCTGGAGCCTTCACCGAATACCGAAGTCCCCAAATCGTTGACCACCACTCGGGCACCGTGCCGCGCCAACTCCAAGGCATGACCGCGACCGATGCCATGGCCAGCACCCGTGACAACCGCAACCTTTCCTTCCAGCATCTCGCTCATGCGTCCCCGTCTTCGTGACGGTCGGAGACGCGTGAATGGGACGGAGGACGAGCACCGGCAGAGGTTGCAACCATATCCCGCATATTATATACAAGGAGAATTCGGACCACGCACCGGTCTCTGCAGCCTGTGTCTGCCCGAGCCGGGCTCGCGGCTACGAGGCCCGGCGAGTCAGGGCCCAGCCGTTCTCGGCCATCACAGTGCGGACCTCGTCCTCGCTGTAACCATGGCGTCGGAGATCCAACGCGAAGTTGCGCGGCTCCGCCAACCCCTCGGCGTGTGGCCAGTCCGAACCGAACAAGACGTGTTCCGTACCGATGAAGTCCTTCAACTGAGCCAGGTTGTCCTCATAGAAGGGGGCGACCCACACGTGCTGGCGCAGCCTTTCGACCGGATCCGATTGGAACGATGCCGGCATCTGGCTGTACGCCTTCTTCAGTTTCTTGATGAGCCCGGACACCCAACTCGCGCCGGATTCGATACTCGCTACGCGAACCTTGGGGAAGCGGTCAAAGAGGCCCTGGCACAAGAATGCAGCCATGGTCTCGAACGGAGGGCGGTCAGAACTGAGGACCGTGCGAAGGGGCGAGAAGCGAAAGGCCTCGAAGTCGCTCGAGGGCTCCCAGTCCTGCAGGTACCGGCCGTAGCCGGCGTCCCCCGAGTGGATCCCGATGGTGACGCCCGACTCGTTGACCAGGCCCCAGAAGGGATCGAATCGGGTGTCGGCGGGGGAGATGAGACCGGTTGAGGTGTGCGCCGGTCCACCCTTGATGCAGACGATCCGCGCATCAGCGTCGAGGACGCGGCGGAGCTCGGCCACCGCCGCATCGACGTCGACGAGGGTGATCATCGGCGCCGCGAAGATCCGCTCTTTGTATGCATAACCCCAGTCGTCCTCGAGCCAACGGTTGAACGCCTCGAATGCAGCGACCAGTGCGGGCGGATCATCGGAGAGCGCTTCCTCCATGCCAACCCCGAGGGTGGGGAACAGGAAACAACCGTCGAGACCCTGGCGGTCCATGACGGACAGACGAGCATCGCGATCGCGGTATTCGGGTCGGATCGGCTCTAGATCCCCGAAGAGGGACCGGATGTCCTTCGCTCCGGGGTTCTTGCCCCGGAAGTAGTCGTCGAGGCTTCCCGGCTTTGCGACTGGATCGAACGAAGGATTGGGGATGAACCTGTTCAGCTTGCCGCCGACGAGGAGTCGCTGCCGGCCATTGATCTCGGCCCATTGCATGGCGCGTTTGGCCATTGCCTTGTCGATATGACGGGTATAGGCATCGGTCGCCTCGTAGTAGTGGTTGTCCGCGTCGAAGGTCGTGTAGTCGACGGCCGAACCCTGATCGGATGCAGTGGTGGTGGTGGTGGTCATTTCGTCTCCTCGATGGGGGTTACGACGTACTGATATCGATCAGGCTTGCGCCTACTCGAGGCCGAGAACGCGAAGGGCATTGGTGCGGAGGAACTTCGGCCACACCTCGTCCTTGAAACCGACGTGGACCATCTCGGTCATGATCCGTTCGAGGGACAGCCCCATGGGGAAATACCCGGCGTAAATGATCTTGTCCGAGCCGCGGGTGTTGGCGTAGTCAATGATGTCCTGCGGGTAGTACTTGGGCGCGAAGGCACTCGTCGAGTAGTGCAGGCCCGGCCACTTCAGCATCAGCTTCACGGCGAGTTCGGTCCATGGTTCGCAGCCGTGCCTCGTGACGAAGACAAGGTCAGGAAAGTCGTACATCACCTCGTCAATCAGTTCGACATGTTGACAGCCCGCCTTCAGGCGAGGGCCCGGAATGCCGGCACAGCAGAAGATCGGGACGCCGAGCTCGACGCACTTGGCGTAGATCGGATACATCTTCTTGTCGTTGATCGGAACTTGGGGAAAGGTTCCCGCCGGGAAGACGCCGATGGCTCGGGTGCCGAAGGTCTCATGTTCGCGGACGAGGCGTCCGATGCCCGCCATCCCTTCGTTGGGATCGGCGCTCGACGAAGGGATGAAGCGATCGGGGAACCGTTGTAAGGCCTGGGCGCCAGTTCCGGCCGGGTCACCGACTCCGATCAAACCCTTCTCGATCCCCCAGAGGTCCATCTCCCGCACCGTCACGGCGATCGGGTCGTCGACGTCCTGCAGCGCCTTCTCGGGAACGTCCTTGAACATGTACTCGACCGGGAAGTCGAACTCTTCGCTGGACTGTCTGTCCTTGGTCTGGCGCGTGATGAACCGATACACCTCTTTCATGTCTGGATGGGGGAATCCCAACATGGTGTCGATCGCACCTAAGCCTTGGGGCATGACCATTCGAGAGGAGCCTCCTGACGTCCGCGGGTCCACTCAGGCCGCCGAGTGGCAAGTGCCACATACTAGAATATAATTTCAGCCGAGTCCAGCCGGGTGACCTACGCCGCTCGCCCCGTCCCCTCCTGCGCAGAGCAGCTCCATTGCCCGGACGATCGCGCCAATAGAATGGAGTTATAGCCTCCGGAGGCACAGAAGTGCGGGGACGCATCAGGGCAGCCGTTGGCCGCACGCCACATCCCTGGTGCCGGCGGTGTCCCGCCCTCACGCTGAGTGTCGACCGCTCAGGCAGGTCCGGTATGGAGCCTTTCCACCAGGAGATCCGCCAGGTCACCGGGGCGAGTCAAGAATGGCGAGTGGTCGGTCGGCCACTCGATCACCTGATCCACCCGTTTTGCCATCTGGAGCTGCGCTTCCGGCGGGATGGCGCCGTCGCGGGTGCAGACGACGTACGTGGACGGTATCTCGGGGGGTATCGAGGGCACCGCCAGCATGGCCGTGGCATCCAAGACCATGGGGCGGAGCCGCGGAACAATCGTCGCGACGAGGTCAGGTGCGCTGTCGGCGTAGAAGATGGCCCGGGCGAACTTCGGATCGAAAGAGCAGCAGTCTCCATCCGTCACGATGGCCTCGAGCAGAGAGATTGGCCGGTCAATCAACGCAGAGGCTTCTCCGGGGTTGACGAATGCCGCCAGAAGGACGAGGTGGGCGACATTCGTCAGCCCCGAGACGGCTTGGCTGACGACGGCCCCACCGTAAGAGTGGGCGATCACGACCACCCGCTCCCCACCCGCTGCGATTGCGGAGCGAGCCGATTCGACGTCATCAGCGAATCCCGTGAATGGAAGCTCGACCGCGACCGCTTCGATCTCGCGGTCGCGCAGTTCGGCCAGCACTTCGTCCCAGCACCAAGGTCCGTGCCACGCACCATGAACCAGGACAATTCGTGTCATGTGTTCGGATACGTCCTCAGTCGAACCATTGAGATCTCTCCCGAGTCAGTGGAAGTGTCGTTGGGAATGCCTGATCCTGGTATCTGGCAACTATCTCTTTGTATCGAGTGGTCTCGAGGTCATGAGGTTGGTCTCGATCAGATACTCGGGAGGGCTCATTTCGATTTGTGAGGTCGCGCGGCTCCGGATCTTTTCCTGTTGCTGGGCTTGTGGAACGGTGATCCAGAAAGTGTCGTTGACGATCCCTTCGAAGCAGATGTCGGCCACCTCGGACAGTGGTGCAAACTTGACCTCTAGCCCCGCTTCCTCCATCCGGCTCAAATAAGCGCCCAGAGCGTCGCGACCCTCCTTCGGAGGCGCACCGGGCCGGTCGTATCGCTCGGGACGATTGGCCCCCGGCCGCCAGATACCGGTGTTGAGCATTCCCGGTGTGAATGTCGACGGGTAGAGCAACGACGCGCTGATCTTCGCACCGACTTCGCGCAGTTGGCCCCAGAGGCACTCGGTGATGGTGGTGACCGCTGCTTTGGTCGTCGCGTAGACAGCGCTATTGATGAGTGGGGTGAACCCGCCGTTGCTCGATGTGGTGTTCACGACGTGCCCCTCCTCGTCCTGGGCCAACATGGTGGGCACGAACGCGTGGATGCCGTTCACGACGCCCATCACATTGACGTCGAGGGACCAGCGCCAATCGTTGACGTGGTGTTCCCACAGTTGACCTTCGGATCCCGAGCCGATTCCTGCGTTGTTGCACAGCAGATGGACCGCGCCGTACTGCTCGATCGTCGCGTCGCGCAGGCTCTCGACCGACTCGAGTGACGTGACATCGGTCACCATGCCGGTGACCTCGAGACCCCGATCTGACAACTCCCCAGTTGTCTCCTCGACCAGGGCCGGGACGATGTCGGCCACCACGACCTTCATCCCCTCCGCGCCGAAGCGCTCCACCATCGCTCGCCCGATGCCCTGGCCTCCTCCCGTGACGACTGCCACCTTGCCGACCACGTCTCTCACGACGGCCTCCCCTTGTCTGGCGTGCGTCCCGACCGGCAGTCGACGACGTGCCCGCGTCGTCGCGAAACCAGACGATTGCATATCATGTGTGATTGCACTATAACGCTGTCATAGGCCTGGGGGGCATTGATGAATTCACTCGCCGATGACCGTTACATCGTGATCTCCTCCGACGGGCACGCCGGCGCCGAGATGCTGGACTACCGGGACTACCTCGAGCGCCGCTACCTCGACGAATTCGATGACTGGGCGAAGACCTATGTGAACCCGTATGCCGATCTCCAGGGGGAGACGGCCTATCGCAATTGGGACTCCGCGGCCCGCCTACGCGAGCTCGAGGATGATGGCGTTGTCGCGGAAGTCCTGTTCCCGAACACGATTCCGCCTTTCTTCCCCTCGGGCAATCTGCTGGCGCGGCCACCGACCCCGGACACGTACGAGCTCCGTTGGGCTGGCCTTCGGGCGCACAATCGGTGGTTGGCCGACTTCTGCGCGGAAACTCCGGGACGGCGTGCCGGCATGGCACAGATCTTCCTCAACGACGTCGACGACGCCGTTGAGGAGATCACATGGGCGCGTGAGCATGACCTCTTCGGCGGGGTGCTGCTGCCGGGTGTGCCACCTGACTCGGGACTCCCTCCCCTGTGCGCTCCCGACTACGACCCGATCTGGGCCGCCTGCCAAGACCTCGACATGCCGGTCAACAACCACTCCGGAGCCGCCGGACCCGAGATGGGCGAGCACCTGGCCTCCATGGCGATCTTCATGGTGGAGCTGGGTTGGTTCTCGCATCGGGTCTTCTGGCACATGGCTTTTGGCGGTGCCTTTGCCCGCTATCCCGGCCTCAAGCTGGTGCTCACCGAGCAGTCATCGGGCTGGGTGCCGGCCACGCTGAACATGCTCGATTTTCAGTACAGCCGCTTTACCGACGCTGCCAACGCAGAGTCACACTTCGGTGCCGAGCTGATCAAGGAGATTCCCGAGCCGCCGAGCTTCTACTGGAGACGCAACTGCTTCGTCGGCGCGAGCTTCCTCCGTCCGAACGAGGCCCCGCTCCGCTACGAGATCGGTCTCGACAAGATCATGTGGGGTCAGGACTACCCGCACATCGAAGGAACGTACCCCTACACGACCGAGGCCTTGCGCCACACTTTCGCCGGTATCGACTCCGAAGAGGTAGGGCCCATGCTCGGAGGCAATGCCGCCCGCGTCTACGGCTTCGATCTCGAGGCGCTGGCTTCCGTGGCTGCTCGTGTCGGCCCTCAGGTCGACGAAGTGAACGTCCCGCTCGAACACGTCCCCGCTGACTCCCATTCGCTCGCCTTCTCCGGAGGAGACCTCAAGCCGTGGTAACCGACAACTACCTCATCATCTCGTCTGACACCCATGCTGGGCTTCCCGACGCTCAGTACAAGGAGTTCCTCGATCCACGGCATCGAGACGCATTCGACGAAGACCTCATACAGCGCGCCGCGCTGCGCGCCCCGATGAACGCTCAAGTGGCGGAGCTCGAATTCGTCAAGGACTGGTACGACGAGAACGAGGAGGGACTTCGGGGGGGATGGGATGCTGCGCGTCGCGACGCTGAGCTCGACGCAGACGGGGTGGTCGGTGAGGTCATATTCCCAGATGCCGACGCAGTGCTGGGAGGAGCATCGGCCCCCTTCGGCGCCGGTCTCGGTGCAAGTGGAGAATACGACCCGACGCTGCTGATGGCAGGCGCCCAGGCCCACAACCGCTGGCTGGCCGAACTGTGCAGCGACAGTCCCGATCGACGGTGCGGCCTCGCCATCGTGCCCATCCTGCACGACATCGACGCCGCCGTCGCCGAGATCCGCAGGGCCAAGTCCTCGGGGCTGGGAGGCATCCTCATCCCTGCGATGTGGCGCCCGTACCCCCCCTACAACGACCTCCGCTACGAGCCCATCTGGACCGTGTGCGAGGAGCTCGACATGGTCGTCCACACCCACACGGGACCCGCACCGCGCGAGGAGATCGGCCCCGACCTCGGGATCTATGCCAACGAGACCATCTTCTGGACGATGCGGCCGATGTGGTTCTTGCTCTGGTCCGGTGCCTTCGAACGCCACCCTGGCCTGAAGTTCGCCGTGACGGAGGGAGGGTCGTGGTGGGCGGCCGACCTCTTGTGGAGATCCGACATCGCGTATATGAACGAGCACGCCACCAAGAAGATGGGGAACATCGCCCCGAAATTGAAGATGCTTCCGAGCGAGTACTTCGACCGTAATGTCTTCATCGGGTCGTCCAACACCCGGCGCCGCGAGATCGCTCGTCGTTTCGAGATCGGCGTCGGCAACATCATGTGGGGCAACGACTTCCCTCATCCAGAGGGCACGTGGCCGCACACGCGCCAGTGGCTCCGCGAGACGTTCTGGGATTGCCCGGTTGACGATTCGCGGCGGATCCTGGGGCTCACTGCCGCAGAGGTCTACGGCTTCGACGTCGGCAAGCTGCAATCTCTCGCCGAACGTTTCGGGCCCACGCCGGAGGATCTCGGGCAGACCGGCGGGGTGGAGCTGAAGAAGTGGGAGGCCGTCGAAGCGGCGGGTCGACCGTGGTTGTCCGGCGTAGAGGCCATTCCCGTGACCGTCCCCGAATAGCAAGGTGTGATCGTCGGCTTGTGAGCCGATCGTAAGGTAGGAGGTAGGGCAATGGTGTCGATCCTTTCTCAGTACTGCATCAACGTCAGTGATCTCGACCGCGCAATCGACTTCTGGGAGGGCGTCATCGGCATTCCGGTGCAAAGCCGAACGGACATCCCTGACGTCAAGGAGGCGGTGTTGCAGTCTCCGGCCGGGGGCAGTCGCATGCAGCTCGCGCAACACCTCGACCGTGAGGGCCCGATCGACCCGGGCACCGCCTTGTGGAAGATCTACGTGAATACCGATGATTGCGTCGCCCTGTACGACAAGGCGATCGCTGCGGGGTGTGAGTCGGTGTCGCCGCCGAGTCGGCTGGAACGCTGGCCTGTGACAATGGCCTACGTAAAGGACTTTGATGGCTATCTGATCGAGTTCGTGGAATACCACGAGGGCACACCTTCCGGCGTTCCGGATCCTCGGGACTATAGATAGCAATGCTGTCGGTCGAGCTCGCGAAAAGCCGCCCCGTCTCTGCCTTCGCCTCTGGTGCCAACAGATGCCCGGTACCAGACGCGCGGTCCGATTGGCTCTAGGGGACCGGGGTTCGAAGTCGTGGCGCAGAAGGGAAAGACGGGCCAAGTTGGACCGACCGGCGGTCCTTCCATCACGGTCGACAAGGTGCTTGCGACGGCCATGAGGATGATCGAGGAGAGTGGCGTCGAGGCTTTCAGCATGCGCAAGCTCGCGGCCGAGCTTGGCGTCGGGACCCCTACCGTCTACTGGCACGTCGGTAACCGCGATGAGCTCTTCAACCGGTTGATAGAGGAGATCACCGATCAATTCGGGAGGATCGCGCCCCGTGGCCGTACACCGGCGGAGCGCATCACCTCAATTTCGAACGCTCTCTTGCGAGAGGTGCGGGCCCGCCCTCAGCTCATCGCCCTTTCGAAGACACAGGGCCGCGGCGAGGCCATCTTCACGAAGGCCCAGGCTGTGCTGGCCCACGAGTTGACCGCCGGCGGTCTGCACGGTGAAGAGGCGGCCTTTGCTGTGGCGACCATTCTGTTCCACCTTGGTGGATTCATCGTGCTCGAGGATGCACTCTCGCCCGACTATCGAGTGCGCGGGGCGCAGGTGTGGGCCCAACGGGACGCCGAGATCGACGAGACAATGAGCACCATGCTGCAACAGCAGGTCGACCTCGACCGGATCTTCCGCTTCAGCCTCGACGCGATCCTCCAATCCATCCTCGGGAGCTCCACGTCCCGTGACGCCAGTGGCAAGTGACAGCCCACCGGTCCAGCGGTAGCGCCGGACAACCTCGTTCGGTGTACGCGGAACTTGACTGTGATGACCCCGCGTCGATCCCTTGCGCCGTGCCTATGATCGGCCGATGAACGGCGGAGCAACTGCCACGGTCCTCGCTGTCACCGCGCACGGACCCCGCCATCCGAACGTGACAGAGGTTGTGCTCGTTCACGGCGCCATGGATCGCGCCAAGAGCTTCCGGCCCGTGGTGGAACACCTGCCGGATCTCAGGGTCATCGAGTATGACCGCCGGGGTTATGGCGAGTCGACCCCGGCCGTACCGCCGGCGTCCCTGGCCCAGCACGTAGATGACCTGTTGGACGTCATGGGCGATGGACCCACCACCGTCGTCGCCCACAGCTTCGGATGCGTGGTCGTTGTCTCGGCCGCAATCTCGCATCCCGAACGATTCCGGGGACTGGGCCTGTGGGAGCCCCAAGTGCCCTGGATGGAGTTCTGGCCGGGCTCGGTCAGGCGTGGTCTCGAGGCGATGGCGGCTGAGGTCGACACGGATGCCCTCGCGGAGCGGGTGTACGCCTCGATGGTGGGCGAGGGAGCGTGGCAGCGGCTCCCCGAAGACCTCAAGGCGCGTCGGCGCGCCGAGGGGGCGGCCTTTCAGTCCGACGTCGTCTCTGGCCTGACTGAACCCTTTCGCTGGGAGGACCTCAAGGTGCCCAGTCTGTTCGGTGTCGGGCTACAGACGTGGCCCTTCGCGCAGGAAGCCGCCACCAGGTTGGCCGACTCGCAGGGCGCCGATGTCTTCACCATCGCGGGCGCCGCCCACAGCGCGCACGTCAGCCATCCGGAGCAATTCGCGCAATTCGTGCGCCGCAGCACGTCGATTCGGTGAGCTCACGAGGACGCAATCGAGCAAGGAGACCCAGGAATGACTGAAGCAAGCGGACCCCCGAGAGGGGACTGGCTGGGGACACCACACGTCCGGTTCGAGAGGCAAGGTCCTCTGGCATGGTGCACAGTCGATCGGCCCGAGGCCCGTAATGCGATGACCGCCTCCATGTACTTCGCAGTTCGCTACGCCGTCGACCTGATGACTGGTGACGGCGCCCTCGCTGGCATGGTGCTCACGGGAACAGGGGATGTCTTCATTCCCGGCGGTGATCTCGGAGGAGTCGGCGAAGACGGTTGGGGGGCAACGGTCGGGGTGATGGGTCTCGACACGGTGCCGTTCGAAGCTCTCCGGAACTCGCGCAAGCCGGTCGTCAGCGCCGTGAACGGCATCTGCCAGGGAGGGGGCCTCCTCATGGCGATGCTCTCCGACATCGCGGTCGCGAGCGAACGGGCGACCTTTCGTGCCCCTGAGCTGTACCGGGGAATCGCCGACACGGGTTACGCCACGTACCTGCCAGCCCAGATCGGCCCGGCGCGGGCCCGCGATCTTCTCTTCACAGGTCGCACGCTCGATGCTGCTGAGGCACTCGACTGGGGTCTCGTGAGCCGTGTCGTCCCGCACGAGGAGCTCTACGCCGAAGCACGAGCGGCGCTCGAAGCCTGTTGCAGAACTGCTCCCGAGGCTCGACTTGCGGTCAAGCGCGTCGTCAATGAGCGTTACGGGCACGTCGACCGGATGTCGATGGAGGACAGCCTGAGCGGATCGGAGTGTGTGGAGGGGTGGCTCGCCTTCAAGGAGCGACGATCGCCCTCGTGGGTCCCCGAAGAGCTTCGCTCCGGCGGGCGCCTCTAACGGGAGGCGGACGGGTGTGAAGGGTCGTACGCCTGCGAAGGGGCCGAGGTGAAGGATCAGCGAACCTCAGCGGGGGGCGAGGTGCTCACCCACACGCCCGAGGAGCTCCTTGCTCGCTACCACAAGGCCATGGGGGGTCGCCCGGTCGCCGCGTTGGAGATAGACGAGTACTCGGTACAGCGGATCGTGGCGCGTGCCACATTCGACGACGGGCACACTCGCCCAGGGGGGATGGTCGCGGGCCCGATCCTGTTCACGTTGGCCGACACGATGGCGTACTTCGTCACCATTTCCCGCTCCCCGAGGGGCTCTGAGGCATTCACCACCTCCATCTCAATGGAGTTCCTGAGGCCGGCGCCGGTTGGGGTGTTGCTCGTGGAGGGCAGACTCCTGCGGTTCGGAAGGAGATCGTGCGTCGTCGACACGTACATCCGCCGTTCCGGGCGGGAGGAGCCCGTCGCCCATGCGGTGGTGACCTACGCGCCGGTATTCCGTGATCACCCTCAGTCGTGAGCCACCGAACGGGCCGCGTGCTGTCGCCGCTCGTTGCTCGCCGCATCTGACCAGCCTCGATGTCAGCGGGGCGCCGGTGCGGAAAGATCCAGTTCAAGCAGTTCTTCTCGGTCCTGCCAGCGTCCGAATGACCTTGCGGTGGAGCACCTGAACGTCCTCGTGGTGCTGCAACATAGTAATCACTATGGTAGACCTGGCCCGAACGCAAAGGGGTGGAGTCGTATGGCTGGAGCTTTCGGAGGTCTGCGCGTCCT
>CAYWDQ010000019.1:0-34914 GCA_964457065.1 uncultured Acidimicrobiaceae bacterium | reverse complement strand
GAGATCCTGCGCCTGCGCTTCGGGCTGGACCGGGGCGAGCCCCGGACGCTCGAGGAGGTCGGCGAGCACTTCAACCTGACCCGGGAGCGCATCCGCCAGATCGAGGCCCGGGCGATGTCCAAGCTGCGCCACCCGTCCTCGGACACCGGGGCGCGTGATTTGTTGACCGTCTAGCGCCGCCTAGGCTCTGCGCTCATGAAGAAGCTGCTCATTCTCGCCATCCTGGTCGCCCTCGGCGTCATCGCCGCCCGTCGTCTGCAGAACAGCTAGGTCGCCCGCACCACAGCCAGGGCGACGAGCTCGGGGGTGAGCTCGTCTCAGGCGACCGCCGGCCTGCCGTGCGCGTGGCGGCTGCGCACGCCGCGCCGCCACAGGATGAGCGCCGCGCCGGCCACAGCGAGGCTGGTCGTCACCACCGGCGTCGTCCGCCCGACCCGGTCGCGCAGGCGGACCGGCTTGGTGAAGTTGCGCACCTCCCAGCCCCGCTCCCGCGCCACCTTCGCGAGCGCACGATCGGGGTTGACCGCCACCGGCCGGCCCACCGCCTCGAGCATCGGGAGATCGGTGGCCGAGTCCGAGTAGGCGCTGCTCGACGACAGGTCGAGTCCCGTGCGCTCGGCCAGCTCGCGCATGGCGGTCGCCTTGGACTCGCCGTAGGCGTAGAAGGCCATGCGGCCCGTGTAGCAGCCCTGCTCGTCGACCTCGCCTCGCGAACAGATGGCCCCGTCGACTCCGAGGAGGTCCGCCAGGGGCAGCACGATCTCCTCGGGCGAGGCGGACACGAGATAGACGCGGTGCCCGGCCGCGCGGTGGAGCTCCATCAGCTCGAGCGCCTCGGCGTACATGATCGGCTCCATCGTCTGGAGCATCGTCTCGCGCACGATCTGGCGCACCTGGGCGCGGTCCCAGCCCTTCGTCACCGCCAGCATGGATTCGCGCACCCGGACCAGTCGCTCCTCGTCGGCGCCGAAGTAGAGGTAGATCAGCTGCGACATGGCGGCCCGCGCCACCAGGCGGCGGTTGATGAGACCGCCCTTGAGGAACGGTCGCCCGAACGCCGCGATGGACGCACGGTCGATGACCGTCTTGTCCAGGTCGAAGAAGGCCGCCTCCATATCTCTAATGGTACGGGCGTCCGGCCCCCCGCCTTTAGCCACGGTGACAGTTCGCGGACCAGGCCGCGAACGTTCGGTGTGTGTGACCTGCACTGTCGCGGGGGTTGCGGGTGGGTTGCGGCTCAGGCCTGCTGGTCCGCGATGAGCAGCGCATGCACCGCGTCCTCGGCCTCGGCGGCGACGAGGACGAGCACCTCGTCGCCGGACTGCAGCGTCGTGTCGCCGCGGGGGACGATCAGGCGATCCGCTCTGACGACGGCGACGACGACGGCGTCACGCGGGAAGTCGAGGTCCGCGATCGCCGTGTCGTTTGCCGGTGAGTCCTCGGCCAGCGTGATCTCGACGAGGTGGGCGAGGCCCCCCTGGAACTGCAGCAGACGGACGAGCGCCCCGACCGAGACCGCCTCCTCAACCAGCGCGGTGAGGAGCTGGGGCGTGGAGACCGACACGTCCACCCCCCAGGACTCGTTGAAGAGCCACTGGTTCTTGGGGTGGTTGACGCGTGCCACGACGCGGGGGACGGCGAACTCCTGCTTGGCCAGGAGCGAGATCACGAGGTTGTCCTCGTCGTCACCGGTGGCGGCGACGACCACGTCGACCGTGGCGAGTCCGGCTGCGTCGAGCGACGACACCTCGCACGCGTCTGCCGCCACCCACGTGACGTCCAGCGTGGGGCGCAGCCGCTCGACCAGCTCGGGGTCCTGTTCGAAGACCAGCACCTCATGCCCGTTGGCGTGGAGGTCCGACGCGATCGCGGTGCCGACGCTCCCCGCGCCGGCGATGGCCACCTTCACGAGTCGCGATGCTCGCTGGTGCCCTGGGCACGGGCCAGCGCGTCGTCGAGCTCTTGGAGCGCGTCATCGAGCGCGGCCAGGTGCAGCACGTCGCCCTCCTGGCCGACGAGCTCGCGCGCATCGAGGCGCGGGATGCCGGCGCGGGTGACGGCGACGAGGCTCAGCCGCCCCGGCTCCTCCAGGTCGCACAACCGCCTGCCCGCCCAGGACTCGGGGAGCGAGCGTTCTATCAGGGTGAGGCGCCCCGTCGCGTCGGACCAGTCGCCGACGTCCTCGTCGGGCAGCAGGCGACGGCGGACCTGGTCGATGGTCCACGTGACGGTGGCCACGGTGGGGATCCCGAGGCGCTGGTAGATCTCCGCCCGCCGAGGGTCGTAGATCCGAGCCACGACATTGGGGATCTTGTAGTTCTCGCGCGCGATGCGCACCGTGAGGATGTTGGTGTTGTCGCCGCTGGTCACCGCGGCCAGCGCATCGGCGTGGAGTGCACCCGCCTTCTCCAGGTCGTCGCGGTCGAACCCCGAACCCACGATGCAGGGCCCGTCCCAGCTCTTGAGGCGCCGGAAGGCCCGGGACGACCTGTCGAGGACGGCGACGGAATGTCCCTCTGCGCTGAGCGAGAGGGCAAGGCCGGACCCCACGCGGCCACACCCGACGACGATCACGTGCACGCCACAGTGCAACACGCACCGCCGGGTCTTGCAAAAACAGCCATGGACGGGACGGGATTGCTTCTACTGTGTGGCCGTGGCGACCCCCACCACCGCGCCCCGCCCGCCGGGCCCCCTGCCCGGCATCGCAGGCGAGGACATTCCCGAGACCCGGCGCTACCGGCTGAAGAACAAGCTGCTGGGGCCGCCACTGGTCACCGAGCAGTTGGCCACGGAGCGCCTGAGCCGGCCCATCGCCCTCGGCGTGCTGGCCCCCGACTGCATCTCGTCGTCGGCCTACGGCACCGAGGAGATGCTGACCCAGCTCGTCCCCTACGTCGGTCTGGCCGCCTTCACCCTCGTCGTGCCGATCACCCTGGCCATCCTCGGCGTCCTCTTCTTCGTGACCCTCTCGTACCTCGAGGTGATACAGCTCTACACGAAGGCCGGCGGCTCCTATGTCGTGGCTCGTGACAATTTCGGGCCGAAGGTCGCGCAGATCGCGGCCGTCGCCCTCCTCATCGACTACACGGTCACCGTCGCGGTGCAGGCGTCGGCCGGCACGGCCGCACTGACGAGCGCGGTGCCCAGCCTGGCCAACACCACCGACACGGTCGCCATCACCGTCGCCGTCGTGTTGCTCCTCCTCTTCGGCAACCTGCGTGGCATCCGCGAGGCGGGGAGCTACTTCGCCATTCCCACGTACTTCTTCATCCTGTCGCTTCTGTCGGTCATCGTCCTCGGCTTCGTCAAGGAGGCGCTGGGCACACTGCACTACATCCCGCTCCCACCTGCGAGCCAGCTCTACGGCGGGAGGGTCGGCAGCCCGGGATCCGGCTGGTTGATGGGGCTGGCGTTCATCTCCCTGCTGCGCTCGTTCGCCAACGGAGGGTCGTCGCTCACGGGACTCGAGGCCATCTCCAACGGGGTGAGCAGTTTCCGCCGACCCGAGGCCAAGCACGCCCGCCAGACCCTCGTCATCATGAGCACCACGCTCGGCACGCTCGTCCTCGGCGTGACGCTGCTGGCCCGTTGGACGCACGCCGTCCCGTACGCCATCGGCTCCCCGACCGTGGTGTCCCAGGAAGCCAAGGCCGTGTTCGGCACCAGCCCGGCCGGGCACCTCGCCTTCTACGTCGTGCAGCTGGCGACCATGCTGATCCTCTACACCGGCGGCAACACGAGCTTCAACGGCTTCCCGTACCTGGCCAACTTCGTGGCCGGCGACCGGTTCTTGCCCCACCAGTTGACGCGCCGCGGCCACCGCCTGGCCTTCTCCAACGGGATCCTGGTGCTGGCGGGCGTCGCCCTGGCACTGATCGTCGTCTACAAGGCACAGGTCAACGGGCTGGTGGCGCTCTACGCCATCGGCGTGTTCACCGGCTTCACCATGGCCGGCTCGGGCATGGTGAAGCACCACTTCACGGCGCGGGGGGCTCACTGGCGGCGCAGCGTCGTCGTGAACGGCTTCTCGGCCTTCCTGGCCTTCACCGTCGTCCTCATCTTCGCCGTGGCGAAATTCAAGGAGGGTGCGTGGCTGATCTTCGTCGTCGGGCCGCTGCTCTACTTCGGGCTGATCCGCATGCACGCGCAGTACGCCCGGGAGGACGAGATGCTCGAGTCGGGCGTGATGGAGGCGACGGAGGCTCCGGTGCTGCGCCGCCACGTCGTCGTCGTCCTGGTCGACCGCCTCGACGTGGCCACGGCGCGTGCGCTGCAGTACGCGCGCACCCTGGCGCCCGACGACCTGCGGGCCGTGCACTTCGACATCGACACCAAGGCTGCCCGCGAGCTCGAGCAGGAGTGGAGCCGACTCGGCCTGGCCCGCCTGCCGCTCGACATCATCGAGTGCCCGGACCGGCGACTCGGCCGGGCCGCCATCGAGCTGGTGGCCGACGCGACCCTCGACGGCGACACCGAGTGCACCGTGCTGCTCCCGCGCCGGGGCTACCGCCGCATCTGGCAGCGCTTCCTGCACGACCGCACCGCAGACAAGATCGCCGCCGTGCTCGGCCAGGTGCCCCACGTCAGCGGGACCATCGTCCCCTTCGACGTGGGCGGCCGTTTCGGCGAACGGGTCCGCTCCTACGGCCGGTCGGTGCAGCGGGCACGCCGGGCCGGCGGCGACGGTGCCGACGGGGCCGCCCCCGTCGATCCCGAGGGGCGCGCCGGCGTCGACCGGATGGGACGGCGCGACGGGCCGCGGCGACCGACTGCGGTGTTGGCGGCCGACCAGACCCTGGCCCAGCGCGCCGGGGCCACGACGCCGATCGCTCGGGTGGCGCCGCGCCAGCGCGTGCGCGTGGCCGGGAGGGTCAAGTCGGTCCGGGTGCAACCCCGGGCGGGGACCTCGAACCTCGAGTGCGTCCTGAGCGACGGGACGGGCGCGCTCCTGCTGGTGTTCCAGGGCCGGCCGAAGATCGCCGGGATAGAGCCGGGGGCCCGGCTGGTGGCCGAGGGCATGGTGGGCACCTGGAGCCGCCGGCCCGCATTGCTCAACCCCTCCTTCGAACTGGTGCAGGGTGCCCCGAGCGATCCGGCTGAGCCCTGAGGCGACCCCAGGGCGGCGGCCGGGCACCGGGGGCTCTCAAATTGCCCGCCCCGGCCCCAGTCGCTAACGTGCCCCCCGGCCCGGCGTCGGGTGCGACCTCCCCGGCGCGCCCTCGGTCCGGGACCATGACATCGGCCACCGTGGTGCTGAGCGCCGCCGCACCACAGGGAAGAGGGCGCCCGCCGCTCCCCGCAGGAACGACTGGAACAGAAAGGGCACACCGGGAATGATCAATCTCCTCGCAACCGAGGGTGGCTACCAGGCGTTCCACCTGAGCGGGGCGGACAAGACCTGGCTCTACATCTGCCTGGCCGCCGGCATCATCGGCATCGCCGCCGGACTGTTGCTCGCCCGCAACGTGCTCTCCTTCGACCAGGGCACCGTGAAGATGAGAGAGATCGCCCAGGCGGTCCAGGAGGGGGCCCAGGCTTTCCTCCGTCGGCAGTTCCGGGCCATCGCCATGATCATCATCCCGCTGGCCATCCTGATCTTCTTCACGGCGACCAAGGTGGTGAAGCCCGACGGTGGCGTCGCGCTGACGTTCCAGCAGGACGGTCTCTACCGCGTCATCTGCTTCCTCTTCGGTGCCGCCTTCTCGGGTCTGACCGGCTTCATCGGCATGAGCATCGCGGTGCGGGGCAACGTCCGCACCGCCGCCGCGGCCTCCAAGGGCGGCGGCATGGCCGAGGCCCTCCGCGTCGCCTTCCGCACCGGGGCCGTGACCGGCATGCTCTGCGTCGGTCTCGGCCTGGCCGGCGCCACCGCCATCGTCCTCATCTTCCAGAACTCGGCCACGGCGGTGCTCATCGGCTTCGCCTTCGGCGCCTCGCTCCTCGCCCTCTTCATGCGTGTCGGCGGCGGCATCTTCACCAAGGCGGCCGACGTCGGCGCCGACCTCGTCGGCAAGGTGGAGGCCGGCATCCCCGAGGACGACCCGCGCAACGCGGCCACCATCGCCGACAACGTGGGCGACAACGTGGGCGACTGCGCCGGCATGGCGGCCGACCTCTTCGAGTCCTACGAGATCACGATCATTTCGTCACTGATCCTCGGCTACTCGGCCTTCGACTCCATCCACAAGAACCCGACCCCCGCCGTGCTCTTCCCCCTCATCGTCCCCGCCATCGGGATCTTCGCCTCGGTCATCGGCGTCCTGGTGGTGCGGGCCCGCAAGAGCGACCGCAACGCGCTCGCCCCCATCAACCGCGGCTTCTGGCTCGCCGCACTGCTGACGGTCATCGGGGCCTTCCTCGTGGCCCAGTACTACGTGCACGACCTCAAGGTCTTCTGGGCCGTCCTGACCGGCGTCATCCTCTCTCTCGTCGCCAGCCAGATCACCGAGCAGTTCACCTCGACCGAGCGCGGCCCCGTCAAGGAGATCGCCGCCTCGGCGCGCACGGGACCGGCGACCACGGTGCTCTCGGGATTCTCCATCGGGCTCGAGTCGTCGGTCTGGGCCATCATCGCCATCGCCATCGCCATCGGCGTGGCCATCGGGCTGGGCGACGGCAACATCGAGCTGACCTTCTACCTCATCGCCCTCATCGGGATCGGCCTGCTCGCCACCGCCGGCATGGTGGTGTCCGAGGACAGCTTCGGGCCGGTGTCGGACAACGCAGCCGGCATCGCCGAGATGTCCGGCGAGTTCACCGGCGAGGCCGAGCGGGTCATGGTGAGCCTCGATGCCGTGGGCAACACGACCAAGGCCATCACCAAGGGCGTCGCCATCGGCTCCGCCGTCATCGCCTCCGTGGCGCTGTTCTCCTCCTTCATCGAGACCATCAACTCGCAACTGAACCTCCACCTGGTGGCCAACGAACTCCTGGTGTCACCGTTCACGCAGATCAACGTGTCCAACCCGAAGACGTTCATCGGCCTCCTCGTCGGCGGCTCCATCGGCTTCCTGTTCTCGTCGCTCGCCATCCGGGCCGTGGGCCGGTCGGCGGGCACCGTCGTGCTCGAGGTGCGACGGCAGTTCCGCGAGCATCCCGGCATCATGGACTACACGGAGAAGCCCGAGTACGGCCGTGTCATCGATATCTGCACCGCGGCCGCCCAACGCGAGCTGGCCACGCCGGCGCTGCTGGCCATCCTGTCCCCGGTCATCGTCGGCTTCGGCATCAACTACTTCGCGCTGGGGGCTTTCCTGGCGGGCACCATCCTCACCGGGCAGCTCCTGGCCAACACGCTGTCGAATTCGGGTGGCGCGTGGGACAACGCGAAGAAGTACATCGAGGACGGGAACGAAGGCGGCAAGGGCTCGGAGGCCCACAAGGCCGCCGTCATCGGCGACACCGTGGGCGACCCGTTCAAGGACACGGCCGGCCCGGCACTGAACCCCATGATCAAGGTGATGAACCTGGTCTCGCTCCTCATCCTGCCCGGCGTGATCGCGCTCCGGCACGACACCGGCGCCCGCCTCGCCATCGCCGGCGTCTCGCTCGTGATCCTTCTCGCTGCCCTGGCCTTCTCGAAGCGTGCACCCGAGCCGATGGACGCCGAAGCGGCTGAAACAACCCGGGCCGAAGCCGCCGTGGCTTCCGCTGATTGACCTGGTCAGCCCCACAGGAGTCCGTGCACCGGCGTCGTGGCCGGAGACCCCCGCCCTTGACAGGCGGGGTAGCGGACCCTCAGTCTGACGTGACCATGCCCACCCTCTCCCACCTCCGACCGCGGCACCGCGGGGCGCGCCGTGGGTAAGGCGCTCGTCATCGTCGAGTCGCCTGCCAAGGCGCGCACCATCGGCGGCATGCTCGGGCCCGACTTCATCGTCGAGTCCTCGGTCGGCCACATCCGCGACCTGCCGCGCGGGGCCGACGAGGTGCCGGCCGCGTTCAAAGGTGAGCCGTGGGCGCGTCTCGGCGTGGACGTCGACAACGGCTTCAAGCCGCTCTACGTGGTCTCCTCACCGAAGAAGTCGGTGGTGGCGAACCTCAAGAGGCTCCTGAAGGGCGCCGACGAGCTGTACCTCGCCACCGACGAGGACCGCGAAGGCGAGTCGATCGCGTGGCACCTCTCCGAAGTGCTGTCGCCCACCGTGCCGGTGAAGCGCATGGTGTTCCACGAGATCACGCCCGCGGCGATCGCACGCGCCGTCGACGAGTGGCGCGACCTCGACCGCCGGCTGGTGGACGCCCAGGAGGCCCGCCGCATCCTCGACCGTCTCTACGGCTACGAGGTCTCGCCGGTGCTGTGGCGCAAGGTCATGCCGCGGCTCTCCGCGGGCCGGGTCCAGAGCGTGGCCACCCGCATGGTCGTCGAGCGCGAGCGGGCCCGCATGCGGTTCCGCTCGGCGACCTGGTGGGGGGTCGAGGGCATCTTCACCCACGCCGGGGCGCCGTCGGGCTTCGGGGCGACGCTGGTCGCCCTCGGTGGCGTCGCCGTCGCCACCGGCAAGGACTTCGACGAGCACGGGGTGCAGACGGGCAAGGGTGGCGCCCGGGTCCTCGGCGAGGAGGAGGCGACCTCGGTCGCCGCCGCACTGACCGGCCGCCCCTTCAGCGTCAGCGCGGTCACCGAGAGGCCCTTCCGGCGCTCCCCGGCGGCGCCGTTCATGACCTCGACGCTGCAACAGGAGGCGGGCCGCAAGCTCCGCTTCAGCGCCCAGCGCGCCATGCAGGTGGCCCAGCGCCTGTACGAGCAGGGCTTCATCACCTACATGCGCACGGACTCGACGACCCTCTCGGACGAGGCGCTGACCGCGGCGCGCACCCAGGCTCGCGAGATGTACGGCGACGCCTACGTGCCCGACTCCCCCCGGCGCTACGAGCGCAAGGTGAAGAACGCGCAGGAGGCGCACGAGGCCATCCGCCCCTCCGGGGAGTCCTTCCGCACGCCGGACCAGGCGGCGCGCGGGCTGTCGGGGGACGAGCTCCGCCTGTACGAGCTGATCTGGAAGCGCACGGTGGCCTCCCAGATGAACGACGCCACCGGGACGTCGGCCCAGGTCCGCCTGACGGCCGAGGTGCCAGAGGGGACCGCCGCGGGCCAGGAGGCGGAGTTCTCGGCCACCGGGAGGGTGATCGCGTTCCCGGGGTTCCTGCGCGCCTACGTCGAGGGCGAGGACGATCCCGAGGCGGAGCTGGCCGACCGTGAGGTCGTGCTGCCGGCGCTGGCGGTCGGCGACGTTGTCGACGGCAGCGCGTTCGACGCGGGCTCGCACGCGACCCAGCCGCCGGCCCGCTACACCGAGGCGTCGCTCGTCAAGGCGATGGAGGAGCTGGGTGTCGGGCGCCCCAGCACCTACGCCAGCGTCATCGCCACCATCCTCGACCGTGGGTACGTGTGGAAGAAAGGGACGGCGCTGGTGCCGAGCTTCACCGCCTTCGCGGTGGTGGGCCTGCTCGAGCGCTACTTCGGCGACCTGGTGGACTACGGCTTCACCGCGTCGATGGAGGACGACCTCGACGAGATCGCCGCCGGACGCGAAGAGGTCCTGCCCTGGCTGACCCGCTTCTATTTCGGGAGCGCGGTGCCCGGCGCGGCGCGCGGGAACGGGGACGACGTCGAGACGCAGGGGCTCAAGGCCACGGTGGCGTCGCACCTGAGCGAGATCGACGCCCGCGAGATCAATTCCATCCCGCTCGGCGAGGGGAGCGACGGCCAGCAGATCGTGGCCCGGGTCGGGCGCTACGGGCCATACCTCCAGCGCGGCGAGGACCGGGCCTCCATCCCCGACGACACGGCGCCCGACGAGCTGACCATCGCCCGCGCCGAGGAGATCCTGGCCGCGCCGTCCAACGACCGGGTGCTCGGCGCCCACCCCGAGACCGGCCTCGACGTCCAGGTCAAGGCGGGCCGTTTCGGTCCCTATGTCCAGGTGGGCGAGGTGATCGAGGGTGGCGAGAAGCCGCGCACGGCCTCGCTGTTCTCGTCCATGGAGCCGGCGACACTCACCTTGGAGCAGGCGCTCGAGCTCCTGCGCATCCCGCGGAGCGTCGGGACCGACCCCGACACCGGGGAGGAGGTCGTCGCCCACAACGGGAGGTTCGGCCCGTATCTCAAGCGCGGGTCCGACACGCGCAGCCTGGCGAGCGAGGAGCAGCTGTTGAGCGTGACGCTCGACGAGGCGCGGGCACTGTTCGCCCAGCCCAAGCAGCGGAGGGGCCGGACCGCCGCCGCACCGCTGCGCGAGCTCGGGACCGACCCGACAACGAACCTGCCCGTGGTCGTGAAGGAGGGGCGCTTCGGGCCCTACGTGACCGACGGCACCACCAACGCCAGCCTCCGCAAGGGCGATGCCGTCGAGTCGATCGACATGGACCGGGCCTCCGAGCTGCTCGCCGAGCGCCGCGCCGCGGGTCCGTCGACGCGCAAGAAGAAGGCGGCGAAGAAGGCCGCCCCGGCCAAGAAGAAGGCGACGGCCAAGAAGACGGGAGCGGCCAAGAAGACGGGAGCGGCGAGGAAGGCGGGCGCCGCCAAGAAGGCGGCCGCGACGAGCGCCGGGGCGGCCAAGAACGCGAACGTCGTCCAGAAGGCCACGGGGGCGATGAAGGCCGCCCCGACCGATCCGTTCTGACATGCCGCCCCGGGGCCGCCTGATCGCGCTCGAGGGCATCGACGGTTGTGGCAAGTCGACCCAGGCAAGCGCGCTGGCCCACGCGCTGGGGGCGACGTTGACCCACGAGCCCGGGGCGACCGCGGTCGGCGCGCTGCTGCGCCGGCTGCTTCTCGCGCCCGACTCACCAGCGCCGTCCCCGCGGGCCGAGGCACTGCTGATGGCGGCCGACCGCGCCGAGCACGTCGCGTTGGTGATCGAGCCGGCGCTCGCAGGCGGACACTGGGTGGTCACCGACCGCTACTCGGCGTCGACGATCGCCTACCAGGGCTACGGGCGCGGGCTCGATCCGGCCGGCCTGGGAGAGCTGGTGGCGTGGGCGGCGGCGGGACTGGTGGCGGACCTCTCGGTCCTCGTCGACGTCACCGTGGACGTGGCGGCCGCCCGGTTGGCGGCGGGAGGGCGTGATGGTGCAGACCGCATGGAGCGGCTCGGCCCCGACTTCGCAGCGCGGGTCCGCCAGGGGTTCCTCACCCAGGCAGCCGAGGACCCGGCCCGCTGGCTCGTCGTCGACGGCGGCGCAGACGTCGAGACGGTGGCGGCGCATATCGTGGCATCGGTGCGCGAGCGGTTCGGCGACGCGCCGGCCCCGAGCCGGTGAGCGAGGAGCGTCCGGCCCCCGAGCTGTTCGCCGGCGTGGTGGGGCAGGAGGAGGCCGTGGCGGCCCTGCGGGCTGCGGCGGTCAACCCCGTACACGCCTACCTGTTCCGCGGGCCCGCCGGGAACGGCGGCCTGGCGGCGGCCTACGGCTTCGCGGCCGCACTCCTGTGCCCCGACGGCGGGTGCGGCCGGTGTGCCACCTGCGTGGCGGCGTTGGCGGGGACGGACCCCGACCTCCACGTCATCCGGCGGAGCGGCGCGTCGATCTCCATCGCGGACGTCCGCCAGGTCGTCGCGCTGGCGCAGCGGCGCCCGCTGCACTCCAAGCGCCAGGTGATCGTCGTCCTCGACGTGCACCTGGCGGCGTTGCGTGCTCCCGCACTCCTCAAGACCCTGGAGGAGCCACCGGGGGACACGGTCTTCGTCCTGCTGACCGACGAAGTGATCCCCGAGCTGGTGACGGTGGCCAGCCGGTCCGTCGAGATCCCGTTCCCGCCCGTGCCCCGCGACGTCATGGTGCGCTGGCTCACGTCGACGGGGGTGCCGCCCGACATGGCCGCCGTCGTGGCGGACAGCAGCGGCGGCAACCCCGAGCGGGCGCGGGTCACGGTGGAGGACCCGGACGTGGCGGCACGGGTCGAGCTGTGGGCGTCGGTCCCGGAGGAGCTGACCGCCTCGGGCATGACGGCCGCCGGGTTGACGCGCCGCGTGCTCGATTCGGCCGACCGGGCGGTGGAGCCCCTGCGGGCCGCCCACGCGCGGGAGGTCGAGACGCTCACCGCCGCGGCCAAGGAGATGGGCGAGCGCGGGCTGCCGGGTCGCAAGGACATAACGGATCAGCACCAGCGCGAGGAGCGCCGATTCCGCACCGACGCCCTCCGGGCCGGTCTCGGCGTCCTGGCTCGGACCTACCGTGGGCACGTCGTCGCCGCCGCGGCCTCCGGCACCGTCGGGGTGGGCGACGAGGACGTGCGGAGTGCGGCCGCCGCGGTCGGGCTGATCACCGAGACGGCGGAGGCCCTCCCGCGCAACCCGAACGAGGCGCTCCTCCTCCAGTCGCTCTTCGTGCGGCTGGCGTCCCTGGGGGCCTGACGTAGGCACGAACGCCGCGCCGTCCGCATTGGGCAGGACGCGGGAGTGGAGCCGACATTAGAGTCTCGCCCCAGTCTCCCGATTTTGGCGATAGCCCAATTCTCTTCACTTGGCGATTAGGGGGGTGGACCAGTGCTGGCAGTGACGTTTGCAGACCTGTGGTTCAGGGCCCGGCAATTCCTGATCGCCATCGTCGGCGTCGGGCTCGTGCTGGCGCTGGCGCTGGCCCTGAGCGGGTTGACCGACGGGTTCCACGCGGAGGTGTCCGGGACGATCGACGGGGTGGGCGCATCGTCCTGGGTGATGTCGCCCTCCGCACACGGCCGGTTCACCGCGTTCGCGGCCTTTCCGGAGAGCGCCGAAGGCGCGGTGGCGCGCGAGCCGGGGGTGCGGCGCGCGTCCGCCGTCCTGTTCGCACCGGAGCAGGTCGTGACCGTCTCGGGAACCACCAACCCCTTGACGGTCAACCTGATGGGTGTGCAGCCGGGCGGCCTCGGGGACCCCCGGGTGGCCGTCGGCCACGGTTTCACCGGACCCGACCAGGCGGTCGTCGACTCCAGGGTGAAGGCGCCGGTCGGCAGCGAGCTCGAGCTGGGCGGCCGCGGGTACGAGGTGGTCGGAGTCGTCGACGGGCGCACCATGGACGGTGGGATCCCCATCGTCTTCATGCCGCTGGCCGCGGTGCAGCAGGCGGTCACCGGGGGCCGACCGCTGATCACGGGGGTCGCGGTGGACGGCACCCCGGCGAGCGCGCCCGCCGGGCTCGTGGTGCTGGCACCCTCGACCGTCGTGTCCGAGACCGTCGGAGCGCTCGGGAGCGCGGTGTCCTCCATCAACAACACTCGATCGCTCATGTGGATCGTGGCGGCGGCCATCGTCGCCTCCATGCTCTACGTCGCGGCGTTGGAGCGAAAGCGTGATTTCGCGGTGCTCAAGGCCCTGGGGTCCTCGTCGCGCGCGCTGTTCATGAGCCTGGTCCTCGAGGCGGTGGTGGTCACGCTGCTCGCCGCGGTTCTGGCCGAGGTCCTGGCGGGCTTGATGTCGTCGCTCTTCGCACAGCCCGTCGACATCACGCCCGCCGCCCGCCTGGTCCTGCCGCTCATCGCGGTGGTGGTGGGCGTGGTGGCGAGCGTGGGGGCGCTACGCCGGGTCACCGGCGCCGATCCGGCGACGGCGTTCGGATGAGCGACCGTCTGGTCGTCGACGACCTCACCGTGGCCTTCGACTCGGGGGGCTACGTCATCAAGCCGCTCGACGGGTTGAGCTTCGCCGCCGAGGACGGCGAGCTGGTCGTCCTCCTGGGCCCGTCGGGCTGCGGCAAGACGACCCTGCTGTCGTGTCTCGCCGGCCTGCTCACACCGACGGAAGGCCGGATCCAATTCGGGTCCACCGTGGTCGACGAGCTCCGCGGACCGGCATTGTCGGAGTACAGGCGCAAGACGGTCGGTGTCGTCTTCCAAGCCTTCAACCTGATCGCCAGCCTGACCGCACGGGGCAACGTCGTGGTGCCCATGCGGTTGGCCGGCGTGCCGCGGGCCCGGGCGAAGGCCCGGGCCGCCGAACTGCTCGAGCTGGTGGCGCTGGACGAGCGCGGCCATCACCGCCCCGCCCAGCTCTCCGGAGGGCAGCAGCAGCGGGTGGCCATCGCGCGGGCGCTCGTGCACGACCCACCGCTGATCCTGGCCGACGAACCCACGGCACACCTCGACCACATTCAGGTCGAGGGCATCCTCCGCCTCATGCGTGACCTCGCCAGCCCCGGACGCATCATCGTCGTCTCGACGCACGACGACCGGGTGAGCCAACTGGCGGACCGCGTGATCGAGCTGGCCCCGCACTTCTCCGACGCCGACCGCCAGCCCGAGGAGGTCCACCTGGGGGACGGGGAGATCCTGTTCCGCCAGGGTGAGCGGGGAGAGCTCATCTACCACGTGGAGTCAGGCGTGCTCGAGGTGTACCGGGAGCTGGCCGACGGCGGTGAGGAGGTCCTGGCCCAAGTGAAGCCGGGCAGCTATGTCGGCGAGCTCGGTCCCATTCTCAACCTGCCCCGGAGCGCCTCGGTGCGCGCCGTGGGCGAGGCGTTCGCGATCGGGTACACGGTGCGGGCGTTCCGCAAGGACCATCCCCATCACCTGGCCGACCAGGCCGCACCGTAGCGGCAGGGCCACACAAGATGATCGCGATGCTCCCCCGACTGATGCCACGCCCGGTGCATCGGATGGACGCCGACGGGAAAGAGCGGGAGAGCCGGCATGTCTGAGACGGCGGGTCACGGCGGTCCGGCGGAACCCGCCGCACCTTCGCTGGAGATCCGCGTCCTAGGCCCGGTGGAGGTCACGTGCGACGCCCGGGACGTCGACATCGGGGGAGTCAAGGCCCGGGCCCTCGTCGCCCGCCTCCTGATCGACCGCGGGCTGGTCGTCTCGGTCGACCGGCTGGTGGACTCGCTGTGGGGCGACCACGAGGGGGAGGGTGCAGAGATCGCGTTGCGCTCGACCATCTCGCGCGTCCGCAAGCGCCTGCGCGACGCCGGCGCGCCGGACGACCTGATCGTGACCCGCGCCCCGGGGTACGTGCTGGACGCACCGGCCGAGGTGACCGACCTCCACCGGTTCGAGCACCTGGTCGCGGAGGGCCGCCGCCAGCTGTCCCGTCGACGGCCCCGCGAGGCCGTGCGCCTGCTGAGGGAGGCTCAAGACCTCTGGCGCGGCCAGGCCTACAGCGAGGTCAGGGACGAGCCCTTCGCCCGTGCCGAGGCCCGCCGCTTGGAAGAGCTGCTCCTCGCGGCGACGGAGACGAGGATCGATGCGGAGCTG
The DNA here is from genome assembly GCA_964457065.1 of uncultured Acidimicrobiaceae bacterium. Lineage (GTDB taxonomy): Bacteria > Actinomycetota > Acidimicrobiia > Acidimicrobiales > RAAP-2 > Bog-473. The sequence goes on along the minus strand of CAYWDQ010000019.1, from coordinate 19,739 downwards.
ACGCTGGGGCACCACGAGGGACTGATCGGCGAACTCGAGAGCCTGACCAGCGCCAACCCGATGCGCGAGCGGCTCTGGTCACAGCGCATGCTGGCGCTGTACCGGTGCGGCCGCCAGGCCGAGGCGCTGCGGGTCTTCCAGGACCTGCGGTCGATCCTGGTTGCCGAGCTCGGGATCGACCCCGGGCATGACGTCACCTGGATGGAACACGCCATTCTCACCCAGGAGCCCGGTCTCGACTTCCCTGTGCCCCCCGAGGGTGAGGACGAGCCAGCGGCCCCCGGGCTCGATCCGACTCCGGGGTACAGGTTCTGGGTGCCCGCGGCACCGAACGAGAGCCCCTTCGTCGGGCGCGCGCAGGAGTCCGCCGTGCTGCGCGACTGGTGGGCGTCCGTGCGTGCCGGTGAAGGGCGGTTGCTCCTCGTCGACGGTGACCCCGGCATCGGCAAGACGCGGCTCGTCGCCGAGGTGGCGCGTTCCTTCGACGCGCGCGGCTTGCTGGTGCTCTGGGGCCGATGTGACGAGGACCCGGTGGCGCCCTTCCAGCCCTTTGCCGAGGCGCTCGGCCGGTACTTCCAATCCGTCTCGGCCGATCGGATCTCGCGCATGCCGGATTGGCAGCTCACCGAGCTCTCCCGCCTCGTCATCCGTTTGAGCGAGTACGTGCCGCCGCTCGAGGAGGAGGCGGGTGACGCCGAGAGCGGGCGGTACCGGTTCTTCGAGGCGGTGACGGCGACGCTGAACGAGCTGTCGGAACGCCGCGCCACGCTGCTGGTCGTCGACGACCTTCATCGGGCCGACCAGCCGACACTGCTGCTCCTGCGCCACGTCCTGCGGAGCATCGACGATGCACGGTTCGGGTTCATCGGGATCTACAACGACACCGAGGTGCCCCAGGACCACCGCTTGCGATCCATGCTGGCGGACATCCGATCGGTGCACCCCGTCGAGACGGTGCACCTGCAGGGCCTCAGTCCCAGTGCGGTCGAGGAGCTGACCGAGCGCTGGCCAGAAGTCCCCTCGGACGTCGTCCCGCAGCTGTGCCAGCTGACCGATGGCAACCCGCTCTTCCTCGACGAGCTGCTCCGGCAGCTGCGGTACGGAGGGGACGAGCACGGGGGCGAGGGCGATGCCCCAGTGCCTCCGAATCTGAACCCGACCGAGGCCATCCGCGAGCTGGTGGCCCGACGCGTGTCCCGGCTGCCCGAGGACGTGATCTACCTCCTGCAGGCGGCCGCCGTGGCCGGCAACCAGTGCGAAGCGGGCATCGTGGCCGAGGCGGCCGGGCTCACGCCCGACCAGCGGCTCGATGCCTTCGATCGCGCCGAGGAGTCGCGCCTGCTCCGCCGCGTCGGGGAGGAGGTCCAGGACCGCTATGCGTTCACCCACGCCCTCGTGCGTGACGCGATCTACGGCGAGCTGCTGCGCGGGCGCCGTGTCCGCTATCACCACGAGATCGCCGTGGCCACCGAACGGGCGCATGCGGAGGCCCTCGACACCTACCTGAACGAGTTGGCCCTGCACTACTCCATGGGATCGGCACTCGGGGACGCCGACAAGGCCATCCACTACTGCATGGCTGCAGGAGAGCGGGCGCTGCGCCTGCTCGCGTTCGAGGAGGCCGTGGTCCACCTCACCCGCGGCCTCGAGGTGGCCGAGCAATTCGGCTCGCACGACGACGCCTTCCGTTGCGACTCGCTGGTCGCGCTCGCCGAGGCGCAGGGGAAGGTCGGGGACATCGTGCACGCCAACGAGAACCTCGAGGCGGCGGTTTCGATCGCGCGCTCCCTGGGTGACGCCGAACGCCTGGCCACCGCCGCTCTGCGCGTCGGACCGCTCAGCGACCTCGGGATCGGGGGACCGGACGAGAGGCAGATCGACCTGCTGGAAGAGGCGCGCGCCACGCTGCCCCACGTCGACTCCCATCTCCGTTCCATGGTGACGGCGCGGCTCGGGCTGGTCCCCGTCTACACCACCAGCGTGCCTGCCCCGGGAGTGCTCGAGCACTCACTCGCGCTCAACACGGAGGCGGTCGCGATGGCCCGGCGCCTCGGCGACCGTAGCGCCCTCGGGTATGCACTGAATGCCCGGCTGCACGCGTTGTGGGGCATTGAGCCCGCCCCTGAGCGCCTGGCGACCGGGAAGGAGCTCGGAGAGATCGCGGACGATGTCGGGGACGAGTTCCTGGCGCTGCACGGTCACATGTGGCGCGTCCGTGAGCTCCTGGCCCAGGGCGACGTCGATGCTGTCATGGAGGAGATCGCGCGCTTCGGGTCTCGCGCCACAGGTCCGATCCATCCTCTCGACGCCTCGCACGTGCGGAACATCGCGGCGATGATGGCCCTCATCGCCGGCGACCTCGAGGGAGGTGAGTCGCTGGCGCAGCAGGCACTCGAGATCGCAGAGGGCTACAACGAGCTTGCCAGCGGCTTCCACGCGGCGTTGATGATCTGGACCTGGTGGCAACGTGATGAGCTCGGTTCCCAGGAGAGCATCTTGCGGCGGGCGGTCGCACATGCGCCGGAGGACTCGCCGAGCACGAAGGCCGGTTTGGCCCTGGCCCATGCGGAGGCGGGCGAAGTGGAAGAAGCGCTCGCCGGGCTGCACTGGCTGTCAGAAGTCGGATGGGAGACCGTCGGCACTCGGAGCGAGGCTCTCACGCTGGCCCTGGCCGCCGCCACCACCGGGACCATCGGCCCGCGGGCAGGGGATCAGGCGCTGCGCATCTACGAGCAGATGCGGCCCTATGCGGGCACCGCCATCGTCGTCCGCCCGGCCGCAGTCGGGTGTCTCGGTCCGGCCGACACCTACCTCGGCCTCCTCGCCGCCGCGGCGGGCGACCTGGCGCTGGCGGAGGTCCACCTCGAGGCAGCCGTGCGCCTCGCGCACCGCATGCGGTCGGCGCCCTTCAAAGCGGTCGCCGAGGTGGAGCTGGCCCGGACACTGCGCCAGCGCGGCCGAGACGAGGGTGAGCGGGTGGCAGTGCTGCTCCGGAGTGGCGAGGAGTCGGCGCTCCGCATGGGGCTGCGTCGCCCGGCGCGCATGGCGGCCGAGCCGGGCTGACGTCAGAAGGCGGCGGTGCCGCCGTCCGTTCACCGGTGGGTCTCGGACTCGGCCTCACGATCCTGATAGGAAGCGAGGCGGTCGTCGGCCTCGCGGATGCGGCGGCTCATGCCGGTCAGCAGCGCGTTGCGGAAGCCCGGGATCTCCATCATGGCCTCGAACTCGCGGGGCCCGATGACCAGGACGTCGAGATCGGTCGTGGCGGTGACCGTCGCGCTGCGCGGCACGGCCTCGATCGCTGCGAGCTCACCGAAGTAGTCGCCGGCGTAGCGGATGTTGACGACGCGCCCGGCGCGGGTCACCGTTGCCGTGCCCTCCAGGATCACGAAGAGCTCGCGACCGAGGCGACCCTCGCGCAGGATCACCTCGCCGGCCTGAATGTGGAGACGCTCGGCGATCCGGGCCACCTCGCTCAGCTGCTCCTCCGTGCAGGCGGCGAACCAGGGCACTCCCTGCAGTCCGCCGGGCTCGCCCGGCGCGCCACGGTCGGTCTCTGTGCTCATCCCTACCCTCCGGCTGCACGCCCGTTGCGAACGGTGCTCACCGTACGCGATCGCGGTGCGGGTCGCAGCACAGACAAGGAGAGGGCGCTGGCGTCAGAGGTCAGCCGGGGTTGCAGCGATGCGGGCGGCCGGAGGGTGCCCGAGCGTCGAGTGCGGCCTCGAGCCGGGCGTCGGCGGTGCGCAACCTCCGGGCCATGCTCTTGAGCAACGCGTCGCGGAATCCCGGGATGCCGGCCATCGCCCCGAATTCACGCGGCCCGATGATCAGCACATCGACGTCGGACAGAGCCGTGACCGTCGCGTTGCGGGGTCCGGGGTTCATCGCGGCCAGTTCGCCGAAGAAGTCACCGGGACCGAGGGTGTTCACGCGGCGGCCTTTCTGGGTGACCCCGACCGTGCCGGAGAGGATGAGGAAGAACTCCCGGCCGATCCGTCCCTCCCGGGTCAGGATCTCCCCCTCGCCGACCTGGACCCGCTCGGCGAGCCGCGCCACGTCCGCCAGCTGCTCCCTGGTGCAGCCGGCGAACTGGTCGACCATCTGCAGCCGGTCGACCGTGGCTTGACGCCCAAGGGTGGAGACCACGCGCTTCCTTCCCGATTCGGAGATGCGACGCCCGGCGACGCATTTGGCGCAGTCACTATGCACGTCACGGTTGGCAGCGACGTTGCACCGCCGTGACGCGATGGGGTGGGAAGGGCGGGCGGGCCACAGCCGATCGCCCGGAGCACACTGTGGGTCCTGACCTGGGGAAACCGGGAACCCTTTCTATCGTCCGGGGGCCGGCTCGACACCCCCGATGCATGGAATGCCCGGAGCGAGGGGTCCCCCGTGCGTCACGCAGGTGCAACATCGGTGCGAAACGATGTAGAAAGAGCAGCACACAAGGGGTGGATGACACCTCCGGCTGGGTGGCGTCCGGCTGTCATTACCCCGTTCCTGCACGCAGGGGAACACGAAGGAAGGGGCAACATGGCGAGCACCCGCGGTGGAGCGCTACGAGCGAACCGGTCTACTGGCTTCCTGGGCCGCGGCGCGGGGCGGCTGGCCGGCACTCGTGTGAGGCGCGTGTTGGTGGTCGGGACGCTGGCCCTCACCCCGTTGGCGGGGACGTTGGCTGCGGTGTCGTCGGGCGCGCCCGCGGGTGCCACGGGGACGCCAGTCATCGCCGAGACCTTCACGAACACCAACGTGTCGTCTCCTGGCTCGTGGGTGAGGCCTCCCGGGCCGGAGGGCTCGGCCAACTCGGCGTGCCTCACCGCGGGCACCGCCACGTCGCAGACGCCGATACCGGACTGCTCCGCCTCGGGTGGGGACGGGGCCGGCAGCGGGGTACTCGAGCTGACCGGTACCGCAAACCAGCAAGAGGGTGGGGTGCTGACCAGCCTCAGCGTCCCGGCCAGCAACGGCCTGGACGCCACCTTCGACACCTACCAGTTCGGCGGTTCTGGTGCCGACGGGATCGGTTTCGTGATCGCCGCAGAGGACCCGAGCGATCCCGTCGGCCCGACGCAGATCGGCCAGCCCGGGGGAGACCTCGGCTACTCGGCCGGGGCCGGGCTCACCGGGAGCGACGGACTCGCCGACGGCTATCTCGGCGTCGGGTTCGACGTCTACGGCAACTACTCCGCCCCCGACTTCGACGGCTCCGGATGCACCGATCCCGGGTGGGTCACCGGGGCGAATCCCGGCCAGGTGGTCGTGCGAGGTCCCGGCAACGGCACCAGCGGCTATTGCCTCCTCGACAGCTCCGCCCACGAGCTTGGGGGGACCCAGCAGCTGATGGGCTCGAGCCGGTCCGGGTCGATCGTGCCGGTCGAGGTCGTGCTCAACACCACGTCGGCGCCCATGACGATGAGCGGTTCGCAGTTCACTTCGGACAGCGTGCCCGCCGGTGACTACGGGGTGGCGTGGGTCCCCATCGCCGGATCGGCCGAGTTCTACTCCGGCCCGCTGCCCAGCACCACGAACGGGGGTATCCCGAGCGGTCTGTACCCGGCAAGCTGGATCAATCCGGCGGGGATCCCCTACCAGCTCGGCTTCGGCTGGGTGGGGTCGACCGGCGGGTCCACGGACTATCACGAGGTCTCGAACGTCTCGGTCACGAGCCTGCAGCAGGTCCCCGTGCTCAGTGCGGCAATCACCGACAACGACAACGGTCAACTTTCGGCCGGCGGATCCGTGGACTACACGCTGCAGGCAGGCGTGACGGCCACCGGGGGCAACGAGAGCGACCCGATCACAATGACGGCGACACTGCCGTCCGGCGTGACGCCCGGATCGGCGACTGGGACCGGGTGGACGTGCTCCACCGCCGGGCAGATCGTGACGTGCACCTACGCCGGCCCCGTTGCCGAGGGTACGACTGCGCCCCCGGTGTCGTTGCCGGCCTCCGTCGGATCGGGCATCGCCGAGAACACGCCACTGGACAGTTCGGTCACCGTCTCCTCCGACAACGGCGACCCGGCCACTGCCTCCGACAAGGCGACATTGTTTGCCCCACCGTCACTCACCTCCGTGACCCTGAGCGCCACCGCGACGTCGAACCCGTCGGCAGGGAGTCCGAGCACGCCGGCCGGGATCGGCACGATCGGGCTGGACGACAACGGCAATCTGCCCACGGTGGCGGAGCAGGACTCGACGGGGTCGTCGGCGAGCGGCAGCCCGAACGCCGCCGTCGCCTCGACGAAGATGAACGGGGTCAAGATCAACGGGGTCAAGATCAACGGGGTCAAGATCAACGGGGTCAAGATGAACGGGGTCGACCTGAGCGGGATCGCCCTCGGCTCACAGGCCCAGGACACCACGTCCCTGTCGAATGACCTGCTCTCCAACATCGGCGTGACGTACCCCGACGGTTGCGCGGGGTCGACGTGTACCGATTGGCAGGGCATCCTGGCCGGCTCCAAGTACGCCGGCTTCCCTCTTCAGTCGGTCAGCCTCGAGGACGTGCTCACCGCGGACACCGGCTCGGACTCGCCCGACATGTCGAATCCGGCGGCCCGATTCAACGCGCTCCCCCTGTCCGACGTCGACATCAGCGGGTCGTCGCTCGGCTCGCTCCCGGTGGCGGCCTACGCACTGGGTGCGACAACATCCATCGACGACGTCCCGCTCAACAGCGCCGACATCGGGAATCCGACCCAGACGCTGACCGACTGGTGCAGCGACCTGAACAGCGTGCATTGGCCCTGTAGCGACTTCGGCATCACGAGTGACAGCGATCTCGCCGACGCGGCCAACGTCTCGGTGCTCTCCCTCGGGATCGCCGGCGTGCCTCTGGCCTCCATCCCGCTCGACACGATTCCCCTCCAAGCGAAGACGGTCGACAGTTCACCGATTGCCGGGCTTTCGCTCTCGGGCACCAACCTCAACGACACCGGCCTCGGCACCGTCAAGATCAACGGGGTCGACATCGGCGCGTTGGCATTGGGCACGGCTCCCATCGACGAGGTCAAGATGAACGGCGTTCCCCTGGGCGAGACCCCGCTCGAGGACCTCAAGATGAACGGCGTCAACCTCGGCACGCTCGAGCTGGGCGACCTCCCGCTCCAGGGGACGGGTCTGGGTGGGATCAAGATGAACGGCGTCCCGCTCGATGAGCTGGCGCTCGGCACCGTCAAGATCAACGGGGTCAAGATGAACGGGGTCGCGCTGGGCGGCCTGCTGCTCAGCTCCCTGTCGAACCTGGACAGCGTCGTCGACTGCACGGACTTCCCCACCGTGTGCTCCACCCCGGGCGAGACGCTGGCCGAGGCGCAGCAGGCCGGAGCGATCCTGCCCGGCGCCGACCTGCAGACGTTGCAGGCCGGCATCACCGAGCCGAACGCCGCCTGGGACGCCACCACGCTGGCCGACGTCGACGGCTCGGACTCGAGCGACCCGGGCGCCGACCAGACGACCCTGGCCGACCTCGTGACCCTGGCCGGCAGCGACTCGGCCTTCGCTCAGGTCTTCAAGGTGGCCGTCCTCTCCGACGTGTCGGGCTCCGACCCGACGACGACGGTGGCGCAGATTGAGGGCGCGCTCACCAACGGCGCCACCGACTCCACCACCCTGGCGGAGCTCCTCAGCGCCGAGTTGGTCGACACCGGGACGACCATCGGGCAGCTGATCGACCAGTTGGCCTCGTCCGACCCGTCCGCCTTCAACGGCCTCTATCTCGGCGACCTCCTCTCCGGCCTCGTGCCCGAGTCGAGCTTCCCCTGGCAGAACGTGAACCTGGCCACGCCCGGCCTCGCCGCGGCGTCCACCGGTGGTGGCGAAGTGACGCTGACCGCCACCACGGTGGTGGCCAACGGCCCCACCGCCCTCTCCGAGGTCCTCACGGTCCCGGCGGGATTCTCACTGGTGACGGGCTCCGCCACATTCGACGGCCAACCCTCTCCCGACCCGACCGTGTCGGGCAGCACCCTGACGGCAACCCCGGGGAACTCCACGGGCACCGACACCTACTCGGTCGAGGTCCGGCCGAACGAGGTCCTGGGCAGCCAGCCCGTCAGCGTGACCGCCTCCATCGCCGGCGGGAACAGCCAGAGCGCCGCCACCTCCGTCAATATCACCGACCCCTTCGCCGGGAACGGATCGCCGAACACTCCGTCGACGTTGCAGCCCGACTCGCTGAACGTGTCGTTCCTGTCGGCTCCCAACGTCTCGGCGTACTGGGACATCAACGTGCCGGCCGGCGACGGCCTCTCGCTCGACATGTCCGACCTGCCCGCCGACTACGACATGGTCCTCTACGGCCAGCCGACCACCGAGCTCTCGAGCACACCGACGCAGGTCACGGCCGGGGTCACCGACACGCCACCAGGGGACCAGTCCTCCGGTGGGCAGCAGGATGCTCCGGACCCGGGGACCGTGCCCCTCCTCGCGACGCTCCCCGTGGAGGCCATTTCGGCCAACCGCGGTCTGACGCCCGAGCAGATCACGACGCCCGCGCTACCCGGCGGCACCTACCTCGTCCAGATCAGCGGGTACAACGGCGCCTACAGCACGACCGCCCCCTACGCCCTGCGCTCCCAGCTCATCCAGACGGTGAACTCGCCGTCGTGCTCGGTGCCGACCACCTACGACAACGACGCCCTCAACCAGGACGTCGCCGTGCCCGGCGCCGGACAACCGCTCACCGAGACGTGGAGCGCCTCGGGCGGCTGGTCCCTCCAGGCCCCACCGGCCAACGTGAACACGCTGTTCCTGATCGACCCCGACCGCCTCTACGACGCCTACGGGCAGTCGTCGGCCGACGACGGCCACCCCGGCGCCAACGAGGTCCTCCAGCAGTTGACAAGCACCATCAACAGTGGTGCCGGCGGCATGGTCGGCGCCATCGTGCCCGTCGAGGGGAACACCCAGACCGCAGCCGACTACCACGCCTGGGACACCAACGCGTGCTCGGTACAGGCGGCCAACAAGGTGGTGAGCGATATCAGCGCCACCGTGCGCAGCCTCGAGGCGGCCTACCCCACCATCGCCAACATCGTCATCGTCGGCGCGGACGACCAGATCCCCATGGGCCGCGTGCCCGACATGACGGTCTCGGACAACGAGTCCGACTACGCCGCCAGCACCCTGCCCGGGATCACAGACCAGCTGTCGTCGGCGCTCAGCGAGGGCTACTTCCTCAGTGACGACCCCTACGTCTCACCCGACCCGCTCGGCGTGGGCGGCCAGACGCTCTACACGCCGTCACTGGCCATCGGGCGACTCGTCGAGACGCCCACACAGATCGACAGCGCGCTCTCCCGGTTCCAGTCCAGCAACGGAGAGTTGAACGCCACGAGCGCGCTCTCCACCGGTTACGACTTCCTGACTCAGGGAGCCGACGCCATCGCGGCGTCGTTGAGCGGCCCGCTGGGCGCCGCCAAGGTACAGACGCTGATCGGCGACTCGTGGACCAAGCAGGACCTCCTCAACGCGATCGACGGCGGAACCACGACCAGCCCGGCCACCGCACCCACCGTCGACTCCATCAACGCGCACTTCGACTACGGCCGTGCGCTCTCGGCGCTCGGCGACACGACCACGGACCCGACCACCGCGCAGAACGAGATTCTCTCCACCACCGAGGTGCGCGCCGACGACCCCAGCGACGAGATCCCCGAGCGCCTCCTGTTCTCTCTGGGCTGTCACTCGGGCCTCGACATCCCGACCAACGAGATCTCCAACGTCGTCCCCGGTGGTGTGGACTCGTGGGCCTCGACCTTCGCCGACGAGGGGGCGATCTGGGTGGGCAACACCGGCTACGGGTACGCCAACGACCAGTACATCTCGTACTCGGCCAAGCTCATGAGCCTCTTCGCCCAGAGCCTGAACGGCTCGGTCTCCATCGGTGACGCGCTGTCGGAGGCCAAGCAGCTCTACACGGCACAGACAGGCGTGCTCGATCCGTACGACCTCAAGGCGGACATGGAGTCGACCTACTACGGCATGCCCAATTACACGTTGAGCGGGCTCGCCCACCCGAGCGCCAACTCGGCGACCACGACCCCGCAGCTGTCGCTCGGGCAGGACCCCGCCACGGGCCTCCAGACGGCATCCGTCAGTCTCAACCAGTCCACGGGGACCAGTCCGAACCAACTCGGAACGGTGACGCCTCCCGAGGGCGGGACCTACTACGAGGTCAACAACTCGAGCCTGGAGCAGACGACAGCCGGCTTCCCCATTGAGCCGCTGAGCAGCATCGACGTCACCATTCCGGGGGCCAACGGTCAACTCGCGTCGGAGGCGCACGGCGCGCTCATCACCGGGCTGACCTCGACGGACGTCGGCGACTTCACGCCGTCGATCGCCGAAGCTGACAGCGACACGTCGGGGCCGGAGAACCAGATCTCCCAATACGAGACGTCCTTCCCGGCCACGCTCCAGCGGGTGGCGACCTATCAGCTCTTCAGCGCCTCCGGCGCGTCCGTGACCCACCAGGCGGTCGATCTGGTCACCGGGCAGTTCATCCCCGATCCCAGCAACCCGGGCACGGGGAATCAGCGGCTCTTCACCAGCGTCGACGCCAACGTGGAGTACACGTCGCCGTCGGACACCAACTTCGCGCCGCCGACCATCGACGAGGCCACGGGCATCGTGGTGAACGGCACCACGGCCGACTTCAACGTGGTGACCACGCCGGCGCCCGGCGGCAGCCCGGTCAAAGAGGTGCTCGTCCTGTTCACCGACACCACCAACGCCGGTACCTGGACGCCGGTCAACCTGACCCAGGGCGCCGGCGGCGTCTGGACGGGCGGGGCCCCGGCCCCGACCAGCGGGAAGATCACCTACATCGTCCAAGCAGTGGACGGGGACGGCAACGTCGCCATGGACTCCGACAAGGGCGTCGAGTTCAACCAGGTCCCGGAGAGCCAGGTGCAGAGCACGGGGCTGGGCACGGGCTTGAGCGCGTCGCTCTCCCCGGTGGGCAACGACACCGAGGTGGACGGCTTCTACAACGGCCCGGTCGACGTGACGTTCACCGGAGCCCCCGGCGCCACCGTGACCTACCAGGTGGACGGGGGCGCGTCACAGACGGTCGGCCTGGGTTCCAACGGCCAGGGGTCGTTCACGCTGGCGAGCGACGGGACGCACGTCGTCACGGCGTCGGACACCGGCAACCAGATCAGACAGGCGGTGCAGATCGACACCACGGCACCCACCATCTCCAGCTCCATCAGCGCACCGCACTCGGGGAACGGGTGGACGGGCGGCGGCACCACGCTGACCATCAGCGCGTCCGACGCCGGATCGGGTGTCGCCTCGCTCGCCTACCAGGTCGGCACCGGGCCGGTCACCCCGGTCACCGGGCCGATCACGCCACCGCCGGGCGTCACGACCTACACGGTCACCGCCGCCGACTTCGTCGGCAACACCAGCACGGCCAGTATCACGACCCAGGTGGACACCACGGCACCAGGCAGCATCATGTGCACTCCCGCCGTGGCCCCCACCACCTGGTTCTCGACCGACCAGAGCGTGACGTGCACCGGTACCGACACACAGTCGGGCATCGCCGGCGGGACCTCGACCGCGGGCAGCACCACCCTGTCCACTTCGGTCCCGGCAGGGACGTCGACGGCCGATGCGTCCACGTCGTCCGGGCAGCTGTGCGACAACGTGGACAACTGCGTCACGATTCCGCCCATCTCCGGCTTCATGATCGACAAGACGTTGCCGTCCATCTCCTGCCAGGCACCCACCGGTTGGTACGCGAGCCCGGCGTCGTTCACCTGCACGGCGACCGACGCGGGATCGGGCCTGGCCCCCAACCAGACGGGGGTCACGCTCAACGGGTCGGGCTCCCAGGGCACGTTCACGCTGACGGCGTCGGAGCCGCCGGGGACCAGCAGTCAGAGCGCCTCGACCAACTCCGTGCAGATCTGCGACAACGTGGGCACCTGTACCACCGCGGGACCGATCACGGGCATCGAGATCGACAACACGCTGCCGACCATCTCGACCTCCGTCACCGCGCCGCACTCGGGCAACGGATGGACGGGCGCGGGCACCACCCTGAACGTGAGCGCGACCGACGCCCAGTCGGGGTTGGCCTCTCTCACCTACCAGGCGGGCACCGGCCCGGCCACTGCGGTCCCGGCCAGCGGGTCGATCACCCCGCCGTCGGGGATCACGAACTACACGATCACCGCCACCGACAACGTGGGCAACGCCAGCACGACGACGTTGACGACCCAGGTCGACACCACGGCGCCGGCCATCGCGACCTCCGTCACCGCGCCGCATACGGGCAACGGGTGGACGAGCGCGGGCACCACCTTGAGCGTGAGCGCGACCGACGCCCAGTCGGGCCTGGCCTCGCTCACCTACCAGGCCGGCACCGGACCGGTCACCGCGGTCACCGGGCCGATCACCCCGCCGTCGGGGATCACGAACTATACGATCACCGCCACCGACAACGTGGGCAACACCAGCACGACGACGGTGACGACCCAGGTCGACACCACGGCGCCGGCCATCTCGACCTCGGTGAGCGCATCGCACTCGGGCAACGGCTGGACTGGCGCGGGCACCACCTTGAACGTGAGCGCGACCGACGCCCAGTCGGGGCTGGCTTCGCTGACCTACCAGGCGGGCACCGGGGCGGTCACCTCGGTCCCGGCCAGCGGGTCGATCACGCCGCCCTCGGGCACGACGACCTACACCATCACCGCCACGGACAAGGTGGGCAACACCAGCACGTCGACGGTCACGACCCAGGTCGACACCACGGCACCGACCATCTCGAGCTCGGTCAGCGCACCGCACTCGGGCAACGGCTGGACGAGCGGAGGCACCACGTTGAACGTGAGCGCGACCGACGCCCAGTCGGGGTTGGCCTCGCTGACGTACCAGGCCGGCACCGGACCGGTCACCTCGGTCCCGGCCAGCGGGTCGATCACGCCGCCCTCGGGCGCGACGACCTACACCATCACCGCCACGGACAAGGTGGGCAACACCAGCACGTCGACGGTGACGACGAAGGTCGACTCCACGGTGCCGGCCGTCTCCTGCGCGGCTCCGGCGGCCGGCTGGCACACGGGCACGGTCTCGGTCCCGTGCACGGCGACCGACGCCCAATCGGGCCTGGCTACGACCTCCCAGGCCAGCTTCGCTCTCTCGGCGTCCATTGCCGCGGGGACCAGCAACGCGAATGCCTCGACGAACTCGGTGCAGGTCTGCGACAACGTGGACAACTGCACCCAGGCGGGGCCCTACACGGGCATCGAGATCGACAACACCTCCCCGACCATTTCGATCATCAATCCGACGAACAACGCCGTGTACATGCTCAACCAGCCGGAGGTGGCCACGTACAGCTGCGCCGACGCGGTGTCGGGGATCGCGTCCTGCAGCGCTGTCACGGGCACCACGACCCTGTCGAGCGGCGCCACGTTGCCGACGACCCAGGTCGGTTCCCACGCGATCACGGTCACCGCGAAGTCCAAGGCCGGCGTCACCACGACGCAGACCTATACGTATGTGGTGACCTACAAGATCTGCAACTTCGCGGGGCCCATCGAGCCCCTGGGTGTCGCCGTCGCGTTCTCGGTCACGCTCTGCAACTACAGCGGCACCAACGTGGGATCCTCGAGTCTCGCCATCACTCCGCTCAACATCGACGGCACCACGGCGCCGAAGCCCGCGACCGGGAAGACCTTCACCTGGTCGTCGGCGCTGAAGGTGTACGCCTACGGCATGCTCACGTCCGGTCTGAGCAAGGGCAACCACGTGCTGAACGTGTCGGTCACCGGGGATCCGGAAACCCACGCGCTGGCCTTCACACTGAAATAATGTGCACCACCCAGACGTGATGGAGAAAGAGTCACACTGACGGTCCGAGCCGAGCTTCCTCCCGACGCCGAGCCGGGCGCACTGCGTCCCTACGTGCCCCGACTGGCGGCCGAATGGATCGCCACCCGTCCCGACGAGACGGCGCGTCAGGTGGCCGGGACGCTCGTGTCTGCCGACATCTCGGGATTCACCCGCCTCACCGAGCAGCTCTCCTCCATGGGTCGCCGCGGTGCAGAGGAGCTCACCGACCTGCTCAATTCGTGCTTCGACTCCATGATCCGCATCTGCCTGGAGGAGGGCGGGGACATCATCAAGTTCGGGGGGGACGCCCTGCTCGTCCTCTTCACAGGCGAGGGAGACGCCATCCGGGCCTGCCGGGCGTCGCACGGCATGCGGGGGCTCATCGCCAGGCCGGTTCGCCAGCGCGACGGGGGGACGGTGCGGCTCGGCATCTCCATCGGGGTGCACCGCGGCGCATTCCCGGTCTTCCTGCCCTTGGGTGTACACCGCGAGCTCCTGCTGACCGGGCCCGACGTGTCGGCCACCCTCCAACGCGAATCCGATGCCGAGGCAGGTGAGATCCAGATCACTGCCGCGGTGGCCGAGCAGGTGCCCGCCAAGGTGGTCGGCGCCCCCGTCGAGGGTGGGTACCTCCTGCGGCGCAACCCCGAGCCGGTGCCCTGGTTGCCAAGCGAGCCCGAGCAGGCGTGGCCCCGGGCCGACCTCGAGCGGCTCATCCCGCTCGAGCAGCGTCTGGGCATCGAGGCCCAAGGCGTCGGCGAGCACCGCCAGGCGACGATTGCGTTCGTCTGTTTCAAAAGGACAGACGAAGTGATCGCCAGCGACGGGATCGAGCGGGTGGGAGCCCTGCTGCAGGGGCTGGTCGATGCGACGGCGGACGCTGTGGCGCGACACGGCGTGCACTGGCTCTCGAGCGACGTCTACGGCGACGGGGGCAAGTTCATCCTGGCTGGTGGCGTCCCCACCGCCGGCGTCAACGACGACGAGCATCTGGTACGTGCCGTGAGGGACATCATCGACAACACGGGGGAACTCGAAGTCCATGCCGGCGTCAACCGCGGCGTCGTTTTCGTCGGGAACCTGGGCTCGGAGAACCGTCGGACCTACACGGTCATGGGGGACGATGTGAACCTGGCGGCCCGGCTGATGCAGCGGGCGGGGCCGGGGGAGATGGTCGTGAGCCAAGCGGTCCTGGCCCGGTGCCGATCGTGGTTGTCCCTCACGCGCATGGAGCCCTTCCTCGTGAAGGGCAAGGAAGCGATGATCGACGCGGCGATCGTGCACGAGGTCACCGACGAAGCCGTTGACGAGGTCGACCGGCCCTTCCCCCTCATCGGGCGGGACGCGGAGCTGGCCCAACTGCTGGAGCACGCGCGGAACGCCATCGCCGGGCAGGGTGGCGCGGTGGAGATCGTCGGTTCGGTCGGTACCGGTAAGACACGCTTGGCGGCCGAGCTGCGCCTCATGTGCGATGGCATGGACATGGGCGTCTCCCGCTGGTCGTGCCAGCCCTTCACCAAGTCCAAGCCCTATGGCGTCATGGAACCGTTGCTGCGGCGGACATTGGGTCTGGCGCCCGATCTCCCTCGCGACGAGGTCGGCCGGACACTGACGGATCTCGTGACGCGCCTGGCTCCCGACCTGTCACCGTGGTTGCCGCTCATCGCCGGACCCTTCGGCGCGGACGTCGCATCGACCCGCGAGAGCGACGAGATCGTGCCGTCCTTCCGGCGGGCCCGGGCGCACGAAGCGGTGACGTCGTTTCTCGCCTCGGCGATCACCGAACCCCAGCTGATCGTGCTCGAGGACACCCAGTGGGCGGACGAGGCCTCGCTCGATCTGCTCGGCAGCCTGGTCTCCGAGACGCGGCGGCAACCGTGGTTGATCTGCGCCACCAGCCACGGTCCCGACCTCTCCGTCGAAGGCACGGACAGGGTCGACCTGCAGCCGCTGAACGCGGTAGACGCGGCGAACCTCGCGCAGTCGACCCCCGCGGGGAAATCAATGGATTCGACCGTCATGACGAGCCTCCTCGATCGCGCCAACGGGAACGCGCTGTTCGTCGTGGAACTCATGGCCGCCAGCGAGAGCGGCGCCCTCGACGTCATTCCCGACACGGTCGAAGCCCTGGTCACGGCGCGCCTCGATGCGTTCTCGCCCGCCGATCGAGTCCTGGTCCAGGAGGCATCGGTGTTCGGCATGGACATCGACCTCGCGCTGCTCGGAGCGGTCTTCGGGGCCCAGGCCGGTGAGCAGTCCCGCTGGGACCGACTGTCGTCGTTGGTGCGCCCCGTGGCACCTGGGGTGTTTCGCTTCGGTCACGATCTGTTCCGACAGACGATTTACGAGGGTGTCTCGTTCCGCCGGCGCCGCGAACTCCACATCCGCATCGGCGACCTGCTCGAGTCGACGGTCGACACGGACGAGCAGGCTGCCCTTCTGGCAACCCATTACCACCTCGCCGAGGCGCACGGCCCGGCCTGGAACTACCTGGTCAAGGCCGGGAAGCAGGCGGATCTGCTCTATGCGAACGTCGAGGCTGCCATGTTCTTCGACCAGGCCCTCGGTCATGCCGCCCACCTCTCGGACCTCGCGCTCGAGGAGCAGGAATCGGTGGCGGAGTCGCTCGGTGACATCCGTGCGCGCTCCGGTGAGCATGATGGCGCCTCCGCCGCGTACGCGCGTGCTCGCACGCTGGCTTCGGCCGACCCGCGCACTCGGGCGCGCCTCTGGCGCAAGACCGGTGTCCTGTACATGCACCTGAGCAAGTACTCGTCGGCGCTCCGGCTCCACAGCCGGGCGCGTGGCCTGCTCATGGAAGCGGGCATCACGACCGATCGGGAGCTCGCCGAGATCTCCGTCGCCTACGCCGGTGTGCGGTATCGACAAGGCAAGTACCGGGAGTGCATGACGTGGGCTTCGACGGCTCGCAAAGAGGCCGAGGCGTCGGGCCACCGCTCAGGACTGGCACACGCGTTGCAGCTCCTCGACATCTGCGCGCTCTCCATCGAGGAGAACAACGGTGCATTCGGTCACCGGGCTCTGGCGATCTTCGAGGAATTGGGGGACCTCGTCGGCCAGTCCAACGTGCTGAACAACCTCGGGACGGCCGCCTTCTACTCCGGCCAGTGGCTGGAGTCACTCGACCTGTACCGGAGGGCGAGTGAAGTGGGCGGCCGCGCCGGTGACAAGCTGCGTGAGGGGCAGGCATTGAACAACGTGGCCGAGATCTTCATCGACCAGGGCAGGGTCCCCGAGGCCGAGGAGGCGCTGGTGCGACTCCGGGCGATCTGGGAACGGCTGCCCTACCCGTTCGGGGTCGGCGTGGCGATCCTCAACCTGGGCCGCGGCGCGCTACGAACTGGCGACTTCGAACGGGCCGGCTCCATGTTCGCGGAGGCTTGGCAGCAGTTCGCCGACATGGACTCGCGCTTCTACCTCTCCGAATGCGAGCTCTCGATGCTCGAGCTGCGACTGAGGACGCGGGCCCGGGACGACGACGTGACCGACGTGGAGCGGGTGTGGGCCGGCATCGATGCCCGAGAAGGCGACCCTTACCTGGCCTACCCGCTCGCGAGGATGAAGGCGGTGGCCCTGGCCCGCTCCGGCAACGCGGCGGCCGCGCTCGAGGTGGTCACCAACTCCATCAACGAAGCCGAGGTGGCCGGCTACCTCTTCGACCTCGCAGCGGGCCTGCGGCTCCGGGCTGCGCTCGCACCGCTGGCGGGGCGCGAGCCCGATGAGAGCGACCAGTCGCGCTCGGACAACCTCTTCGCTCGCCTGGGCGTGATCGAGCCGCCGGCCTGGGATTTGGCGCCCGCCTGAGCGACCCCGCTCCGGTGCTGCCGGAGTGCTCACCAGCGCCTACGATTGCCGTCCGTCGCCGGACACCTGGGTCAGGTCCTGTTCCGGCGGCCGGTGTTGCCTGGGTAGCTCAGTCGGTAGAGCAGCGCACTCGTAATGCGCAGGTCAGGAGTTCGAATCTCCTCTCAGGCTCCAGGTCAGAGCATGTTTTTGACTTTCTGGTTCGCTTCAGTAGCCTTTGTCCCAACAGCTGTCCCAACAATTCCAAGAGAACCCTCCGTAGGGACCGTTCTTGGGGGGACGATGCCAGGCAGCCTTCGCAAGCGACCAGATCGAGGAGCGGATGCCTGGGAGCTCAGGATCTACCTGGGGCGGGACAGGCAGGGCCGTGTACGGCACAAGAGCCAACTGTTCCGGGGCTCGAAGCGGGCCGCCGAGAAGGAACTATCCCGGCTGGTTCTGAGCCAGGACGTGGAACCCGAGAACGCGGCCGAGCCCGAGACGAGGGAGTGGAACCAGACGACGACGGTCAACGACGCCATCGCGGGCTGGAAGGAGAACGGCTGGGCAGATCTGAGTCCGGTCACCGTTCGACGCTACGAGAACGTCTGGAAGGTCCACATCGAGAAATCCATCGGCAAGGAGCGGATCTCGAGCCTCACCCCCTACGAGGTTGAGCGATACTTCCGCCGGCTCAAGGCCGACGGAGCCGGCCGTGAGACCGTGCGGTATGTGCGATCCCTCCTCAACCGGGCGTGTCGCTTGGCCCGGAAGTGGAGCGGCAACACCTTGCCGAACCCGATAGCCGAGTCGGAGCTTCCGTCCTGGGGGATCGACGGCGCGCCTCGGGCGGTACGAGCTCCGTCGACGGCTGAGGTGCGTCGCCTGTTGGCGGCAGCACTGGACCTCGATCCTCGGTTGTCGACTTGTCTCCGAGTGATCGCCGCAACCGGAGCCAGACGCGGAGAGGCGTGCGCACTCCGGTGGTCAGACGTGGACCGGACGAAGGGGAGGATCACAATCGAGGAGTCGGTGGTGGCATCCCAGGGCGGAGCCACCGTCAAGTCCCCTAAGACCCGGGCCAGCATCCGGGTCGTCGCCGTCGACCCCGGCACCCTCGCACAGCTTGAGCAATTGAGAGCGCTGCAAGCTCATCTCGCGGCTGATGCTGGCGCCTCACTCCATGCGCATGCCTTCGTCTTCTCGGCCGAACCTGGTGGCGACACCCCGCCGCATCCTGATTCGGTAAGTCACGCCTTCAGCAAAGCGCGCCTCGCCGCCAATCTTCCGAAGGACATCCACCTGCACTCCCTGAGGCACTTCCAGGCCACCTCGCTCGACGCCGTCATCCCCGAACGCCAGAAGCAGGCTCGCCTCGGCTGGTCGACCGTCCACATGGCTCGCCACTACACCGACGTCCTGCCGAGCGAAGACGAGCGGGCCGCCGAGCACATCGGATCACTTTTGGACCCGTAGCAGCGCTACGGCCGGGTTTCTCAATCGACACTGATGTCGTGGGCGGCCTTCACCTGCTCTCCATCGAGAAATTTCTGCACCGCCACCTTCGGCACGTACCAGTAGCCCCCGATCCGGTGTACCGGGAATGGCACCGCACCGGCCTTCACAGCCCGGTAGAGGGTCGAGCGTCCGATGCCGAGCAGCAAGGCGGTCTCCTCGAGGCTAAGCAGCAGACCGCTGTGTGACCTCATCGTGGGTCCCCCTTCCGTCCAACGGGAGAGTGCATGGCTCACTCCTTCCAACCAGGGGAAGAACGTCCTTCCCTACTTATGTATGGGCGGGCAGTGAGCGATCCGAAATTCGACAACATCCTGGTCACCGAATCGAATCGAACGCCAACAGGCGGGTTTCGACCGTCACGTCAGAAGGGGATACGACACCAAAGAAAGAGCACGGCAAACGAATGCGCACCAGCGAGCAATAACGGAGAACAAGGCGAAGAGGAAGGAAGGTTCAACAAGCAGTCATGACGTGAAGCATCAAGTGCAATCAGAGCAACCTGCAAAATCCCTGGCAGACCCCCAGATGTCCGCAGTCTTCTTTACTTCTTCAAGCCG
>CAYWDQ010000018.1:236-35636 GCA_964457065.1 uncultured Acidimicrobiaceae bacterium | reverse complement strand
TCCGTCGCCCTTCCCGCATGCGGCACCGGGCCCGATCCCTTCCTCACCGCCGAGTGGGTGCGCAACCGCGGCCGGGAGTACGCCGCGGGCAGGGTGGCACTCGACGACGCCCGGCTGTCACCCGCCTACGCCGACCTTTCGCGTCTGCCGCCCCTCTACCTGCCGGTCGGTGAGCTCGACACACTGCGTGAGGGCGTCGTGGCCCTGGCGGCGTCCGCACTGGCATCGGGGGTCGCCGTCACCCTCGAGTCGTGGCCCGGCATGGTGCACGGCTGGCAGGGCCTGGTGAGTGCCGGGGTGCCGGAGGCGGAGGCGTGGTTCGCCCGGGCGCGCCGGTACCTCGACGGCGTCCTCGTCGCGCCGGGCTAGTTCACGACGTCGATCGGGGTCCCGGGCGGGATGATGGACAGCTGCGCGAGGTCGGCGTCGTGCAACCGGATGCACCCGTGCGAGATCGCGGCGCCCGTAGTGCCGATCAGCGAGTCGTCGTAGGAGGTGATCGGGCCGTGGATGCCGATGACGGCGTCGCCCGAATTCTCCCAGTCGGCGATGGTGTCGGAATGGTCCGACGTGACGAGGACGAAGGGTCCGTACCCGGGGCCGGGGGCCGGGTACTGCATCGGCATGAAGTAGTGGCCGGTCGGGGTCGGGTCGTCGGGTGCACCGATGCCGGCCGGGAAGTCGAAGATCTGCGTGCCGTCGTCGAACACGAAGAGATGCATCGTGGTGAGGTCGACCACGAGGTAGTAGGGGGTGCTCGACAGCGTGACGTCGCTCTGGCGCACCCAGATCGTCGAGCCGTTTGGGCGCTGGGCGAGCCGGACGTAGAGCCATCCGGGCTCGGTCGTGATCACGGGCAGGATGGACGGGTAGCCGTACCAGGTGCCGGGGACCGTCATGGAGGGGGTGGCCGCCCCGGGCGAGGCGTAGCCCGGGATGGAGCCGTGGGTCGAGGCGACGAGCGTGCTCGCCGCGGGCGCCGTCACCGCGCCGGCCGCGGGGGCCGCCGGAGCCGTGGTCGTCGTCGTGGGGACCTGGTGGCGGGCCGGGGGCGGCGGTGCGGCCGATGGCGTGCTGGTGGCCAGGTCGATGGCGCCCAGGGCCAGGGCGGTGGCGCCCAGGGCCAGGGCACCTGCGCCCACCACCACCGTGATCCGCCGCCGACTCAGACCCATCCGACCTCCGATTTCGGCCAATGGTACCGGCCGTGTCGGGTCCCCCAGCCCTGGGGGTGCGAGGATTCGGTCGTGGCCGATCGACAGGGCGTCTCCTCCGGCTCGCCGTTCGAAACCACCATCGGGTTCAGCCGGGCACTGAGGGTGGGGGACCGGGTGCTCGTCTCGGGAACGGGGCCGGTGCTGCCCGGAGGCGGCTGCCCCGCCGGCGCCGCCGCGCAGGCACGGCGCTGCTTCGAGATCATCGAGGCCGCGCTGGCCCAGGCGGGTGCGGGGCTGGACGACGTCGTGCGGACGCGGATGTACATCACGGCGGTGGGCGACGCGGCGGCCGTCGGCGCGGTGCACGGAGAGCTGCTCGGGCCGGTGCGTCCCGCGGCGACGATGGTCGTCGTGGCCGCACTGCTGGACCCCGCCTGGAGGGTGGAGATCGAGGCCGAGGCGGTGCTGCCCTGACTACGAGGCGAGACCGGCCACGGTGGCCGCCACGATGTTGGTCCCGCGGAGGTCGCCGACGAGGCCCGACTCCATGCGGTTCATGACGTAGCAGATGGAGAGCTCCGCGTCCTGGTCGTTGATGATGACCGAGCCGCCGTAGCCGCCCCAGTAACAGGCGCGCGGGCCGAGCGGCATCTCGGGCGGGTTGCTCAGGCCGTAGCCCATGCCCATGCGCTCCTGCACGCCGAGCACCTTGTCGATGCCGTCCGCCTGCACCTCGAAGATCGGGTCGGTGCCCTCGGCCGACAGCAGGCGCACACCGCGTGCCTCGCCCCGGCCGGCGATGATCGACTGGACGGCGGCGACCGAGCGGGCGTTGCCCTGGCCGTTGGCGGCGGGGATCTCGGCGCGGCGCCACCATTCGTGGTGCGCCATGGTGGCGTCGATGGGCGGGTTCATGAACGTCCTCAGCATCAGATCGGAGACCTGTCCCCCCATGGCGGCGACGTCGATCGGCGGTGGTGGGATCACGTTGGACACCCGGTGGTCCTCGCTCGCCGGGAGGCCGATGTGGAAGTCCGCCCCGAGGGGCGTCGCCACCTCGCGGTCGAACCAGCGGCCGATGCTCTCGCCGGTGATGCGACGGACGATCTCGCCGATGAGGTAGCCCTGCGTGACGGCGTGGTAGCCCGATCCGTCGCCGGGCTCCCACCACGGGGCCTGGGCGGCCAGCAACGAGGTGCACCGATCCCAGTCGGCGAGGTCCGCGGCGACGAGGGGCTCGTCCCACCCGGGGAGCCCGGCGGTGTGCCCCATGACGTGGCGCACCTCGACCCGCTCCTTGCCGTTGGCGGCGAACTCGGGCCAGTAGGTCGCGACGGGGGTGTGGAAGTCGAGCTCGCCACGGTCGTGCAGCATGAGCGCGCAGAGGAATGTCATGGTCTTGGTGGTCGACCACACGTTGGTGATGGTGTCGCGCTCCCAGGGCCTCGTCTTCTCCGCGTCGGCCCAGCCGCCCCAGATGTCGACCACGGGCTCGCCGCCCTGGAAGACCGCGACGGAGGCACCGAGGTCCGCCCCGCTCTCGATCTGGCCGGCGAGCGTGGCGCGGACGCCCTCGAAGCGCGGCTCGCAGGTCCCGTGCACCTCTGGTGGCTGTGCCATGTGGGCCCCGTTTCTCCATGGTCCGCCTGGCGGGGACCTCGTCGCACTCTGCGAACGCACTCTCGTGACAGGGGCAACCTATTGAGACGCCGGGGCCCGCGCCAGCCGGGTTCCTGTGCAACGGCGGGGGGAGATCGGTAACGTCGGCCTGTGCAGCACGCGGAGGCGGTCGTGGTGGGCTCGGGGCCCAACGGCCTCGCCGCTGCGATCACCCTGGCCCGGGCCGGGCACGGGGTCGAGGTGTACGAGGGCGCGCCCACCGTCGGGGGTGGCACGCGCACCGAGGAGCTGACCCTGCAGGGCTTCCGCCATGACGTCTGCTCGGCCGTGCACCCGGCGTTGGTGGCGTCGCCCTTCTTCCGCTCCCTCGACCTGCGCGGCCTCGGCGTCGTGCTGCGCCAGCCCGAGGTGGCCTTCGCCCAGCCGCTCGCCGGCGGGCGTGCCGCCGCGCTGTACCGGAGCATCGAGGAGACGGCGTCACACCTGGGCGGGGACGCGGCGCCCTACCGCCAGCTCGTGGGCCCACTGGTGGACTGGCTGGACAGGATCGTCCCCTATGTCATGGGCCCGATGCGCGGGATACCGCGGGACCCCCTTGCCCTGGCCCGCTTCGCCCGCGTCGGCTCGCGGTCGGTCCGGCATGCGACCAGGGGCTTCTCGACCGACTCGGCGCGAGCGCTGCTGGCCGGGGCGGCGGCGCACTCGATGGAGCCGCTGACGTCGCCGCTCACGGCGGCGTTCGGCCTGCTGCTCACGGCGATGGGGCACGGCGTGGGCTGGCCCGTCGTGGAGGGCGGCAGTGCGGCCATCACGGCCGGCCTGGCGTGCGAGGTGCGCCGTCTGGGCGGCGTGGTGCACACGGACCGCTGGGTGACCTCGCTGTCCGAGCTCCCGCGGGCGCGCGTCGTGCTGCTCGACGTCACGCCGCGCCAATTCGTCCGTCTGGCCGGTCCACGGCTGTCGACGCATGCCGCCCGCCCCTGGGCCCGCTTCCGGCCGGGACCCGGGTCCTGCAAGGTGGACTGGGCGCTCGACGGACCCGTGCCCTGGAGCGCGGAGGCCTGCCGTCGCACCGTGACCGTGCACGTCGGCGGCACCTTCGAGGAGGTGGCGCGCGCCGAGGCCGAGGTCCGCGCCGGGCGGCATGCGGACCGCCCCTTCGTCCTCGTCGCCCAGCCCGGCGTCGTCGACCCGACACGCGCACCGGCCGGCGGGCAGACCCTGTGGGGGTACTGCCACGTGCCGAACGGCTCGGACGTCGACATGGCAGAGCGCATGGAGACGCAGATCGAGCGGTTCGCTCCCGGCTTCCGGGACAGGGTGCTGGCCCGGGTGGTGCGAACGGCCGCGGAGGCGGAGTCCCACAACCCGAACCTGCTGGGGGGCGACGTGAACGGAGGGGCGGCCACGCTGCGCCAGACCGTGTTCCGGCCGGTGCCGCGGTGGAACCCGTACCGGACTCCGCTCGACGGTGTGTATCTCTGCTCGGCCTCGACACCCCCGGGGGGCGGTGTCCATGGCATGTGCGGGGTGTCCGCGGCGGAGGTCGCGCTGCGGGCCCGGTTCGCCTGAACGGGCGGCCGTCGGCCGGGAGGCCGACGGAGCGAGAGGCTCAGACGGCGACGGTTGCGCCGGTCACGCGGGCGAGGAGGTGCCAGGCCTCGATCTCGTCGGCCACGCACGACTTGAAGTCGCCCTGCGAGACGACGTAGCGCAGCCAGCACGGGTGGATGCGCAGCGTGTGGGCGCGGGTGCCACGCTCTCGGACGACCTCGATGTTGTCGACGTCGCTGGTCAGCTCGTAGCGCCAGTCGGCATCGGCGTGCGATCGATTGGCCTCGGTCATGAGCTGCCTGACCATCTGCTCTGCGGACTCGAGGCTCTGTGTCATGTCCATCCCCCGTGCTGCTCGTTGCCGTTCCCGGTGCCATGCCCGGTACCGGACAACTACTGCGCAACACGATGACGGGCCCCGGGTGAACCTCCGGCGCAGCCGGGTTGCGATCGCGGTGCCGCTGGCGGCGGCGGCGTGCGCCGAATCGGGGCGGACGGCGCGCTCAGTCCCCGGCGCCGGCAACGGGAAGCTCGACCCGCATGGTCAACGGCACCGACTCGAGCAGCCGGCGGTCGTGCGAGACGAGCAGCAGCGTGCCCCCGTACTCGTGCAGCGCCGACTCCAGCTGTTCGATGGCCGGCAGGTCGAGATGGTTCGTGGGCTCGTCCAGGACCAGGAAGTTGACGCCGCGCGCCGCGAACGCGGCCAGCTCGGCGCGGGTGCGTTCTCCGGGTGAGAGGGATGAAGGGGGACGGAGCACGGCGTCCGCGCCAAGCCCGAACTTGGCCAGCTGCGACCGGGCGCGGTCGCGGGGGAGCCCGGTGGCCGCCGCGAACGCGTCCGCCAAGCTGGACGCCTCCGGCAGGACCCGCCGGTCCTGCGACAGCTCGCCCACCACGACACTCGGGCCCATCTGCCGCGTCCCGGCGGCCAAGGGGAGCCGGCCCAGGATGGCCTCGACGAGCGTGGTCTTGCCCGACCCGTTGGGACCGACGAGCGCGACCCGGTCCGCCCACGCGATGTCGAGGGTGAGGGGTCCGACACTGAAGTCACCCCGTTCGACGACGGCGTCGACGAGACGGACGACGACGGCCCCCGACCGGGTGGCCTCGTTGATGCTGAAGCGCAGGTCCCAGCCCTCCCATGGCTTCTCGACCGCCTCGAGCGACTCGAGCGCCCGCTCGGTCCGCCGAGCCCTCTGTGCCAGCCGCTCCGTCCGGTTGATCCGGAAGTCCCGTTGCGCCTTGTCGTTGTCTCGGGGCTGTTTCCGCTCACGCGCCACACCGGCAGTCGCCCACTGCCGCTCCCGCTGCGCCCGCCGCTGCAGATCGGCGCGCCGGGCCTCGTACAGCGCGAACGCCTCGTCCGCGTGAGCCCGGTCGGCCTCGCGCTCGGCCTGGTAGCCCTGCCACCCGCCGCCGTACAGGCGCCCGGTGCGGG
The DNA here is from genome assembly GCA_964457065.1 of uncultured Acidimicrobiaceae bacterium. GTDB lineage: Bacteria > Actinomycetota > Acidimicrobiia > Acidimicrobiales > RAAP-2 > Bog-473. Next base: position 29,864 of record CAYWDQ010000018.1, on the reverse strand, counting down.
TGTGCTCGTCCAGCTCGAGCACATCGGTGACGGCGCGGTCGAGGAAGGCGCGGTCGTGGGACACGATCACCATGCCGCCGCGGCGGCGGGCCACCATCTCCTCCAGCCGGGACAGGCCGTCGAAGTCGAGGTCGTTCGTCGGCTCGTCCAGCAGCGTGATGTCGAACCGTGCGAGGAGGATGGCGGCCAGCGCAACGCGCGCCTCCTGCCCGCCCGACAGCGTTGCGACCGGTTGGTCGGCCAGCGGCGCGGAGAGGCCCACCTGTCCGAGCGTGGTCATGAGGCGCGCCTCGAAGTCGCCGGCGGAGATCGACTCGTAGCGGGCCAGCGCCTCGGCGAAGCGGTCGTCGGCGAACGCGTCGCCCGCCGCGAGCGCGGCCGCGGCGGCGGAGAGGTCGGACTCGGCGGCGGCGGCCCCCGTGCGGCGGTACAGGGCGGCCCGTACGGTCTCGCCGCCCGCCGGTGCGTGCTCCTGACTGAGGTAGCCCACCGTGGCGGTCGGGGGATCGACCCTGACGTCACCGTCGACGGGCTCGAGGAGGCCCGCCAGGATCTGCAGGAGGGTCGACTTGCCGACACCGTTGGGACCGATCACGCCCAGGCAGGTGGCGGGCCCGACGGTGAGCGAGACGCCGTCGAGGACGCGATGGCCCCCGCGCTCGTGTCGGAGGTGATGGGCGACGAGCGTCGCCGGTGGTGCTGCGGCGAGGGAAGGCATGAGGGAACTCCGGGTAGGGGGACGGACGGGTGACGACGGCTGCGGCGCGCTCGGGCCGGCGGTCACGTCATGCTCTACCTCACGGGTGCATCGTATCGTCCCGGCCGGGGAGCGGCGGACTGTCGTTCACTAGTGTCGTGCGGCCGGGCAGCGCGAGGCCTCCCGGCCGGGGCAACGTACAAGGGGGTAGGGATGCCGATCGCCATCACCGACGTGCACCAGGAGCTGGGGGCCACGGTGCGCGGGGTGTTGTCGGCGCACGGCTCGCTGGCCGCCAACCGCGCCCTGTTGGAGGCCGACGGCGAGCCGCGGCCGAGCTTCTGGAACGAGATGGCGGAGCTGGGTTGGCTCGGCATCCACCTGCCCGAGGAGCACGGCGGCGCCGGTGCGGGCCTGGGGGAGCTCGTCGTCGTGCTCGACGAGCTCGGGCGCCAGGTGGCCCCGGGCCCGTTCCTGCCGACGGTGCTCGCCTCCGCCCTGATCGCGCAGTGCGGCACCGCCGAGCAGCGCGCCTTCTTCCTGCCGAGCCTGGCCGATGGCACCCTGGTGGCCGCCGTCGGGCTCGGCGGCTCGCTGACCCTGACCGACCGCATGCTCGACGGCGACGGTGGCATCGTGCTGGGCGGCGCGGGGGCGGACCTGCTCCTGCTCCGGGCCGGCGACGACATGGTGGCGGTGCAGCGAGGCGCCGACGGCGTCACGCTGGGCGGTACGAAGGACATCGATCCCTCGCGACGCTCGGCTCGGGTGACGGTGTCGTCGGCGCCCGTGCCCGAGGCCGACGTGATCGTGGGCGCCGCACGCCGTTCTCGCGCGCTGGCCCGGACCCTCGGTGCGGCCGAGGCGGTGGGAGTCATGGCGGCCTGCACGGACGCCGCCGTGGGCTACGCCAAGGAGCGGGTGCAGTTCGGGCGGACGATCGGGACCTTCCAGGCGGTCAAGCACCATTGCGCCGACATGCTCGTGGCGGCGGAGCTGGCGACCGCCGCCGTGTGGGACGCCGCGCGGGCATCGGGGGATTCGCCCGAGCAATTCGATCTGGTCGCCGCCATGGCGGCCCAGCTGGCTTTCGGCCCGGTGGTGCACAGTGCCCAGATGAACATCCAGGTGCACGGAGGCATCGGGTTCACCTGGGAGCACGACGGGCATCTCTTCCTGCGGCGGGCGCTGGCCCTCCAGGCGCTGCTCGGATCGCCCGCCGACGCCGAGGACGTCACTGCGCAGGCGGCCCGGGGGACGGTGCGCCAGGTCTCGCTCGACCTCCCTCCCGAAGCGGAGGTGATCCGGGCCGAGGCGCGCGCCGAGGCGGAGCGAATCGGCGGGCTCCCGGGTCCCGATCGACGCCGGGCACTGGTGGAGTCGGGGCTGATGGTCCCGCACTGGCCCCGGCCCTGGGGCCGCGGGGCGGCAGCGGTCGAGCAGATCGTGATCGAAGAGGAGCTGCGCGCGGCGGGGGTCACGGTGCCCGGGCTGGGCATCACCGGTTGGAACATCATGACGGTGAACCAGTACGCGACGCCCGATCAGGTGGAGCGCTGGGTCCTCAAGACGCTGATGGGTGAGTACGTCTGGTGCCAATTGTTCAGCGAGCCCGATGCCGGGTCAGATGCGGCGGCGGTCAAGACCAGGGGGACGCGCGTCGACGGGGGCTGGAACGTCAATGGGCAGAAGGTGTGGACCAGCGGCGCCCAGCACTGCCACCTCGGTCTCGCCACGGTGCGGACCAACCCCGATGCACCCAAGCACGCAGGCATCACCGCGATGGTGATCGACATGCACGCCCCCGGGGTCGAGGTACGGCCGCTGCGCCAGATCACCGGGAGCTCCGACTTCAACGAGGTGTTCTTCAACGATGTGTTCGTTCCCGACGACGACGTCGTCGGGTCGCCGGATGACGGCTGGACGGTGGCGCGCTCGACGCTGGGCAACGAGCGGGTCTCCATCGGTGGCGGCGCCGGCGGCATCTTCCCGCCCATGGACCTCATGGCGCTGCTCGCGCGCGGCGGCGACCGGGTACCGGGTGCTGCGGCGCGCGTCGGCGCCATCCTGACCAAGGAGCACGTGCTGAAGGTGCTCAACCTCCGCCGGGCGCAGCGGGCCGTCGTCGGCACGGGACCCGGACCCGAAGGCAACGTGACGAAGTTGGTGCTCGCGGAGCACGGTCACGACCGGGCACGGCTGCAGGCCGATCTCGTGGGCCCGGCGACCGCATTCCTCGACGGCGAGGACGCGTTGGCCGGGTACTCCCAACTCGCCACGCGGGCCATGTCCATCGCGGGGGGGACGTCCGAGATCACCCGTAACCAGATTGCCGAACGGATCCTCGGACTGCCACGGGACCCTCTGATCACCTAGAGCGGCCAGCCGGCCCGACTCCGTGTCGGGCGGTCTTGGCGGGACCGGCTGTCCCGGGCGTTCTGCGGGCTGACGTTGCGCCTGTTCGTGTTCCCCGATGTCGACGCACCGCAGCGGTCGAGCACCATCGTCGTGAGGCGCTGCCATCCCGGGCACGTGCTCGAGGTCCAGCCCAGCTGCTGAGCCACGCACCGCGATCGCAACCATCCTGCGACGTGCGCGTGACGCGCCGCGTTTACGGTGCAGGAAGGGCGCCGGTTGGGGGACCGGCACGAGGGGGGAGCGGTGCAGGCGAGCGTGCAGGCCGTCGAGACACGCACAGTGCCGACGGCCGGCGCCGCCCCTGCTCGCTCGGGGCAGACGGGCTCGCACCCGCCACGGCCCCGGATGTCACCACGGGCCATTGAGCTCGTCGGTCTGGCCCTCGGCATCGGATTCATCACGGCGGTCGCGCTGGGCCGGGAGCTGTCCAACGACGAGTTCTGGCAGCTGGCGGCCGGGCAGTGGATGCTCGCCCACCACTCCCTGATGGGGTTGGACCCCTTCAGCTACACGGAGCCGCACCGGCGCTGGATCACCGACGAATGGGGATCGGAGATCGCCCTGGCCGAGCTCTTCCGGGCCTTCGGTGCGGCCGCCTCCAACGTCTACGCGATCGTGCTGGGCGCCCTGTGCCTGCTCGTGAGCGCGGCCTACGCCCGTGCCCTCGGAGCGCGGGGTGGGCGGGTGGCCGCCATCGTCATGTTGTTGGCGGTGGGCATCGCAGGCGTGGTGGCGGGCGACCGGGGCTTGGACTTCTCGCTGGTGTGGCTGCCGCTCGAGCTGCTGGTGCTGACCAAGGCGCGGGCCGACGCACGGTGGCTCCTGGCGCTCCCGCTGCTGTGCGTGGCATGGGTCAACACGCACGGATCGATTTTGATCGGGCTCCTCGTGCTGGGCGTCGAGCTGGCGTGGTCGCTGGCACCGGCGCGGCTGGTGGAGCGGCTCGGGGGGGTGCGGCAGTCGCCGCGCCCCGGCCTGCTCGCGCTGAGCCTGCTGGGCAGCCTCGTCGCCTCCTGCATCACCCCGTACGGCCCTGGCCTCCTCGCCTACGACGTCGACGTGGCGCGCAACCCCCAGATCGCCCAGTACATCGACGAATGGAATTCGCCCGACTTCCATTCGCTCATGACGCTCCTGGTCTTCCTCGTGCCGCTCGCCGTGCTGGTGGCCTGCGTCCGGTCGCGGCGGATACCGCTGCTCGAGGGGACACTCGGCCTGCTGCTCTTCGTCGAGGCGCTGCGGACGCAGCGGCTCGTCGTCTACCTGATGATCGTCGCGGTGGGGCTGGCGGCCAGCCTTCCGGCCCGGCGCCCGTGGGGAACCGTTGCGCGCCGGTGGGCGGGTGGGGGGCTCGTCGTGTTCGCCATCGTCATCCTGGCCGCTCCGTCGGTGCCGGCGGGGACGGTGTCACCGACGCTGCCGGTGCAGGCTTTCGACTACCTGGGGGCCCATCACGGGCGCATCTTCACCGAGTACACGTGGGGCGACTATTCGATCGCCCGCCACCGGGCAACGTTCGTCGACGGGCGCACGGACCTGTTCGAGGGTCGCGTGCTCACCGAGTTCTTCGACGTGACCGACGTCACGACCGATCCCGACCCGGTGCTCTCGGCGTACCACGTCTCCTACGTCGTGTGGGCGCCGCACACTGCGCTCTCGGAGTACCTCTCCCGCGACCCGGGGTGGCACGTCGTCGATCGGACGGCGGTGGCCGACGTGTTCGCTCGTCGCTGAGGCAGGCTCAGCGGAGGGTCGCCTCGACGCCCCTGAGGTCGCCGTCGGCATCGGACCAGGTCTGCACGGAGCCGTAGCCGGCGCGCTCGAGCACAGGCTCCAAGGCGACGGCCTGGTCTCCACCGAGCTCGAGCAGCAGCGCGCCGCCGGAGCGGAGGTAGCGCGGTGCCGCGACCACGACCCGCCGCAGGACGTCGGTGCCATCGGGTCCGCCGTCGTAGTGGGAGGCGTCCTCGAAGAGCAGCGTGTCGCGCGGGAGCACCCGGAGCTCGGGGGTCGGGACATAGGGCACCACCGCCACGACGACGTCGGTCCGGCCCAGCAGCTCCGGGGGCACGCCGAGGAACAGGTCGCCCGGATAGGCCTCCACGCCGTTGGCCCTGGCGCACGCGACGGCGCGGGCGTCACAGTCCGTGGCCACGATGCGAGCCCCGGGGCGCTCGGCCCGCAGCGCGGCCGCCACGGCCCCCGAACCCGTGCAGAGGTCGATGGCCGTGCCCCGCGCCGGGAGCCGCACCGCAGCGCGGCGGACGAGCGGGAGACTCTGCCAGCGCGGGACGTAGACGCCCGGATCGACGCGGACCGTCAGGTCGCCGAAATCCGCGCCCCCCGTGATCCAGGCGATGGGCTCGCCGCTCCGGCGGCGGTCGCCCAGCGACACGAGCAGCGTGCGGTCGTCCCCCGCCACGGCGGCGAGCTCGGCGGCCTCCTCCTCGGCGGCCACGCAGCCGGCGCGGGCGAGGGAGGCCGCCAGCGCAGCGACCACGTCGGGATCGGCGGACCCGGTCAGTCGAGCATCGCCCCGGCGACGCGGGGTCCCGTCTCCGCGTCGCCGTCGGCGGCCTCGTCACCGGCACCGCCACCCCCCTCGGCACCGGCCGCTGCCAGTACCGGGGCACGATTGGTGAGGAAAAGGGTCGGGATGAATGCGAGCAGGATCGTGCCGATGGCCCACCAGAAAGTGTGCGCGAACGCGGCCGCCACCGAGTCCGCGACCTGGGGTGGCAGCTTGACGGTGGAGCTGATGACACCCGCGCTGCCGCCGGCCTTGGCGGCGGCCGGCCCGAGGTTGGCCACGATCTGGCGCTCCAGCACCACGGCGAAGAGCGCCGTGGCCACCGAGCCGCCCACCTGGCGGACGATGTTCATGGTGGTGCTGGCCTTGGGTATCTCGGCGTGGCTGAGGTCGAAATAGGCGGCGGCGGTCACGGGCATCATGGTGAGACCGAGCCCGAGACCGCGCACGAAGAGTGTGACGGCGAGGAGTACCTCGCTGGTCGAGGTCGTGACGAAGGCGAACGGGATCGTGGCCACCGCCATGAGCAGGACACCGAACGGGACGATACGGCGGGGTCCGAACCGGTCGGTGATGTTGCCGGCCCAGCGCATGATGCTGGCGGCGCCGATCCCCTGGGGCGCCATGAGCAACCCGGCCACCCAGGCCTCCTGGCCGCGGGCGATCTGGTAGTAGAGCGGCAGCAGGAACATGGAGCCGAACAGCGTGGCGCCCAGCACGAAGATGCAGATGTTGGCGACGCTGAAGTTGCGGTCCTTGAACAGGTGCAGCTCGAGCAGCGGGTTCTTGATCCGCAGTGCGTGGAGGATGAACCCGGTCATCAGCACGATGCCGATGACGAAACTCACGATCACTGAGGTGCTGGTGAAGCTGCCCGTGGTGCCGACCTCCGCCAGAGAGAACACCAGGGCGGCCAGCCCGGGGGAGAGCAGGCAGAAACCGAGGGTGTCGAAGGCGGTGGGGAAGCGCTCGTCGGTGTCCCACTTGGGCAGCCAGCGCTGCGACAGCAGCAGGGTGACGATGCCGATCGGCAGGTTGATGTAGAAGATCCAGCGCCAGCTGAAGTTCGACACGATGAGGCCGCCGATGACCGGCCCCAGGATCGGTCCGAGCACCATGGGCACGCCGATGATGCTCATGACGCGGCCCATGCGCTGCGGGCCTGCGGCGCGCGCCAGGATCGACTGGCCGACGGGGAGCAGCATGCCGCCGCCGATGCCCTGGAGCACGCGGAACGCGATGAGCGAGTTGGCCGACCAGGCCACCCCGCACAGGCACGAGCCGACGATGAAGAGGCTGAGCGAGGTCATCCAGACCAACTTCGCCCCGAAACGGTCGACCGCCCACCCGGTGATGGGGATGACCACGGCCAGGGCCAGCAGGTAGCCGGTCGCCACCCACTGGATCGTGGTGACCGAGACGTGGAAGTCCCGACCGAGCGTGGCCAGGGCCACCGCCACGATCGTGGTGTCGAGGATCGACATGATCGACCCCAGGACCACCACGGTGGAGGTCCGCCGGACGTCGGGGGTCAGGGTGAAGGCGTTGGCCTGGGAGCGTGGCATCGGGTTACTTAAGAATACTCAAAGGTATGGAGTTGTCAAAGAGTTTCGGCGGTGGGACAATTGCGCCATGGGTATGGCCGAGGAGGCGTTCGACCGGCTGCGCCGCATCGCCTTCGAGGGCGAGCACGTGGAGCGGATGTCGGCGCTCGGTGTGCGCACGAAGCTCTCGCCCGGGGTGATCAAGATCCTGATGCGCCTCGCCAGGGCGGACGGCGTCTCCATGGGCGACATGGCGAGGGGGATCGGCTGCGACCCCTCCTACATCACGGCGCTCGTCGACGACCTCGACGCGCGCGGCCTGGCCCGCCGCGAGCCGGCGCCCTACGACCGGCGGGTGAAGATCATCGTGCTGACCGACGCCGGACACGCACTGGCGGCGGAGATCGATGCCGTCGTGTCGGTCCCCCCGGCGGCCTTCGCTGCGCTGACGCAGTCCGAATTGCGCCAGTTGCGCGACCTGCTGGACAAAGTGCTGGCGGCGGGGGAGGTGCCGGCGGGGTCCGGCGGTTCCGCTGTCGCGGTGGGGACGGCGGCTTCGTCGTAGGCGCCGGTCACCTCTCGCGTCGGTCGCCCGCTAGCGTCGGCCCGATGGTCCCGGGGGTGGAGCGGCGGCAGGGCGCCGGAGGTTTGATCCGCCCGGGGCAGGGGAATACGGGGTCGTCGTGCCGGCGGTGAGCGTGGAGCACCTCTCCAAGTCCTACGGGGACACGGTCGCCGTGCGCGACGTGAGCTTCGAGGTGCAGAAGGGCGAGGTGTTCGCCCTCCTCGGGCCGAACGGCGCCGGCAAGACCACGACGGTCGAGATCCTGGAGGGCTTCCGGCAACGGAGCGGCGGCCGGGTGCAGACGCTGGGCGTCGACCCCTCCGACCGCAGCACCCAGCGCTGGCTGCGCACTCGCATCGGCGTGATCCTCCAGGAGCTCGCGGTCGAGCCCTACTACTCGGTCCGCCAGGTGCTCACCCGCAATGCCGGCTACTACCCGGACCCGCGGCCGGTCGACGAGGTGATGGGCCTGATCGGTCTGGCGGAGAAGGCCGACGACCGGGTCAAGCGGCTCTCGGGCGGCCAGCAGCGACGGCTCGACGTGGGTCTCGGGATCATCGGCAACCCGGATCTCCTGTTCCTCGACGAACCGACGACGGGCCTCGACCCCTCCGGGCGACGCGAGACCTGGGAGCTGATCCGCCTCCTCGCCTCGGAAGGCACCACGGTGCTGTTGACGACGCACTACATGGACGAGGTGGAGGCGCTGGCCGACCGGGTGGCCGTGCTCTTCGGCCAGGAGATCGTGGCCAGCGGGACACCCTCCTCCATCGGCGGGCGTGACCTCGGGGCGGTGACGATCCGCTTCCGTCTGCCCGACGGGGTCACGTTCGACTCGCTGCCGCTGCCGGCAGAGCCCTCCGACGACGGCTGGGTCGAGATCCACACCGAGGACGAGCTCCGGGTCCTGCACGACCTCACCGGATGGGCCATCGAAGGTGGCCACCCGCTGCAGGGCCTTTCGGTGCTGCGCATCTCGCTGGAGGACATCTACCTCGGTCTGACCCAGGGCGCCGCCTCGCGCCGGGCGGAAGCGCCGGAACGAGAGGTACGGCGATGAGCACGACCGAGACGACCGACACGCCCGACGCGCCGGTCAGGGGATCGTTCCGCGGGCTGAGCGACGTGCCGCTCGTGGCGCGTCAGGTGGGCTTCGAGCAGCTCTCGTTCTGGCTGAACCCGATCGGGGCCGTGCTGACGATCGGCTTCTCGCTGGTCTTCGTCGTGATCTTCCTGTCCACGTCCCGTCATTCAACCGTGAATTACCTGCCAATCAATCTCGGGCAGTACTACGTCCCGGCGTTCGTCGCCTACGGGGTCATGGCCGCCTGCTTCAACATCCTGGCCATCAGCATGGTCAATCGCCGCGAGATGGGCTTGCTGAAGCGACTGCGTCTCAGCCCGCTCCCGACCTGGATGCTGCTGACGGCCATCTTCGTCAATTGGATGATCATCGCCCTCATCCAGGTCGTGCTCGTCCTCGTGGTGGGACGCTTCGGCTACGAAGTGCACGGGCCGCACGACGTCGGGACCTTCCTCCTGCTTCTGATCGTGGGCATGTTCAGCTTCACGGCCATGGGAGTGGGCATCAGCACCGTGGTCCCCAACGCCGACGCCGCGGGCCCGATCGTGAGCCTGGTGTTCTTCATCCTCGTCGCGCTCTCGGGGCTCTACTTCCCGATCAAAGCCGGTTCGGGGCTGGCCACGTTCACCGGCTTCTTCCCGATCCGCCACCTCATCCTGGGACTGGTCGACACGTTCAACGGGATCCCCGGCACGTCGCCGTGGAACGACGTCCTGGTCATCGCGGTCTGGGGTGCGGTGGGTGTCTTCGTCAGCCTCCGACGCTGGGACTGGTCGCCGAAGCGGGGGTGAGCGACCGCCCCTCGTCCCGGTGGGCACGACAGCCGCTACCTGGGGTAGAAGATGGCGGTGAGCCCCGAGACCCCTCCGACCCACTTCCGCCCCGGCGTCTACGCCGCCACCGCCCCCGAGCGGCCTGCGGTCATCACGTCGGCGGGGCGGGTGGTCACCTTCGCCGAGCTCGAGGAACGGTCGTGCCGGCTGGCCCAGGCGCTGTCGCACCACGGGCTGCGCCCCGGAGACCACGTCGCCGTGCTGCTGCCCAACGACCACCGGACCCACGAGGTGACGTTCGGGCTCCAACGCTCCGGCCTGTACTGCACCATGGTCAACACGCACCTCGCCGCCGAGGAGGCGGCGTACATCGTCGAGGACTGTGGGGCCCGCACCCTGATCACCTCTTCGGCACTGTCGCCCCTCGCCGCCGAGCTCCTGACGCTGACGCCCGCGGTCGAGCTGCGCCTCATGGTGGGCGACCGTGCCGAAGAGGGCCACCAGCGCTACGACGACTTCGTCTCGGGTTTCCCCGGCGTACCGCTGCCCGCCGAGGTGGAGGGCTCGCCCATGCTGTACTCGTCGGGCACCACCGGCCATCCCAAGGGCATCCGCCGACCGCTGAGCGGGCTGGCGTTCGGGTCGGACGCCGTCCTGGCCCCGATGCTCGGTGGGATCATGGGCTTCGGGGAGGGCGACGTCTACCTGAGCCCGGCACCCCTCTACCATTCCGCCCCGCTCGTCTGGTCGATGACGGCCATCCGCATGGGTGGCACCGCGGTCGTGATGGAGCACTTCGACCCCGAGGAGTGCCTGCGGCTCATCGGGCGGCATCGGGTGACGCACGCGCAATTCGTCCCCACGATGTTCGTGCGCATGCTGAAGCTCCCCGACGAGGTGCGCGCCGCCTGCGACGTGTCGTCGCTGCGCTCCGTCGTCCACGCCGCGGCCCCGTGTGCGCCGGAGGTGAAGCGCCGGATGATCGAGTGGTGGGGCCCGATCATCCACGAGTACTACTCGGGCACCGAGGGGATGGGCATGACCTGGATCACCTCCGAGGAGGCGCTGACCCATCCGGGGTCGGTCGGCCGCACCATCTGGGGCCAGGCCCACGTCTGCGGCGATGACGGGGAGGAGCTCCCGGTCGGCGAGGACGGTGTCGTGTACTTCGGGGGACGTGTCGGCGCGCCCGGCTTCGAGTACAACCACGATCCCGAGAAGACCCGCCAGACCTTCAACGACCGCGGTTGGAGCACGTTGTGGGATGTCGGGCACCTGGACGCCGAGGGGTACCTGTATCTGACGGATCGCAAGCTGTTCATGATCGTGTCGGGCGGCGTGAACATCTACCCGCAGGAGATCGAGGACGTCCTGGTGCTGCACCCCGCCGTGGCCGATGTCGCCGTCTTCGGCGTGCCCGAGCCCGAAATGGGCGAGGAGGTCAAGGCGGTGGTCCAACCGGCCCCCGGAGCGATCGCCGGCCCTGAGCTCGAGGCGGAGATCCTCGCCTTCTGCCGCGACCACCTGTCGCACTACAAGTGCCCCCGCACGGTCGACTTCGCCGAGACGCTGCCCCGCGGCGAGAACGGGAAGCTCTACAAGAAGGCCCTGCGCGAGGCCTACTGGGCCAGCTCGACCCCCGGCACGACCTGAACGTCGGGACGCGGTCGGACATCCGCGTACCAGGCGAGAGCCAGGGCGATGCAGGCGCCGAACAGCAGGACGTCGGTGATGCCGACCGCCGCGACGACCGGCCCGATGAGGAGGTTGCCGACGCCGACCGTGCCGCCGAATCCCATCATCCACAGAGCCATGACGCGCCCGCGCACGTTCTCGTGGAGGCGGGCCTGCAGGGTGGTGTTCAGGGCCGTGATGAACGCGAAGTAGAACGCGCCGGTGATGGCGACGTTCACGTAGGCGGGCACCGGGCTGCGTTCGAGCGCGAACGCGCACAGCGAGAGGGAGTAGCCGACGAGGCAGATCCGCACGATCAGCGGCTTGGAGGTGCGGGCGAACACGGTGCCGATGGAGATCGCACCCGCCAGGGCGCCGGTGCCGAAGCAGGCGTAGAGGATGCCGTAGTCGGGCGACTTGGAGAGGTTGATCCCGAGGTTGTGGGCCGCTATCACCGGCATCTGCCCGATGAAGGCCAGTGCGAGGAGGGAGAACAGGAACACCGTGACCAGGCACCGGCCAACGACCGGGTCCTGCCGGGCCACCGTGATGCCCGCGGTCAGCTGGCGCCAGCGGCTGGCGTGCGTCGGCGACTGGGGGACGGCGGGGAGGGTGACCATCATGAGCGCGCCCACCACGAACAGGTAGGTCGCCGCGTTCCCGGCGAAGATCCAGGCCGGCCCGACGAGGGAGTAGAGCACGCCCCCGATGATCGGGCCGATGACCCGGGACGCGTTCATCTGGGCCGAGTTCAGAGAGATGGCGCCGGGCAGGTCCTCGCGCCCGACGAGTCCCGGGAGGATGGCCGAGTACGTGGGCCCGAACATGGCGCTGCCGGCCCCCACCCCGAAGACCATCACCACGAGGAGCACCTTGGACGGGTCGGGGGACAGCACGACCAGGGCCACACCGAGCGAGAAGACGAGCTGCTCGATCGACAGGATGATCAGGAACCGCTTGCGGTCCACCTTGTCGGCCAACAGGCCCCCGACCATGGGGAGGACGAGGGTCGGACCGAGCTGGGCGAAGATGATGACCCCGACGAAGGTCGCCGAGTGGGTGAGGTCGTACGCGTACGCGCCGAGGACGACGTTCTGCATCCAGGTGCCGATGTTCGACGCGAAGGCGCCCAGGAAGACGATGCGGAATGTCCGGTGCGACAGGGCCGCCCGGGCGGTACCCCGCCGGGGCGGCAGCGGGGTGTCGCCGTCGACGAGCGCATCCTCGATCTCCTCGATGGAGATGGCGCTCTCACCGCCGTCCGTGTCGCCTCCGGGGCCCCCGTCGCCTCGGCTGTCCGGCTCGATCCCCACACGCCCATGGTAGGGGAGGCACCGGCGCGGCGGTCCTGGTCAGGGACCGGCCGCCGAGCAGAGCGCCCCGCACGGCACGGTGCAGGCCGAGGCCGGCGCGACGGGCACGATGGACGCCGCTCCGAATGGTGCGGTACGGTGCGGCTGCTCCGGCCTGGTGCCGGGGTGGCCCAGGTTCAGCGAAGTCCGGTCGGAATCCGGCGCTGTCCCGCAATGGTGAGGCCCCCACACGGGGCGAGCCCAGCCGCCTGACTTGGGTCGACGCAACCAGTCCTCGGAGGAAGGGCGGTTCGTTCGGTACCCCCATCGGGTGTCGGAGCGGGCGCACTTCGTCCTCCGCGCACGATGGAGGATGATCGATTGTTCACCAGGCCCAGAGGGATGCCTCTCGTGACGGCCCTGCTCGCCGGCCTCGCCGTCCTCGCCGTGCTCCCCGGAGCCGCCGCGTCCGCCGCGTCGAGCACCGCGTTCCCGGTCAGGGTGCACGCCGCCAACGGCACGGTCCCCATCCCCGCCCGCCCGACCGCGATCGTGTCGCTGTCGCCGACCGCCACGGAGATGCTCTATGCGATCGGTGCCGGCAGCCAGGTCAAGGCGGTCGACGAGTACTCCGACTACCCACCGAGCGCGCCCCACACGAATCTCGACGGGAACAACCCGAACGTCGAGGCGATCGCCTCCTACAAGCCCGACCTGGTGGTGCTGTCGGACGAAGCCCCCGGCGTCGACAGGCAACTCGGCGAGCTCGGCATCCCGGTCCTGAGCGACCCGGCGGCCGCCGACCTCTCCCAGGAGTACGCGCAATTCGAGGAGCTGGGGAAGGCCACCGGTCACGAAGCGCAGGCGAGCGCGGAGGTGGCGAAGATCAAGGGCCAGATCTCCCGGATCGTCGCGTCGGTCCACCGGTCGACGCGACCGCTGACCTACTACTACGAGCTCGACCAGACCTACTACTCGGCGACGTCGAGCACGTTCATCGGGCAGGTCCTGGGCCTGCTCGGGCTGCGCAGCATCGCGGATGCCGCCAAGGGTGCGGCCTCCAGCGGCGGCTACCCACAGCTGAGCGGCGAGTTCATCCTCGAGTCCAACCCCCAGTACATCTTTCTTGCCGACACGATCTGCTGCGCCCAGTCGCCCGCGACCGTGGCGGCGCGGCCGGGCTGGTCCGACCTGGCCGCCGTGAAGGACGGCCGGGTGCTCAAGCTGAACGACGACATCGCCTCGCGGTGGGGACCGCGGATCGTGATCCTGCTCTCCGAGGTGGCCGCGGAGCTGCAGCAACATCCGGCGTCGTGACGTGACCGCGACCGCGCCGTCCCGTGCGACCGAGCCGGTTGCCGTCAAGGCGCCAGACGTGCGCGGGCCGGGCGCGCGCCGGACGTGGGTCCCGATGGCGGTCGCGGCGTCGATCATGATCGTCATCAGCCTTGTGTCCGTCTGCGTCGGACCCGTCTCGGTGCCGCCGTCGCAGGTGCTGGGCACGCTGCTGGCGCACGTGCCACTGCTCCACTTCCACACGAGCACACCCCCCATCGACCAGGCGATCGTCTGGCAGCTGCGCATGCCGCGGATCGCGCTGGCCGGGATCGTCGGCGCCATGCTCGCGGCCGGGGGTGCGGCGTACCAGGGCATCTTCCGCAACCCGTTGGCCGATCCCTACTTGCTCGGCGTCGCCGCCGGAGCCGGGTTGGGAGCGACGATCGAGATCGTCTACGGCGGCGATTCATCCACCTTCCTGCCGATCTTCGCCTTCGTGGGCGGGTCGTTGGCGGTCGCCGCGACCTACCTGATCGGCGTGGCGGGCGGGCGGCGCGCCTGGGGCCGTTCCATCGTCCTGGCGGGAGTGGCGGTGGCGGCGCTGCTGACGGCCATTCAGACGTACCTCCAGCAGAGGGATGCCGAGCAGATCCGCCAGATCTACAACTGGATCCTCGGCAGCTTCTCCGTGGCATCGTGGTCGGACGTGACCCTGATCCTGCCCTACGTGGTGGTGAGCGCGGCGGTGCTCCTGGCTCACCGGCGGATGCTCGACGTGCTGCGGGTGGGCGAGGAGGAGGCGGGCACGCTCGGCATCCACGCCGCCCGCACCCGGCTGATCGTCGTGGCGGCGGCGACGCTCGGCACCGCGGCGGCCGTGTCGGTCAGCGGCCTCATCGGGTTCGTCGGAATCATCGTCGCCCATACGGTGCGGTTGACGGCCGGGGCGAGCTACCGGATCATCGTGCCGGTCTCCATGATCGGGGGTGCGGCGTTCCTGATCGGGGCCGACCTGATCGCGCGCACGGCCGAGGCGCCGGCCGAGGTGCCGATCGGCGTCGTGACGGCCTGCATCGGGGCACCGTTCTTCCTCTTCGTGCTCGTGTCCCGGCGCGCCGCGCGCGGCGTCGGGGTGGGGGACACCTGATGGCACGCCTCGGCACGGTGATCCGCCTGGCAGAGCGGCGGGCGCGGCGCGGCGCCGGCCCCCCCGAGGACGGCGCCATGGTCGAGCTGGGCGCCGTCACGGTGCGCTTCGACGGCCGGGTCGTGGTCGATGCGGTCACGGCGTCGGTGGGACGGGGGGAGTGGGTCGGGCTCATCGGCGCCAACGGTGCCGGGAAGACGACGCTGATCAAGGCCGTGGCCGGTCTGGTCGACCACGACGGGGAGGTGCAGGTCGGCGGGAAGTCGTCGGCCGCCATGAGTCGTCGGGAGCGGGCTCGCTCGGTGGCCTACGTGCCCCAGTCGCCCGAGTTGCCGGCCGACATGTCGGTGTTCGACTACACACTCCTGGGTCGGACGCCGCACATCGCGTACCTCGCGGTGGAGTCCAGGGCCGATCTCTCGCACTGCACGGAGCTCCTGGAGCGCCTGGGCCTGGCACCGCTCGCGGCGCGGCCGTTGTCGACGCTCTCGGGCGGCGAGCGCCAGAGGGTCGTGCTGGCGCGGGCTCTCGCTCAGGAGGCACCGGTGCTGCTCATGGACGAGCCGACGAGCGCGCTGGACCTCTCCCACCGGATGGAGGCACTCGAGAGCGTCGACGAGCTCCGGCGCGACTGGGGCCTGACGGTGGTGAGCGCCCTGCACGACCTGACGTTGGCCGGGCAGTTCGCCGACCGGCTGCTGCTGCTCTCCGGCGGCTCGGTGGCCGCGTTCGGGACCCCGGCCGAGGTGCTCGACGAATCGGTGCTGGGGGAGGCCTTCGACTGTGCGGTGCGCATCATCCGGACGGACGACGGCGAGCTCGTGATCGTGCCGCGGCGCACCGTGCCGCGGCACGACGGGCCGGCGCACGCCGGCGACCTGGGGGACAAGGAGGCGCAATGAGCGGAGACGTTCCGACCCCGCGGGTGCCGTTGCCGGTGCCTGCCACGCCGCCGGTGCGTCAGCGCGTCGACTCCGTGGTCGTGGTCAACACCGGTGACGGGAAGGGAAAGTCGACGGCGGCCTTCGGCGTGATGGGCCGGGCGTGGGCGAGGGGCTGGCGCGTCGGCGTCGTGCAGTTCATGAAGAGCGGGGACTGGAAGGTCGGTGAGCAGAAGCTGGCCCGGCATCTGGGGGTGGACTGGTGGACCCTGGGGGACGGCTTCACGTGGGAGTCCACCGATCTGGACGAATCGGCCGCCAAGAACATCCACGCCTGGGGTGTCGCCAGGGACAAGTTGGCCTCGGGTGACTACGAGCTCTTGATCCTCGACGAGCTCACCTATGTCGTGAATTACGGCTGGGTCTCCGCGGCCGAGGTCGTCGGGGGGATCCGCAATCGGGCGCCGAAGACGAACGTCGTCGTGACCGGGCGGGACGCCCCACCCGAGCTGGTCGAGATCGCGGACACGGTCACCGAGATGAAGAAGGTGAAGCACGCGTACGAGCGGGGTGTCCGCGCCATGAAGGGGATCGAGTATTGAGCGCGTCCGAGCTGCACCCCTTCGGCGGAGTGCCGGCCCTCGCCGCCCTGGCCTGGCGGCTCGCCACGCCGCTTCTCTCGGCATCGACGGCGCCCGTCGGCGGGGGAATCGGTCCCCGCCATTGGGTGGTCAACGCCCAAGTGCCGGCGGACTACGGGCGCCTGGACGTCGCGTCCCACATCGCCGAGGTGGCCGACGCACTCGGTCTGGCCGGCCCGGGTGTCGGGATGCTCACCGCCGCCGAGGTGGACGCTGCGGTGGTGGCCGAGGACGACGGCGTCAGGGTGGAGGCGACGGTGGGCCTCAGCCGGCCGGTCTGGGCGGCCGCGCCGGCGGGGGAGTGCGAGGTGGTCGCGCCGGGCACGGTGAACGTGGTGGCCTTCCTCCCGGTCCGGCACACCGACGCCGCCCTCGCCAACATGCTGTGCACGGTCACGGAGGCCAAGGTGCAGGCGTTCCTCGACGGTGGTGTCCCCGGGACGGGAACCGCCTCCGACGCCGTGACCGTCCTCTGCCCGCCGTCGGGTCCCGCGGAGCCGTTCGGCGGCCCGCGCTCGGAGTTCGGGGCCCGGGTGGCCCGC
Source organism: uncultured Acidimicrobiaceae bacterium (assembly GCA_964457065.1). Lineage (GTDB taxonomy): Bacteria > Actinomycetota > Acidimicrobiia > Acidimicrobiales > RAAP-2 > Bog-473. Next base: position 12,798 of record CAYWDQ010000018.1, on the reverse strand, counting down.
GCCACCTACGCCGCACTGCGCTCGGTGATGGCGACGCCATGATCACGCTGGTGCTCGGCGGGACGCGTTCGGGGAAGTCTGCGGTGGCCGAGGAGCTCGCGGCACGGCACGGTCCGGCGGTGACCTACGTCGCCACCATGATGCCCCGCGGGGACCCCGACCTCGAGGCGCGCATCGCCGCGCACCGGGCGCGGCGTGACCCGGCGTGGTCCACCGTGGACGCAGGCGACGACCTGCCCGGCCTGTTGTCGACGCTGCGCGGGACCGTGCTGGTCGACTCCCTCGGTCCCTGGGTGGCGGCGGGCTGCACGGTCCCCGGCATCGCGACCCCCGGCATCGCGGCCTCCGGAGCGGGAACCGGCGGCGGCGCCCTGTGCGTGGCCCTGCGCGAGAGGTCGGGTGACACGATCGTGGTGTCCGACGAGGTCGGGCTGGCGGTGCACCCCTCCACCGAGGAGGGCCGCCGGTTCCAAGATGCGCTGGGTTCGGTCAACCATGCCGTCTCGGCGGTGGCCGACCGCGTGTACCTCGTGGTTGCCGGCCGCCCGCTGGAGCTGCCCCCGGTCGGAGGTGTCCCGTGAGGCGGGCGCTGTCGTTCCTGACCGTGTTCGGCCGGGCCGCCGAGCCGAACGAGCGCACGCTGTCGTGGTTCCCCCTCGTGGGCATCGCCGTGGGTGGGGTCGTCGGTGCGACCTGGTGGGTCGCCGGCCGTGTGTGGCCGGCTGCCGTCGCCGCTGTCCTCGCCGTGGCGGTGGACGCGGCAGTGACGGGTTGCCTGCATCTCGACGGCCTGGCCGACGCGGCTGACGGCCTGCTCCCCGCCGTCGGCCGGGCGCGCCGGCTCGAGATCATGGCCGACCCCCGGGTGGGGGCCTTCGGTGCCGTGGCCCTGGTGCTGGTGCTGTCCCTTCGGACGACGGCGCTGGCCGTGACCGTCGCCCGTCCGCTGGTCGTCGTCGGGCTGTGGTGCGGGTCTCGCACCATGATGGCCGTGGTGGCCCGCACGCTGCCCTACGCGCACGCCGACGGTGGCACGGCGTCGGCCTTCGTCGGCCAGGGTCACTCTGCGGCGGCGCGCTACGGGGTGGCCGCGTACGGCATGGGTCTGGCCTTTGCCTTCGCTGCACTCGGGGCGGGCGGCCGCGGCCTGGTGGTCATGGGCACCGAAGTGGTGGCGATGGCGGTCGTCCTGTGGTTCGCGGTCCGGAGGCTGGGTGGCTACAGCGGTGACGTCCTCGGTGCGATGGCCGTGGTCGGCGAGACGGTCGGCCTTCTGGCCCTGGCGGCAAAATGAGGCATCGGCGCCGCATCCCGCGCCCGCTGGGTGCCGCGGCGGGCCTGGCGCTCGACCGCCTGTTGCCCGAGCCGCCGGGCGTGGTCCACCCCGTCGTGCTCTTCGGGGCCGTCATGACCGGGCTGGAGCGCCGCATCCACCGCGACGCCAAAGGGCCGGGGCTCCTCCACGCGCTGGCCGGCGTCGTCCTCGGTCTGGGGGCCGGCGCCATGGTGCGATCCACCGCCCTGGCGACGACGTCGGCCGTGGCGGGCCGCGCCCTCGTCGCGGCGGCGGGAGACGTCGGGCGTGCGCTCCACGACGACGACGTGGAGCGGGCGCGGGAGTTGCTGCCGTCGCTGGTCGGGCGGGACCCGAGCGGGCTGGGCCGGGACGAGATCGCGCGGGCGGTGGTGGAGTCCGTGGCCGAGAACACGGTGGACGCGGTCGTGGCCCCGGCGTTCTGGGGCTCGGTCGCCGGTGCTCCGGGCGCGCTCGGCTACAGGTCCGTGAACACCCTCGACTCGATGGTGGGGCACCGCTCGCCGCGCTACGCCAACTACGGGTGGGCGAGCGCGCGGCTCGACGACGCGCTTGGGTGGGTGCCGGCCCGACTGACCGCGGCGCTCGTCGCCGGAGTGCGGCCGCGCCGGGCCAGGGCGGTCTGGGTGGCGGTGCGGGAGCAGGCACCCGCCCACCCGTCGCCCAACGCGGGTGTCGCCGAGGCGGCGTTCGCCGCTGCGCTCGGGGTTCGCCTCGGAGGCTCCAACCGCTACGGCGACCGGGTCGAAGCGCGTGTGGTGCTGGGGACGGGACGGTCACCGGCCCATGAGGACATCGGTGCCGCCATCCGCCTCTCGAACGACGTGAGCGCAGCGCTCGCCGTCGGGCTCGGGCTGATGGGGTGTGCTCGCTGGTGGGTGGCGCGGTGACGATGCCCGCCCCCGGGTCCCACGGCGGCGACGGCCGGGCTGTCGCGGTCGCGCTCGGATTGGACCCCGGCTCGGTGCTCGATCTGTCCATGTCCCTGAACCCGCTCGCCCCGGACCCCGGGCCCGTCGTCGCCCGCCACCTGGACGCCGTGCGCGTGTACCCCGATCCCCGCCGGGCGACGGAGGAGCTGGCCCGGGCGATCGGGGTCGGGCCGGAGCACCTGCTGCTGACCAATGGGGGTGCCGAAGCCATCGCGCTCGTCGCCGCCGAGCTCGGTGGCCGCGTCGAGGAGCCCGAGTTCGGGTTGCACCCCCGCGCCGGTGGCCCGCTGTGGCGCTCCAACCCGCACAGCCCGAGCGGCCTCCTGGCCCGTCCCGGCGAGGTCGCCGACGTCTGGGACGAGGCCTTCTACCCCCTGGCGACGGGGCAGTGGACCAGGGGTGACGGTTCGGTGGTGGTCGGGTCGCTCACGAAGCTCCTCGCCTGCCCCGGCCTGCGGCTCGGCTACGTGCTGGGTGAGCCGGACCTCGTGGCGCGCTGCCGATCCCGTCAGCCGCGGTGGTCGGTGGGCGCACTGGCTGTGGCCGCGCTGCCCGACCTGCTCGGGACTGTCGACCTCCGGGGCTGGTGCGCCGGCATCGCCGACCTGCGGGTCGCGCTCACGGACCTGCTGGCGTCGCACGGGCTCCCGGTGCGCCCCTCCGACGCCAATTGGGTCCTCGTCGAGCGGGCCGGGCTCCGCGAGGCGCTCGCGCCGCACGGCGTGGTGGTCCGCGACTGTGCCAGCTTCGGCCTGCCGGGTGTGACACGGATCGCCGTGCCGTCCGACGCCGGTCTGGAGCGTCTGTCCACGGCGCTGGGCCGGGCCCTCGAGGACCGCGTCGGCGTGCCCGCCCACCCCGAGCCGGTGGCATGAGCTGGCAGCGTCCGGTGCCCCTCGTCGGGGACACCTCCTCGGCACGGGCGCGTCGTGAAGCGCCGCGTGCGTGGGCCTTCGGCGAGGCGGAGAGGGATGCCTTCTACGCCGCGGTGTTCGGGCGTCGCGACATCCGGCGCTTCCGGCCGGACGGTCTCGAGCCCGACGTGTTGGAGCGCATCCTGTCCGCCGCCCACGCCGCGCCCTCGGTGGGTCACTCGCAGCCATGGCGGTTCGTGGTGATCCGCGATGCCGCCACGCGCGACCGCGCCGCGCTGATGGCCGACCGGGAGTGGCACCGGCAGGCCGCGACCTTGGCCGACCGCTCCGGCCGGCAGATGCTCGACCTCCAGCTGCACGGCATCCGCGACGCGCCGGTCGGCGTCGTGGTGTGCTGCGACAGGAGGACGGCGGCCCAGGGCGTGCTCGGACGGGCCACCTATGTCGACGCCGACATGTGGTCCTGCGCGTGTGCCATCGAGAACCTGTGGCTGGCTGCCCGGGTGGAGGGTGTCGGCACGGGTTGGGTGACGCTGTTCCAGCCGGTTGAGCTCGCTGCGCTCATCGGGCTGCCGCCGGGCGTGGAGACACTCGGATGGCTGTGCCTGGGCTGGCCGGACGAGCGGCCGCCGGAGCCGGGGCTCGAGCGGGCCGGCTGGTCGAGCCGCCAGCCGCTGTCCGACGTGGTGCTGTGGGAACGCTGGAGCGAGGACGCAGAGGCCCCGCTCCCGCCTCCCTCCCATCTCCACGCCCCTCAGCCGGCGTCGGTGGTCGGCGCCCGTGATGCAGCGGACGTGCTGCTCACCCCTCCCGGATCGCTCGGGGCCCTCGACCGCGCCGTGGACCGCATGGTGGCGCTGGGCCTCGGGCCCGATGCGCCCGTGACCGCCGTCATCGCGGCGGCGGGGCATCCCGTGACCCGGCACGGCGTGTCCACCTACGACGACTCGGTCACCCGCGAGGTCCTCGAGGCGACGGTCGCGGGGGAGTCGCTCGGTGCCGTGGCAGGCCGGCTCGTCGGCGCCGACGTGGTCGCCGTCGACGCCGGCGTGCCGGGCGATCCCGTCGCCGGCACGGTCCAGTGCCGCGCCACGGGGCCCCGGGGGGACCTCGTGTCCTCCGACGCCGTGTCGCCGGCCGACACGGCGAGGATCGTGGGCGCCGGCCGTGAGCTCGGCAGGAGCCTCGGCCACCGGCTGGTCGCGCTCGGTGAGGTCGGCATCGGCAACACGACGGTCGCCGCCGCGCTGGTCGCCCGGCGGCTCGGCCTCGGGGCGGGGGACGCCGTGGGTCTCGGCGCCGGCGGAGACTCCGCCACGCTGGAGCGCAAGCGGGCCGCGGTGGACGCGGCGTTGGCGAGGGTCGCGACGGCGCACGCCGACCTCGAGGAGCCGATGGCCACGCTCGCGGCGTTGGGCGGGCCCGAGATCGCCTACCTCGTGGGCGTGACGCTGGGTGCGGCCGAGGCCGGTTCGCTGGTCGTGCTCGACGGCTTGGTGACCGCCGCGGCCGCGCTGATCGCGGTCGCCCTGGAGCCGGCGGTGGCGGCCCACCTCGTGGCTGGTCAGGAGAGCCGTGAGCAGGCGCACCGCGTGGTCAACGGGCAGTTGGGCCTGGAACCGCTCCTGTCGCTCCGGCTTCGCTCGGGCGAGGGGGTCGGGGCCCTGCTGGCGGTGCAGCTGCTACGGACGGCGGCAGCGCTCCGGAGCCAGGCCGGGCGGGTGACCGAGGGATAGCGGTACCGGGTCGTCAGTCCCGGCCGGGCGAGACCAGATGGGCAACGGGGCGGCGCCCGTCACCCGCTGACCGGGAGGCGGGCTCAGACGGGGCGTCCCGGCGGGAACGTCGACGGGTCATTCCACCGACGACAGCGTGGCGTCGGCCAACGCCCCGTTCGAGCGCAGCGCGGAGACCACCCCGGCCGCCCCGGCGATGGCCGCCAGCACGTACGCCGTGACGGTGAAGGCGTGCTCGGCACCGGCGGAACTCCCGGCGTCCCCGCCGGCCCCGACGAAGATGGTGCCCGTCACGGCGAGTCCCAGCGCCGTCCCGATGCCACGGGTCATGTTCAGGACGCCCGAGGCCATGCCGGCCTGCTGCCCGGGGGCGGCGCCCATGATGGACGCGTTGTTGGGGGACGTGAAGAGCCCCATCCCGATTCCCACGAGCGCCAGCAGGGCGAGGAACCACGCCGTGGAGGGCCGGGTCGCCGCCAGCGCCACCAGCGCCCCGGTCACCAGCGCCATCCCGGCCACCGTCAGCGGCCGGGCACCCAGCCGGTCAGCGAGACGTCCTGCGAAGGGCGCCACCAGCCCGAAGGCCAGCGGCATGGCCATGAGCTCCAGACCCGAGCGGGCCGTGCCGAGACCCAGCGCCCGTTCCAGGTAGAAGGGCACGAGCAACAGCACCCCGAACATGACCAGATACGAGCCCACGCCGCTGGCGATCCCCGTCGAGAAGCGGGTGTTCGAGAAGAGACCGAGGTCCATCATCGGGTCCTTGTCCCGGCGTTCGTGCACGACGAAGAGCACGCCGAGGGCCCCGGCCACGACGAAGAGCCCGACGATCAGCACGGAGCCCCAGCCGGCCTCGGCCCCGAACGAGATGGCGCACAGCAGCGCCACCACGGCCGGGAAGAAGATCCCGAGCCCTGCCCAGTCGAAGCGCACGCGGGCCATCAGATTCTGACTCCGGGGCACCAGCAGGATCGCGGCCACCGCGCCGAAGAGGCCGAAGGGCACGTTCACGAAGAAGATGAGGCGCCAGCCTCCGGCGGCGAGCAGGAGCCCGCCGATCGACGGACCCAGCGCGAGTCCCAGGGCCTGCGCGGCGCCCTGGAGCCCGATGGCCTTCCCGAGGGACCGAGTGGGCATCACGAGCACGATGATGGCCAGGCTGTTCGCCTGCAGCATCGCCGCGCCCACGGCCTGGAGCGCCCGGAACCCGCACAGCGCCGCCAGGCCCGGGGCGAGACCGCACAGCACGGAGGCGAGCGTGAAGATGACGAAGCCGTAGACGTACAGCAGCTTGCGCCCCCACATGTCGGCGAACCGGCCGACGGCGGTCACGGTCGCCACGAGCACCAGCAGGTACGACAGGCCCACCCAGGTGACCGCGCCCACCGAGGCGTCGAAGGTGTGCTGCAGGGTGGGGAGGGCGACCGTGACGATGGAAGCGTCGAGCTGGCCCATGAACGCGCCGATGCAGACGGCCGCGACGGCGAACCAGTAGGCGTTGGGCCGTTCCCGGATGACCGCCGGGCGCCGTGGCTCGACCAGGAGCCGGTCCCAGACCAACGTCCATGGGCGCGACGTCACGACACGGTGATGACGGTGCTCGACCTGATGTCACGGGATGACGACCCGACCAGTATCTCGTAGCGACCCGGATCGGAGCGCCAGGCGTGCGTGTCCACGTCCCAGTAGCGGAAGGCGGCGGCGCCCAGCTCCACCCGGACCGTTTCCCGGCCGCCGGGGTCGACGGCGACCTTGGCGAACCCGACGAGCTCCCGGTCGGGCCGGCGGACCAGTGATTCGGGCGCGCGCACGTAGACCTGTACGACCTCGGTACCCCGGCGGGTCCCGTCGTTGGCCAGCGTGACGGTCACTCCGTCCGCGTCCACCTGCACGTCGTCGAAGACGATGTCGCCGTAGGAGAGTCCGAAGCCGAAGGGGAACAACGGCGCCAGGTGAGCGGTCTCGTAGTGGCGGTAGCCCACCAGGATGCCTTCCCCGTAGACGACCCTGCCCTCCACGCCGGGATACCGGTCGCCCTCGACGCCCAGTCCGGCCGGCCCGTCCTCGACCCGGGCCGGGAACGTCACCGGGAGCCGCCCGGAGGGTTCGGCCGCGCCGATCAGCATGTCGGCCAACGCGTCGGCACCCTCCTCACCGGGGTACCAGGTCATGAGCACGGCCCCCGCCCGGTGCGCCCAGGGCATCTCGACCGGAGAGCCCGCGTTGACGACGACCACGGTGCGCCGGTTGGCCTCGAGCACCGCCTCGACGAGCTCCCGCTGACGGCCCGGCAGCGCGAGATCGGGCCGGTCGTGCCCCTCGGACTCCCACTGCCCGTTGGAGCCGACCACGACCACGGCGACGTCAGCCTCGGCGGCGGCGCGCACCGCACGCTCGAACTCGTCGCCCGTGTCCGGCGGTGACGCACCGATGCGCGCGCCCAGGATGGGGGACGACGACGAGCGTGGCCAGACCTCGACTGCCAACTCGTAGGAGCGGCCCGCGGCAAGGTCGAACGTGACCTCGACGGGCTCGCTCCCGGCGCCGTAGAAGCTCGAGCCGCGCGACGGCTCGGAGTTGTCGACGACGACGGCGCCGTCCAGGCGCAGCACGGCCCGCCCGGCGCTCTCGAGCCCGAGCTGCCACGCGCCCGACACGTCCGGGGTGAACACCGCGGAGAGGCGGACCGAGCATTCCCCGATGGTCAGATCTGCTCGCGGCGGACCGATCCACAGGACGCGCGCGGTGTGCGCCGCCTCGGTGGCCACCGGTGTGCCGGCGAGCTCCGCGTTGTCGAAGTACTCGATGCGAAGGCTCTCGTCGACGCCCGACGAGGCCAGCAGCCGGATGTCGATCGGCGGCAGTCCGAGGTCGATGCGGCATCCGATCTCGGAAGAGATCGCAACGCCCGGCAGCCGCTCGGCCAGCGCGTCGGCCACGCGCCGACGCCGGTGCGGGGACACCTCCGAACTGCCGCCCCCCATGGCGAGCTGGCCGGCGTTGGCGCCGACGACGGCGACGCTGGCCACGGCCCCGGGGTCGAGCGGCAGCAGCCCGTCGTTGGCCAGGAGCACGGTCCCCTCGGCCGCCACCAGACGCGCCACCGCGCGCCGCCCCGGGTCGTCCTCCTCTTGTTCGTCGGGCACCGTCGAACGGCCGAGGATCCCCACCCGCCCCATGAGCCGCAGAGCGTGGCGCACCTGTCCGTCGACCACCGACTCGTCGACGAGGCCGTCGCGCACCGCGGTGGCCAGCGTGGGACCGAACCAGGCCGAGGGACCCGGCATCTCGAGGTCGAGGCCGGCCAGCGCGGCGGGCGCGGTGGAGTGCGTCCCGAACCAGTCCGACATGACGAGCCCGTCGAAGTCCCACTCGCCGCGCAGGACCCCGTCGATGAGGTCGGGCTGCTCGCCGCAGTACACGCCGTTGACCTTGTTGTAGGCGGTCATCACCGACCAGACGCCGGCCTCCCGGACGGCGGCTTCGAAGGCGACGAGGTGGATCTCCCGCAGCGGGCGCTCCTCGACCTCCGCGCTCACGGTCATCCGCTCGTGCTCCTGGTCGTTGCAGGCAAAGTGCTTGATGCAGCAGGCGACTCCGCCCGCCTGCACTCCCTGGACGTACGCCACGGCGATGCGGGCCGTCAGGAGGGGATCCTCGGAGAAGGACTCGAAGGTGCGGCCGGCCAGCGGCGTCCGCACGATGCAGACCGTGGGGCCGAGCACCACGTGCACGCCCTTGGACACCGCCTCCGCGGCCAGCACCCCGCCGAGGCGCTCCACCAGCGGCGGGTTCCACGTCGACCCGATCGCCATGCCGCAGGGCAGCGACAGGGAGCGACGACCGATCAAGCTGTCGCCCCGGACGCCCGACGGCCCGTCGGAGACCTTGAGGGCCGGGATGCCGAGCCGCTCGACCGGCGGGAGGTACCACATGTTCGCGCCGGCGGTCAGGGAACACTTCTCGTCGAGGGTCAGGGCCCCGACGAGCCGCTCGATCTCGGTCGCCACGTCCGCTGTCACTGTTCTCCTCCCAACGTCGTCACCACGTGTCCACGAAGGGCCGCCGCTGCACCCTCGTCCAGTCGTCACGAGGTCCCGCCGACTCCAGCGCGTGCAAAAAGCGCGCCCGGGTGTCGGCCGGGTCGATGACGTCGTCGATCTCGAAGTGGGCGGCCACGTTGAGGGCCTTCCCGTGCTCGTAGGCGCGTGCCACCATGGCCGAGAACGCCGCTTCGCGCTCGGTGGGGTCGTCGATGGCGTCGAGCTCGCGGCGGAAGCCCAGCCGCACCGCGCCCTCGAGCCCCATGCCGCCCAGCTCGCCCGTCGGCCAGGCCACCGTGAAGACAGGTCGGCGGAAGCTCCCGCCCGCCATCGCCTGCGCCCCCAGCCCGTAGCCCTTGCGCAGCACCACACACGCAAAGGGCACCGTGAGCGACGCGCCCACGACGAACATCCGGCTGACCCGGCGCACCAGCGCCGTCGCCTCCGCCTCCGGCCCGACCATGAACCCGGGCGTGTCGCAAAGGAACAGCAGGGGCAGGCCGAAGGCCTCGCACAGCTGCATGAACCGGGCCGCCTTGTCGGCGTTGGCGGCGTCGATCGCCCCCGCCAGGTGCATGGGGTTGTTGGCGATCACCCCGACGGCACGGCCCTCCATCCGGGTCAGCGCGGTGACCATGCCCGGGGCGAAGGACGGCCGCAGCTCGAGCACCGAGCCCTCGTCGGCGATGAGCTCGAGCGCCCGCCGCACGTCGTAGACGCGGCGGCGGTCCGGCGGCACCACGTCGCGCAGGAGCTCCTGGTCGGGGCTCACCCAGTCGCGCACGTCCCCTTGGAAGTACGACAGGTACCGGCGGGCGACGTCGACGGCCTCCTTCTCGTCGGTGGCGAGGACGTCGACGACGCCGTTGGGCACCTGCACCGACACGGGCCCGATGTCCTCGGGGGCGAAGACGCCGAGCCCGCCGCCCTCGATCATGGCGGGGCCGCCCATGCCCACGTTGGCGTCGGGAGTGGCGATGACGACGTGGCAGCATCCGAGCAGCGCGGCGTTGCCGGCGAAGCAGCGCCCGGACACGATGCCGACGAGGGGCACGAGGCCGCTCAGCTTGGCGAACAGCGCGAAGGCCTCCGTGTCGAGCCCCGTCACGACGGCCATGTCCGTGTCACCCGGGCGACCGCCGCCCCCCTCGGCGAAGAGCACCACGGGGAGCCGCAGCCGCTCGGCGAGCTCGAAGATGCGGTCCTTCTTGCGGTGGTTCATCTGCCCCTGGGTGCCGGCCAGGACGGAATAGTCGTACGACAGGACGGCGCAGCGCGAGCGCTCGTCGTCGAAGAGGTCGCCGTTGACCCGCCCGATCCCGGCCACGAGGCCGTCGGCCGGCGTGTTGGCGATGAGGTCATCGACGCTCCGGCGCGCCCGCTGGGCGGCGAAGACCAGCCCGCCGTACTCCTCGAAGCTGCCGGGGTCGCACAGGTCCTCGATGTTCTCCCGCGCCGTCCGCCGCCCACCGGCGTGCCGGCGCTCGGTGGCGGCGGGCCGTCCCGGATCGAGCGTGGCGGCCACCCGGTCCCGCAGCTCGGCCAGCTCGGGGCGCCCGGCACTCGCAACGTCCGCGGCGGCCGGACGGTCCTCGGCCACGATCCCGTCCGACTCGGTCATCTGCACGACCACGTCCCCGGTCTGCACGGCATCGCCCGGCGCCACCAGGACCGTGTCGATGACGCCCGGCGTGGCGGCCTCCACCACGTGCTCCATCTTCATGGACTCGAGCACCACCAGGACGGCCCCGGCCGCCACCCGGTCGCCCGCCGCCACGGCGACCCGCAGGACGGTGCCCGCGAACGGGACGGTCAGGCCGGCCACAGCGGGTGGGGGACCTCGAAGCCGACGGGGGTGTCCCAGGTGTTGCGGGAGGAGACCTCGTGGACCGGTCGCCGGGACGCCACGCCCCAGGTGCCGGTGGGATAGCCGAAGCTGACGGTGCCCGACAGGTTCCAGCCGTCGTCGGCGGGGACGCCGAGGATCGCGAACGTCTCGGCCGGGTGGAAGAACTGGAGCAGCGCGGTGATGCAGCTGCCGATGCCCTCGGCCCGGGCGGCGAGCATGGCGTTCCAGACGGCGGGGTAGATGGAGCCGCCGGTGGGGTCGTGCTGGCAGAACGGGAAGAGGTAGAGCGGCACGTCCTCGAAGTGGTCGGCGAGCCACTGGGCCGAGCGCTGGACCTTGAGGATCTGGATCGACTCGGGGGCGTCGGGGTCGGCGTGCGCCGCATCGAGCTGCGGTTTGTAGACGCTCTTCCACAGCTCGCCCATGGCGTGCTGGTACAGGGGTGCCAGGGCGGCCTTCTTGGCCGGGTCGTCGAGCAGGAGGAAGTGCCAGTTCTGCTGGTTGCCACCCGAGGGGGCCCGGATGGCCGCATCGAGGATGCGGGCCTGGACGTCGAGGGGGATCGGGTCCTTCTTGACCCTGCGCATGGCGCGCGTCGTGTAGAGAGCTTCGTGGAGTTCCATATGCCGGGCACCTTACGTCCCCGCTACCGGGCCAGCATCTCCCGCCCCGCCCTGGACGAGTGCCAATTCGAGTGACTTCAGTGATTTGGTGGGATCGCCGAGCGCCAGTCTTTCGGCGACGGTTCGCTGCTGCTCGACGCGCCGGCACTCTCCGAGATGGCTCGGAGTTGTCGGGCCCTGGTGATCAGTGGCTCGGCCGCCAACAGGATCCCGGGTGCGACGATCAGAACTTGCCAGAACCAGAGGACGTCAAGGTGGTTGAGCGGATCAACGCCCGCTGGGGCCGCAATGATGACGGCGACCGTGGCTCCGGCGAACCAAGGCCACGAGCTTCGTAACTCGTCGTTGTCTACCGCTGCGACGAGTATGACCAGGAGCGCCATCAATGCGATGACCAAGGGGAGGTTGTTCTGTATCCCTCCGCCCCAGGCGAGACCTCCGGAGGGCTCGATTCCGATCCTGAGCGTTACCGGCGCGAGCCCCGCCAACCACGCAACCACCGTGAGGCGTACCCGCCCGCGCACCACTTCGATCAATACCAGTGACACGGTGAAAGCCAGGAAGTAGTAGCCGCTCAGGTATTCCTCGAATACGAGGCGAAATCCAAGCGAGACCGCCACGACGGAGAGACGAATGGCACGCTCGAGGGCTGACTCACCCAGCCGTCGCGAGACGCACCAGGCCAACGCAAGCGACAGCGCGATGGGTGCCACCGGTGACAGGAGCACAACCGGCGCACCCGAGAGGTGGAACTCCGAGACCAGCGTCCCGGTGTTTGCGGGGTGGTCGCCGGTTCCGAGTGTGATAGCGCGCAGGGCGCGCCCGGAGGTCATGGACAGAAGGGGAACGACGACGAGTGCCGACGTAACCAGCGCCCCCCCGACGTATTGGATCCGACGGTTGGCTGGCGCGAGAACGAGAAGTGGTTGGCGCTTGGAGCCAGGAGCTCAGCTGTGATCGCACGCGCACGTACGTCCGCTCGCTCGCGGGCGATACCGACGTGATCATCCCGGACAAGATCTGCGCCTATCCGACGGTGGAGACGGTGGGTCGGTTCGGGTACCGCGGCAGCATGGACCCGCTGACCGTCTCAAGCAGCGGGCGAGCGGCGAGCACCACACCCGGGATGACGAGGACCACCTGCCAGAACCAAGTGGGCGGCGTGCCGAGAACGTTGGTCTTGTCCCAG
>CAYWDQ010000018.1:0-226 GCA_964457065.1 uncultured Acidimicrobiaceae bacterium | reverse complement strand
GGCGCCAACTCCCGGCGCGGACCCCCCTTCAGGACCAGCGCGGAGAGGACCAACGCGGCGATGACGATGGTGATCACGGGGATTACCTTCCCGAGAGATTCCGGAACGGCGATCTGGTCGAGGTAGATCGCAGGCATGACCACCAGCCAGGCGACGAGCGAACCACGGATGTGACCGCGGACGACATCGAGCAGTACCTAAGAGCTCGGCTTAAGAAGCACGCCCG
>CAYWDQ010000017.1:28798-35766 GCA_964457065.1 uncultured Acidimicrobiaceae bacterium | reverse complement strand
CGCGTCTCCTTGGCCGAGTAGTTGGACACGCCGACCGCCTTGACCAGACCCTCGGCGTGCGCGGCCGCGAGCGCCTCGGCCATGGCGTCGTGCGAGCGCAACGAGATCGGTCCATGAATCTGGTAGAGGCCGATGGACGCGAGGCCGAGCCGCTCGAGTGAGCGGCGCGCCGAGGTCAGCAGTGCCGAGTGCACGTTCGGCTTCCACGGGCTCGGCATGAACTTGGTGGCAATGACCACCCGGTCCCGCGCGCCCGGATCGGCAGCAAGCAGACGCCCGATGATGCGCTCGCTCTCACCGCCGCCGTATATCTCGGCCGTGTCGAAGAGCACGATACCGGCCTCGATGCTCGCCTCCCAGGCCTCGCGGATCGAGGACTCGGTGAGCGTCTGGTCGTAGCCGCCCATGCCCCACGTCCCCTTGTCGCCCCAGGCCCATGTCCCCACACCCAGGGGAGGGATCGAGATGTCCGAGCCGGCCAAGAGGATGCGGTCGCTCGCCTGCGGCACTGCCGACCCGGTCACGACGGGCTCGCCCATGCCAGGTGGGCCTCGACGGCGGCCCGCCAGTCGTCGGGGTGCGTCAGCTGCGGCGAGTGGTAGGCGCCCGCGATGACGGTCAGCCTCCCGTCGGCGACCGTCGCCGCCAGCTCAGGGGCCTGGTCGACCAGCGGGTGGTCGTGCTCGCCGACGATCACCGTCGTGGGGCACGCGATGGACGGCAGCTCGGCGCGCAACGACGCCTGCCCGTCCGAGAGGTCGGCCATGAGCGCGGTGCCCAGACCCTTGACGGCATAGGGGTCCATGCCGGCGAAGATCGCGTCCTTGTCCCGCTGCCACGCCGCAGGGACGGCCGCCGCGATCAGCGTGTCCTCGGGGCCCCCGAGGCTCAGCGCGCCCGGCATGCCCCGTGACGGATCGAACTCGTCCATGTAGGTGCGCGCGAGCGTGGCGAGCTCGTCGTTGTCGGGCATGAAGGACCAGGCGCTGGTGTCCATCAGGATCAGCGAGTGCACCAGGTCCGGTCTCTGCAGGGCCAGGCCCATCACGACCCTGCCGCCCATGGAGTGGCCCAGCAGGTCGACGGCACCACCACCCACTGCCTCGAGGAAGGCGATCAGGTCGGCCGTCAATTGGTCGATCGTGTAGTCCTCGATCACGCCGGTCCCGGTCGAGTGCCCGTGGCCGCGCTGATCGACCGTCACCACGCGGCGACGGGCCGCCAAGGCGTCGACCTGGAGCGCGAAGTCGTGCGAGGCGCCGGTGAAGCCGTGGACGAGGACCAGCGCGGGCGTCCCAGCGGGGCCTGCCCCCCGTTCGGACCACGCCAGGTCCACGCCGTTGGCCCGCAGGCGGGCGTGGGGGACGGTTTCGTTCATGTCACATGTCTAGCTGGTGGGTCGCAAAGTCACCCGGTGTCGTTCAGCCCGAGTCGACCGAGAGCGTCTGGACCGCCGTGGGCGCCGCGGGCGAGGTCTCGCTCTGCACGGTCGCCACGGGCGCGCCCGGGGTGGCCGACACGTCGGTGCACGACCGGGCCTGGTTCCAGGCCGCCAACGCGGCGGTGGCCGCGTCACCCGCGAGGGGCTGGGGCAGGTCGTCGACGATCACGGCGGGGCGCCAGGTGACTTGGTCGATGTGCCGGCCCGTGGCGGCGATCACCAGCGAGCCGCTGGCGTTCTCGGGCGGCGCGTTGTCGTAGAAGGCGAAGTTGCCGAGCCCGTAGTCGACGTAGGCGGAGCCGAGGTACCCGCCGCCGAGGAGGACGTGAGCGTGGGTGCCCACGATGATGTCGGCGCCCGCCTGCACGAGCAGCTGTGCCAGAGGCTCCTGCAGCGGGTTGGGGCACGCATCGAGCTCGGTGCCCCAGTGGAGGTAGACGATCACGGTGTCGGCCGTCTTGCGTGCCGCCTCCACCGCGGCGACGAGGTCGTTCACGTCGTAGGCCGATGCCAGGCCGGGCTGGACCGCGGTGGCCGTCCACGCCGTCTGGAGGTCGGAGTCGATCACCTGGGTGGCGGCGATGATCGCGATGTGCTCGCCGTGGATCGTCGTCGTGTACGGGGTGAAGGCCTGGGCCGAGTTCTGCCCGATGCCGAGGATGGTGTACCCCGTCTGGGCCCTGGTGGCGAGGGCCGTCTGGAGGCCGGGCGGCCCGCAGTCCTCGCCGTGGTTGTTGGCCTCGGTGATCAGGGTCACCCCGGCGCCCTTGAACGCGGTGACCACCGAGGGGGGTGCGTAGAAGACGTACTGCTTGGACTGCGCGTCCGGGCACGTGCCGTCCGTCAATGCCGACTCGTAGTTGACCATGGAGAGGTCGACACCCGAGAGGAGCGCCGGAACCGTCGGCCCCAGTGCGTCGGAGGGGTCCGCCGCGAGCCGGTCGCCCAGGTTCGTCCCCGCCGGGAAGTGGACGTCACCGCCGAAGGCAAAGGTGACGGCCTGCCCGTCACCGTCCCAGTCCGGATCGAGGCGGGGGTTCCCGGCCGGTCCAGGGACCCGCGCGTCGTGGTCCCCCGATGCCCCCTCGCGCTGGCCGGCGCCCGTGATGTGGCCCCCGCCCCGGGTGGTCAGCACGAGGACCAGGGCCAATGCGAGAACGAGGAGGCCCGCCGCCCATCGGCGCCGGTTCCGCTTGACGCGCCGCGAGGTCAGCGCCGGCGGCCCCGGCGCGTCCGCCCCTGGCACGGGACGTGTGAGCAGGTCGGTCGGTGACGTGGCGCCAGACTACGCGGGCCGCGGCCACGACCGGCGGGCGCGCGTGCCGGGACGTCAGTGCGCGTGCGGCATGCAGAGATCGTCGTACTCGGCGATGACGATCTCGCCCGCGTCAGGCCCGCAGGCCGGGCACGCGGGGTCCCGGCGCACCTTGAAGGTCCGGAAGGACTCCTCCAGCGCGTCATAGGCGAGAAGCCGCCCGATGAGAGGGTCACCCAGACCGAGCAGGACCTTGATGGTCTCGACGGCCTGAATGGACCCGATGATGCCGGGCAGCACGCCCAGCACGCCCGCCTCGGCGCACGACGGCGCCAGCTCCGCGGGCGGCGGCTCGGGGATGAGGCAGCGGTAGCAGGGTCCGTTGTAGGGGTCGAACACCGTGGCCTGACCCTCGAAGCGGAAGATGGACCCGTGGACCACCGGGATGCGCTTGAGCAGGGAGGCGTCGTTCACCAGGTAGCGGGTCGGGAAGTTGTCCGTCCCGTCGACGATGGCGTCGTAGCCGTCGATGATGTCGAGGATGTTGTCGGCGCCCAGCCGCACGTCGTAGGTGACGACATTGACGTCCGGGTTCAGAGCGGTCAGCGTCTTCTTGGCCGAGTCGACCTTGCGGTCACCCACCCGGTCCATGTTGTGGAGGATCTGGCGCTGCAGGTTCGACTCGTCGACCACGTCCATGTCGATGATCCCCAGCGTGCCGACGCCGGCGGCCGCCAGGTACAGGGCAGCGGGTGACCCGAGTCCGCCGGCGCCGAGCAGGAGCACCTTGGACGCCAGCAGCTTCAGCTGGCCCACCTCGCCCACCTCGGGCAGAAGCAGGTGGCGCTGGTAGCGGTTGCGCTGGGCCGGGGTGAGCGTCTGCGGCGCGGCCCATGGGCGGCCGTCGTCCTTCCAGCGGTTGAACCCGCCGACCAGCGATTGCACGTCGGTGTAGCCGAGCTCGCCCATGGTCTTGGCCGCGAAGGCCGAGCGCACGCCCCCGGCGCAGTAGACGACGATCGGTCCCGCCTTGTCGGGCAGCTTGCCCTCCACCTGGAATTCGAGGTGCCCCCGGGGCAGATGCACGGCGTTGGGGATGGCACCCTGCTCGTACTCGTCGGGCTCGCGCACGTCGAGAAAGGTCACCCCGCCGCCCTCGAGCAGGGGTTGCGCGTCGGCCTGGTCCACCTCGCGGATGGACGCCTTGGCCTCGTTCAACAGGTCTCGGGGAGTGGGCACGTTCGAACCTCCGGGTCCCGCCTGGCCGTTCCTACGGCCGGCAACGAACCTATAAACACTACCAGCGGGGTCAACATTCCCGGCCGGACCCGGCGGCCGATCAGGGCCTACTCGCCACCGGTGCCAGACTGCACGGCCGTGGAGCTCCATGAGGCCATCCGGCGCCGCGCCATGGTGCGGAGCTTCTCTGCCGAGCCGATCGACCCAGCGGTCGTGGACCGTATCCTGCTCGACGCTCTCCGGTCCCCCACGGCGGGCAACACTCGGGGTACCGCCTGGGTGGTCTTGGAGGGTCCGCGAGAGACGTCCTTGTACTGGGATGTCACGACAGATGCTTCGTGGCGGGCAGGCAGCGGCCGATTCGAAGGCCTCCGACGGGCTCCCATGGCGCTTCTCTCGTATGCCTCGCCCGACGCCTACGTCGCCCGTTACGCCGAGAACGACAAGTCCGCTTCGGGACTCGGCGCTGGCACCCACCAGTGGCCGGTGCCGTACTGGTACGGGGACGCCGCCTTCGGAATTATGGCCGTGCTGCTCGGCGCCGTCGACGCAGGACTCGGCGCCTGTGTTCTGGGCAACTTTCGAGGCGAGGAGTCGTTGGCCGCGTCGCTTTGCGTGCCCAATGGATGGCGTCTCTTCGGCGCCGTGTTGCTCGGATGGCCCGACGGCGATGACCGGCGCTCGAAGTCACTCGACCGCATCGCTCCTTCGCCCGAGACGCGCATCCACCGTGGAAGATGGTGATGGTGTCGTATGATCGCTCGCGTCATGTCGGCAAGCGCGATTGGTTCTGATCAACCACTCAACAGCGACGGCCCTCAGTTACCTGCCGTCGACTACACCAACAGCCGACACCCCTTACGCAGAGTCACCACGCAGTTTGCTCTCCGAGCTCGTCGGCGCATGTACCACTCCTTTATGGAGTCGCTGACGCCCTCGGCAGAAACGACGATCGTCGATATCGGCGTCACCCCGGACCAGTCGACCGAAGACTCCAATTTCTTGGAAAAGTGGTACACGTATCCCGGGCGGATCACTGCAACGAGTATCGAAGATGCCTCGTACCTGGAATCGATTCACCCAGGACTGAAATTTGTGCAAACTTCGGGCGACCATCTGCCGTTCGCTGACCGCCAGTTCGACATCGCCTTCTCATCGGCTGTGATCGAGCATGTCGGTGATCGAGCAAAGCAGCGGCGATTCATTCAGGAGCTGTTGCGCGTGTCGAAACGATTCTTCATCACGACTCCGGATCGTCGATTTCCGGTCGAACTGCACACCTTCCTACCGCTCGTGCACTGGCTCCCCCAAGAAAACCATCAAAGAGTGCTGCGGGCATTGGGGATGACCTCTTGGGCGAAGACAGAGAATCTCAATCTCCTTGACGAGCACGAACTCCGAGACCTGTTCCCGGCTGAAGTCGTTCCGACCATCGGAGGGCCACGTCTATTGGGAATGCGCTCGAATCTGCTCGCATCCGGGTTGAGTCACGGGGACGACGGTGCATCGTCGAATGCAGAGGGAGTGGGGTGATGACCGTCGAGGTCTGCGAAGACGCGACCGATCTCCTCAGTCCATTCGAGCTCACCATTTTGATGCCCTGCCTGAACGAGGCCGAGACATTGGGGATCTGCATTCGGAAGGCTCACTCTTTCCTTGAGAGGGCCAAGATCCGCGGTGAGATCGTCGTCGCCGACAATGGGAGTGACGACGGCAGCATCGAGATAGCCGAGGGGTGCGGAGCTCGCGTTGTGCACGTCTCGCAACGTGGCTATGGGAATGCGCTCATTGCCGGGATAGAGGCCGCCCGTGGCGTATTCGTCATCATGGGCGACGCCGATGACAGCTACGACTTCTCGAACCTCGGTGCCTTCGTCGATGCGTTGCGCTCGGGGTCCGATCTCGTCATGGGAAACCGCTTCGAGGGAGGGATCGCACCCGGAGCGATGCCTGCCCTCCATCGATACGTGGGCAATCCCGTCCTGAGCTGGCTGGGCCGCTTGTTCTTCCGATCGAAGATCGGCGACTTTCACTGCGGTCTCCGCGGGTTCCGCCGGGACAGGATCCTCGACCTAGATCTTCATTCGGGCGGCATGGAGTTCGCGAGCGAGATGGTGGTCAAGGCGACCCTGCAGGGGCTCGAGATCGGTGAGGTGCCGACCACGCTCGAGCCCGACGGCCGATCGCGGGCACCGCACCTCCGGACGTGGCACGACGGCTGGCGGCATCTTCGCTTTCTGCTCATCTACAGTCCTCGCTGGCTGTTCTTCTACCCTGGACTCGCTCTCTGCACCCTCGCCATCGTTCTTGGGGTCCTGGTGGAGATGACGACGGTCCGCATAGGGGACGTGACCTTCGGCGTGGACACCCTCGTCGTGTGCTACGCCCTGCTGATCATTGGCTTCCAGTCCGCACTGTTCGCAGTCTTCACGAAGAAGTACGGCACGAATGAAGGATTCCTTCGACCTAACCCGACGTTCGAACGGGTGCTCAGCCGGGTCTCGCTCGAGCGCGGTGTCGTGATGGGCATGATCTTGTTCCTCGCCGGGTTCGTAGGACTGGTCGTGGCGATCCTGAAGTGGAAGACCGTGGGATTCGGCTCGCTCGACCCGACCCACGAGCTGAAGATCGTGATCCCCGCCATCGCGCTCTTGACGGTGGGTCTTCAGGGTGCCCTGGCGAGCGCCTTTCTCAGCGTCTTGGAGATCCGTCGACGCGCCGTGCTCGTCGACGCCTCGCTCGAGACCTACCCCGACGCTGCTCCCCGCTGATCCACGACACCCTCACCCGCCGTCGCAAGGAAACCACGATGTCCGGGCCTTCGCGGTTCGGCTGAACAGCTAGCGGATCCGGCGAGCAAGGTCGGCGAGTCGGCGCAGGGGAGCCGTGAGTTGCCATGATCTCGATGCTCGTGTCTCAACGAGCAGATGCTCCGCAGTGAGGGCGCGAGCCTCCGCTGCCGCGGTGGTGTCCGCCAGGGCGGCGGCGGACGCATCTGCGGCGTTGGCGCGGGCCTCGGAGGCGGCGGCGCGG
>CAYWDQ010000017.1:0-28698 GCA_964457065.1 uncultured Acidimicrobiaceae bacterium | reverse complement strand
CCTCGGAGGCGGCGGCGCGGGCCTCGGCCTCGTCCGCTCGGACCTCTGCAGCCACCCGGAGCGCCTCGACGACGTGCACCGGCTCGGGAGTGCCCCACTGCCCCAGGTAGCGGCTGCCCTGGTGCTCCACTTCGAGGAAGTCGGAGCACAACGGGGAGGCCTTGTAGACGCAGAAGGTCTCGGCGATCGGCCCGCTGGCCGCCGTCTCCAGGGTCCGCTCGATCGACGCGTGCGACACCCCGAAGCGCGGGTGGGCGCACAGACGCTCCAGCCCGGTGTCTTCCACGAAGAAGCAGCCCGAGTGCGGGTTCGAGGGCCGTTCGAAGCCGAGGTGGAGGCCGAACCAGTCCCCCTCCAACCGGTCGGGACCCGGAGGCTGCCGCAGATTTGCCGTGGCGGAGTCGGGCAGGGGCCCGTCTGGATGCACCTTCAACCCACCGCTGGCCTCGTAGCGCGTGGGCGCGAGATATGAGGCCGCACCGAAGGTTGCGGTGAACCACTCCTGCTTGGCGAAGAAGAGCGGGTCGTGGACGACGAGGTCGTCCTCGAGGTAGCCGTAGCGGTCGTACGTGCCGACGGCGTCCGCGAGTACCCGGTGCGCGGCGAACCCGAGATCCATGGGCGCTTCGTCCACGACGAGGTGATGGACGAGCTGCGCGCTCTCGCCGATTTCGGCCACGAGGTGATCTGTACGAGTGGTCACCAGGACGACGTCGATAACGTGACCCGGCGCATCGGGCGAGCGGTAACCGGGGAACACGCTCATGGAGCGCCCGAACGTCTCGTGAATCGCGGTGATCGTCCGGGCCACAATCTTTGCCCGCTCATCGCGGGGCTCACTCTGCGAGCCGAGGTCTGAGTCCGGAACGTGGGTGTAATAATGCGGAATTACGAAGAGGTAACGGTTCAAGGCAACTTCCTGGACGGATCGCCGACATGATCACATACCGCCATCTGGGCCGAAATGGACGGCTCGGGAACCAGTTGTGGCAGATCGCGTCCACCATCGGCATCGCACGCCGCAGGGGTGAGACGGCCGGCTTTCCGTACTGGCGCTACCGACCCTACTTCTCGGTTCCTGACGAGTTCTTCCCGGACCTGGACGCCGTGGACACCCACGATCTCGGGCTCGACTACCTGCAGGACCTCGAGCTCCTCGACGGGGTCGATGCGGACGTGCGGCGGTACTTCCGCCCCCACCCCGGAGTCTGGGATCGTCTTTCCCGCCGCTTCGACGACCTGTTGGCGCTGACTCACAAGACCTCGGTTCACGTGCGCCGGGGGGACTACCTGGAACACTCGGACATGTTCCCCCCACTTCCCCTCGAGTACTACGTCCGGGCCATGGAGCTCACGGAGGGGCCCTATGTGGTCTTCTCCGACGACATCGAGTGGTGCCGCCGGAACCTCCCTGACGACTGCTATTTCATGGAACACAATTTGGATTACGAGGATCTCTTCCTCATGGCGGCGTGCGACCAGCACATTACCGCCAACTCGACGTTCTCTTGGTGGTCGGCGTGGCTCAGCAACACCTCGGCCATCTACCCCAGCGACTGGGGGCCGGGTTTCCAATACGACAGCGCTCGAAACGTGCCCGCAGGTGCCGTCGTGCTCGACGTGGGTGTCGAGAACGAGAGTGCTGCGTAGCGGTTCGTCATTCCTTCGAGAGCAGGTGCTCGGGCCCTTCCTGCCAACGCGCCATCGCCCAGAGCAGGTCGGACAACCGGTTCAGGTAGGAGACGACGAACGAGTCCTCGAGCGGCTCCGCCACGGCCAGCCGCTCGGCGCGGCGCACGATCGTGCGCGCCAGGTCGAGTGCGGCGGCGACACGGTTCGCCCCCGGGATCGTGAAGTCGCTCGGCATGTCGAAGCGGGCCAGCAGGTCGTCGATCCCGGCTTCCAGTGCAGTGACCATGTCCGGGGTCACCAGGGTCGACCCCGCCACCAGTTTGTGGCGGTTCTCCGGGGCGGTGGCCACCTCCGCCATCAGCACGTAGAGATCGCGGGCGAGCGTGGTCAAGCGCTCGTTGGCCTCGGAGCCGTGGGCCGTCTCGGCGCGGGCAACGCCGATGGTGGCCTGGGCCTCGTCGACGGCGCCGTTCAGCTCGATGCGCCACGAATCCTTGCGCACCCGACCGCCGAAGAGCAGGCCCGTCGTCCCGTCGTCGCCTCTTTTGGTATAGATCCTCGGCGTCACCAGGCCGGATGCTACAGAGCCGTACCGGGGGCCGCGAACGGCACCGGTATCCTGTGGGGGTGGTGGCTCCCTCTCCTGAACTCCTCGGGCGGCTCGATCCGTCCGCATCCACGTACCTGCAGGCGTTGCGCGACGGCGTCGTCATCTTCGACGGCGCCATGGGCACGAACCTGCAGCTGCTCGGGCTCGGCCCCGACGACTTCGGCGGGCCGGAGCTCGAGGGCTGCAACGAGTGGCTCGTCGAAACGCGGCCGGACCTGGTGGCGCAGGTGCACCGCTCCTTCTTCGAGGTGGGATGCGACGTCGTCGAGACCGACACCTTCGGCTCGACCTCGGTCGTCCTGGCCGAGTACGGGCTGGCCGACCGGGCGCGCGAGCTGACGAAGAGGGCCGCCGAACTCGCGTGCGCCGTACGGGACGAGTTCTCCACGCCCGGGCGCCCCCGCTGGGTGGCGGGCTCCATGGGCCCGGGCACCAAGTTCCCCACCCTCGGGCACATCCCCTATGCGGAGTTCCGCGACGCCTACGAGGAGCAGGCGCTCGGCCTCCTCGAAGGCGGCGTCGACCTCCTGCTCATCGAGACACAGTTCGACATGCTGTCGGTCAAGGCCGCCATCAGCGGCGCGCGGCGCGCCATGGTCGCGCTCGGCCGGCAAGTGCCCCTGCAGGCCCAGGTGACGATAGAGCTGACCGGCCGCATGCTGCCCGGTACCGAGATCGGCGCCGCCCTCACCGTGCTCGATTCGATGCAGGTCGACGTCGCCGGCCTCAACTGCGCCACCGGTCCGGTGGAGATGAGCGAGGCCCTGCGACACCTCTCGGCGGCCAGCCGCGTCCCCATCGCCTGCGTCCCCAATGCGGGCCTCCCGTCGGTTGTCGACGGCAACATGCACTACGACCTCACGCCCGGCGACCTGGCGGAGCACCTGCACCGCTTCGTGACCGAGTTCGGCGTCTCCGCCGTGGGGGGGTGCTGCGGCACGACCCCGGCCCACCTGGCCGCCGTGGTGGAGCGCTGCAGCAGCGCCACGCCCGCCGTGCGCGCGCCGGTGCACGAGCCCGCGGCGGCATCCATCTACACCTCCGTCCCGTTCCGCCAGGACACCTCCTTCCTCGTCGTCGGCGAGCGCACCAACGCCAACGGCTCCAAGGCCTTCCGCGAGGCGATGCTGGAGGGCGACTGGGACACCTGCGTCGCCATGGCGCGCGACCAGGTCAAGGAGGGCTCGCACCTGATCGACGTCTGCGTCGACTACACCGGCGCCGACGGGGTGGCGGACATGACCGAGGTGGCCAGCCGCTTCTGCACGCAGTCCAGTGTGCCGCTCATGGTCGACTCCACCGAGGGTCCCGTGGCGCGCGCCGCGCTGGAGTGGATCGGCGGTCGGCCGATCCTCAACTCCGTCAACCTCGAGGAGGGCGACGAGCCCGGGACCCGGCTCGACACGTTCCTCCGGCTCGCCCGCGAGTTCGGGGCCGGCGTCGTCTGCACCTGCATCGACGAGGAGGGCCAGGCCCGCACGGCCGAGTGGAAGGTGCGGGCGGCCCGGAACATCCGCGACATCGCCGTCGAGCGCTACGGCCTCGCGCCCGAGGATCTCATCTTCGACCCCCTCGCCCTGCCGCTCTCGACCGGCATGGAGGAGAGCCGGAACGACGGCATCGAGACGATCGAGGGCATCCGCGCCATCAAGGCGGAGCTGCCGGGCGTGTCGACCATCCTCGGGCTGTCCAACGTGTCGTTCGGGCTGAACCCCGCCGCGCGCCAGGTGCTCAACTCGGTCTTCCTCCACGAGTGCGTGGAGGCCGGCCTCGACTCGGCCATCGTGCACGCGTCCAAGATCCTCCCGCTCTCGCGCATCGACGAGCGGGCGAAGGAGGTCTGCCTCGACCTCGTGTACAACCGCCGCACGGACGACTACGACCCGCTACAGGAGCTCCTGGGGCTCTTCGAGGGGGTCAAGGTCAACGCCGGCGCCGCCGACGAGCACCTCGACTGGCCCGTCGACCGCCGGCTCGCCCAACGGATCATCGACGGCAACCGCAACGGGCTCGAGGCCGACCTGGCCGAGGCCCTCGAGTCGGGGCTCGCGGCCCTCGCCATCGTGAACGACATCCTCCTCGAAGGCATGAAGGTCGTCGGCGAGCGCTTCGCCTCGGGCGAGATGCAGCTGCCCTTCGTGCTGCAGTCGGCCGAGACGATGAAGTCCGCCGTGGCCTTTCTCGAACCGTACATGGAGAAGTCGGACCAGGGGGGCAAGGGCACCGTCGTGCTGGCCACGGTCAAGGGCGACGTGCACGACATCGGGAAGAACCTGGTGGACATCATCCTGACCAACAACGGCTACGAGGTGGTCAACCTCGGGATCAAGATCGGCATCAACGAGATGATCACGGCGGCCGAGGAGCACAAGGCCGACGCCATCGGCATGAGCGGCCTCCTGGTGAAGTCGACCTTGATCATGCGAGAGAACCTGGTCGAGCTCAACGACCGCGCCCTGGCGGACATCCCGGTCCTGCTCGGTGGGGCGGCTCTCACGCGCACCTACGTGGAGCGGGACCTGCGCGAGGTGTACGACGGGCGGCTCTTCTACGGTCGGGACGCCTTCGAGGGCCTGCGGACCATGGACCGCCTGGTGGAGCTGAAGCGCACCGGCGAGGACGACACCGAGTTCGGGCGTGTGATCTCCGAGAAGAACGTCCCCCGGCGCAGCCGGCTCGACGACCAGGAGACCACCCCGGTGGAGGGTCAGCCGGCCCGTTCCGGCGTGGCGGCGGACAACCCGCTGTTCCTCCCGCCCTTCGTCGGCAGCCGGGTGGCGGTGGGCATCCCCCTCGACGAGGTCGCGCAGTACCTGAACCTGACCGCGCTGTTCCGCAACCAGTGGGGCTTCCGGCCCGAGGGCGGCGAGAACGACACCGAATTCAAGGACCGGGTCAAGGCGACCCTGCGCGACGAGCTCAGCAAGGCCAAGGAGGCCGACCTGCTGGTGCCGTCGGTGGCCTACGGCCATTTCGCCGCCAACGCCGAGGGCAACGACCTCGTCATCTGGAAGGACGAGTCGCGGTCGTCGGAGTGGATGCGCTTCACCTTCCCGCGCCAGCGCAAGGAGCCGTGGCTGTGCATCTCCGACTTCTTCCGCCCGGTGGGATCGGGCGACGAGGACTTCGCCAGCTTCATGCTGTGCACCATCGGCTCGCGGGCCTCCGAGGAGGCGGCTCGCCTCTTCGCCGAGAACGAGTACCAGAACTACCTCTTCCTGCACGGCCTGAGCGTCGAGATGGCCGAGGCGACGGCCGAGTACTGGCACCGCCGCATCCGCGAGGAGCTCGGGTTCGTGGGCGAGGACGGCCCGACGCTGACCGGCCTGTTCCGCCAGGCCTACCGTGGTGGCCGCTACTCGTGGGGCTACCCCGCCTGCCCGGACCTCACCGACAACGCCAAGGTCGTGGAGCTCCTGGGAGGGGACCGCATCGGCGTCACCGTGAGCGAGGGGTTCCAGCTCAACCCCGAGCAGACCACCGACGCCATCATCTGCCACCACCCAGAGGCCAAGTACTTCGTCGCGTGAGCCTCGTCCGGCCGGCGGCCCGCGCCTGGGTCGCCGCTGGCATCGTGCTGTGCGGCCTGCTCGCGCTGTCCAGCTCGCCCCTCGGCGCGTCGCGGCCCGCCCCGCCGCTGGGCACGGTGGTCATCCCCGACCTCGGGCCGGGCTACACCGTCACGTCGCAGGGGCCGCTCGACGCCTCGGAATTCGCGTCCAGCTCGCCGGACCCGTCGGCCGCCTCGAACGCGCTGGCGACTTTGGCGAGGACGATCAGCACCTACGAGCGGGTGTGGCAGGACGCCGGCGGCCACAACGAGGTGCAGGACCTCCTGGTCCGCTTCCCCTCCGCCGTCGGGGCGCAGGTCTTCCTGCAGGCGGCGCAGCACTCGCTCCAATCCGGCGAGATCGTGAGCTCGGGCCCGTTGGCGGCCGTTCCCGGGGCGCACCGGACGACCTACTTCGCCTCGACCACCGAAGGGGGCGTCGGGCAGGCCGTCACCATGCGCGCCGGCGTCTACGTGGACCTGCTGTCGTTCTTCGCGGCCGCCGCGGGCAACCCGCAGCCGATCACCCCCGCCGACGCCGAGCGGATCGCCGTCGCCCAGCACACGGCCATGGTGGCGGCACCGGGGGGCGAGGACGCGCTGACGCCGGCGACGCCCAAGAAGGGTGTCTCCCTCGGCACCCTCGGCGCTGCCGTCCTCGTCGTCGCCGTGCTCATCGTCGCCGTGGCCACCCCACCTCTGCTGCGCCGGCGGAGTGCCCGGACGCCGGAAAGGGGGACGGACGACCCCGTCAGCGTGCTGCTGCAGCCACCGCCTCCCGGGCGTGATAGCTCGAACGGGTGAGCGGCGACGCCTCGACATGGGCCACACCGAGCTCGGACCCGGCCTGGCGTAGCCGGTCGAACTCCCCGGGGGCCCAGTAACGGGACACGGGGAGGTGGTCCCGGCTCGGTCGGAGGTACTGCCCGATCGTCACGATGGAGACGCCGACGCCGCGCAGGTCGGCCATGGTCGCGACCACCTCGTCCTCCCGCTCGCCCAACCCGACCATCAGGCCGGACTTGGTGACCAGGCCGGCACGGGCGGCACGGGCGAGCACGGCCAGGCTGCGCGCGTAGCCCGCCGAGGGGCGCACGGCCCTCTGGAGCCGGGCCACGGTCTCGATGTTGTGGTTCAGCACGTCGGGCCGCGCCTCGAAGATCGTGTCGAGGGAGGCCGAGTGGCCCCGGCAGTCGGAGATCAGCACCTCGACCGTCGTCGCCGGGTTGCGGTCCCTGATGGCCGTGATCGTCTGTGCCATCGCGCCCGCTCCCCCGTCGGCCAGGTCGTCACGGGCGACGCAGGTCACCACCGCGTGGCCGAGTCCCATGCGCTCGACCGCGGCGGCCACCCGCGCCGGCTCGTCGGGTGCGAGCGGCAGAGGGTGGCGGGTGTCCACCTGGCAGAAGCCACAGGCCCTCGTGCAGCGCTCGCCGTTGATCATGAAGGTGGCCGTGCCGTCCGCCCAGCACTCGTAGATGTTCGGGCACCCGGCCTCCTCGCACACCGTCACGAGCCCGAGCTCGTGGACGGTCGACCCGAGCTGGCGGTAGCCCTTGCCGATGCGCACCGGCACCCGCATCCAGGGTGGCTTGCGCGTCGCGATGTCGAGGCCCTCCTCCGGTGCCACACCGGCCTGGCGCAGGCGGCGCAGGAGGGGCCGCTCGCCCGGGGTCGGCGGCGCTGCGCCTCCGGCGGGCCCGGTCACGACGTCATGGCGCTCGACGTCGCCGTCGGCGAAGACAGCGGCGGCCCGGGCGACGAAGGCCTCGACGACCTCGTCCATCGCCACGTCGATCCCCTCGGCCCGCAGCGAGGTTACCCCGCGGTCCGCGATGCCGCAGGGCACGATGTGCCCGAACATCTCGAGGTCGGAGGTCACGTTGAGGGCGACGCCGTGGAGCGTGCGTCGGCGTGCAGGGCCGACGCGGAGGGTCCGTACCCCGACGGCCGCGATCTTCCTCGGGCTCGGGCCGTCGCCGTCGATCCAGACCCCGGGATACGCCTCCACCCCGGTGGCGCCGGGCAGTCCCAGATCGGCCAGCGTGGCGATCACGATCTGTTCGAGACGGTGGACGTGGGCGGGACCCGACGCGGGGTCGTCGGGCACGCCCACGATCGGGTAGGCGACCAGCTGGCCGGGACCGTGGTAGGTGACGTCGCCGCCGCGATCGGTGCGCTCGAGCGTCGCACCCACCAGCGCGGGGTCGACCAGCACGTGCCGTTCGTCCGCATGGGCCCCGAGCGTGTAGGTGTGCGGGTGCTCGAGGAGCAGGAGGTAGTCGTCCCCGGCCCCCGCGGCCAGCGCGTGCTGCAGCACGTAGGCCTCGTGGTACGGAACCGTCCCGAGCGACCGGATGCGCAGCACGGGCGCCGCCCTCAGAGCTCTGCGGCCCAGTCGCGGCTGCTCAGGAGCTCCGAGATCCGCGCCAGGAACAGGGACACGTAGGCCCCGTCGACGGCCCGGTGGTCCCAGCTCACCCCGAGGATGCCGGTGGAGTGGATGGCGATCGACTCCGAGCCGTCGGGCTGGGTCACCACGACGGGCCGGCGGGCGATGCCGTCGGTGGCCAGGATCGCCACCTGCGGCTGGTTGATGATCGGGACCGTGAAGTAGGTGCCGAAGGGGCCGTCGTTGGTGATGGAGAACGTGCCGCCGGCGATGTCGTCCGCGTTGAGCTGGCGGCCCCGCGCCCGCTCCGCCAGATCGCGGATGCGCCGGGCGACGCCGCGCAGCGTCACCTCCTCGGCGCGGTGGATGACCGGCACGATCAGGCCCTCGTGGGAGAGGTCCACCGCGATCCCGAGGTTGACCTCGGAGTGCACGAGCAGCGAGTCGTCGACCACCGACGCGTTGAGCAGCGGGAAGTCCCGCAACGCCTCGACCGCCGCCCGGGCGACGAACGGCAGGTACGTCAGCGAGAACCCTTCCTCGGCCTTGAAGCGCTCGCCCCAGGCGGCCCGCACGCGTTCGACGGCCTCGAAGTCGACCTCGTTGGCGATGAACGCATGCGGCGAGGTCGCCTTGGACCGCACCATGTGCTCGGCGGTGCGGCGGCGCATGTTGGAGAAGGGGACGATCTGATCCCCGGCACGGCGGAACGACGCCATGGAGACGGGCGGCGCCGGCGGTGCGCTGGCCACCGGCATCGCCGGTGCGGTCGGTGCGGTCGGTGCGGTCGGTGCGGTCGGTGCGGGCGCCGTGGGCGCCGCGGGTGTCGCCGGTGCGGACGCCGCGGCGGGAGTGGTCTGGGGTGCCGAACGGCGGGACTCGACCACCCGGAGGGCGTCCTCCCGGGTGATGCGCCCGCCCGCCCCGGTCCCCGTCACCTCGGACTCGCTGATGCCGTTCTCGGCCAGGAGCTTGCGCACGATCGGCGAGAGCAGAAGGGGCTCCGACCCGTTGCCGTCGGCCCCCGTGGCCGTCGCTGGTGCTGGTGCCGCCGGCGGTGGTGGCGGCGGCGGTGGTGGTGGTGGTGGTGGTGGCGGCGGTGCGGCGGCCTCGGGCTGCGGGGTCGGGGGCTCGGCTGTGCCGGCCGCGGGCGTGCCGCCGGACTCTGACGATCCGTCGCCGATCACGGCGAGCCTGACGCCCACCTCGACCGTCTCGCCCTCCGGGACGAGGATCTCGGTGAGGACGCCGGCCGCGGGAGAGGGCACCTCGGAGTCGACCTTGTCCGTCGAGACCTCGAAGAGCGGCTCGTCGCGCTCGACGGCATCCCCGACGGCCTTCATCCAGCGGGTGATCGTGCCCTCGGTCACGGTCTCGCCGAGTTGCGGCATCATGACGTCAGCCAACGTGCAGTCCCCTTCCGGTGAGCGCGAGCATGGTCTCGCCGAACGTCTCGGACAGCGAGGGGTGCGGCTGAATGAACTGGGCCACCTCTTCAGGGAAGGCCTCCCAGTTGACCGCCAGGTAGCCGGCGCCGAGCTGCTCGGTCACCCACGGCCCGGTCATGTGCACGCCCAGCACTCTCCCCGCCGACCCGTCGGGCCGGCGCTCGGCGATGATCTTCACGACCCCCTCGGTGTCCCCGATGATCTGGGCGCGGCTGTTGCCGCCGAACGGGTCCTTCTTGGTCACGACGTCGATCCCGGCCGCCTTGGCCTGGGCCTCGGTCATGCCGCAGAAGGCCACCTCGGGGTGGCAGTAGATGGCCCAGGGCACCTTGGCGTAGTCCACGGGCACCACCGGCTCGCCCAGCATGCCCTTGACCGCCACGATGGCCTCAGCGAAGCCGACGTGGGCCAGTTGCGGCGTGTTCGCCACGACGTCGCCCACGGCCCACACGCCGGGCTCGCCCGTGCGCTGGTACTCGTCGGCGACCACGAAGCCGTGCTCGTCGATGGTGACGGCGACCTCGGCGGTGACCAGGCCCTCGGTGCGGGGGCGGCGGCCGACCGAGACCACGATGGCCTCGACGTCCCAACCCTGCTCCCCCGCACGCACGGTGGTGACGCTCCCGTCCGCCGCCGGCGTGTGGCCGTCGACCGCCGTGCCCGTGAAGATGTCGATGCCGCGCTTCTTGAACGACCGTGCCACGAGGCGGATGATGTCGTCGTCACAGCCGGTGAGGATGGTGTCGAGCGCCTCGATGATGGTCACCTTGGTCCCGAGGTCCGACAGCAGTGAGGCGAACTCGCACCCGATGACGCCCCCGCCGATGACGGCCACCGAGGCCGGGAGCTCCTTGAGGTCGAGGAATTCGTCGGACGTCATGACCCAGCGCCCGTCCACCTCGAAGCCGGGCAGCGTCCGCGGCACCGACCCGGCCGCCAGCACGACGTTGCGGCCGACCACGACGCGGCCCGCGTCCTCCCCGTCGGTCACCTCGACGCGACGCCCGCCCCTGAGCGTCCCCGTCCCGGTCAGGATCGTGACCTTGCGTCCCTTCAGCAGTCCGGACAGGCCCTTGAACAGCTTGTCGACCACGGCGTTCTTGCGGTCCTGGCTCCTCGAGAAGTCGACCGTCACGTCCGCCACGTCGATGCCGAACTCCTTGGAGTCGGCGATCGTCCGGCGGACCGCGGCCGTCTCGAGGAATTCCTTGGCGGGGATGCAGCCACGGTGCAGGCAGGTCCCGCCGACCTTGTCCCGCTCGACGATGGCCACCGAGAGGCCGGCTGCGGCACCGTAGAGGGCCGTGGCGTACCCGCCCGGCCCGCCGCCGACCACGACGACGTCGAACTCTTCCTCGGTGCTCATCGCCCGTCCTCTTCCTTCGTGCTCACGAGGTTCGTCCGGCGCGCTCGGCCTCCCCGAAGACTTCCCGATCGCACAGGACGGAACTCTCCGCGCCCTCTCGGCGCGTCCGCGCGTGCTGCCTCGGCAGCATACCGTTCGCACCGCCGCACCAAGGCCGCCGGCGGCGCCGGCTACCCGATCGTGCCGGTGCCCGAATCGGCCGCCTGGGTCGCCAGCTCGTCCACCCGGTCGTTCCAGCGGTCACCGGAGTGCCCCTTGACCCAGCGGAACCTGACATGGACCTCCGTGGCGAGCGCGAGCTCAATGAGCGGCTCCCACAGGTCGCGGTTCGCCACCGGCTTGTTCTGAGAGTTCTTCCAGTTGCGGCGCTGCCATCCCCGCCACCAGCCGTCCGTGAAGCACTTGACGACGTAGGTGGAGTCGCTGACCACGTCGATGGCGGCCGGTGCCTCGGGAGTGAGGGAGCGCAGCGCCTCGAGCGCCGCGGTGATCTCCATGCGCTGGTTGGTGGTGTGGGCCTCGGCGCCGCTCGCGTAGCGCCCCTCCGGCACCGCCCACGCCCAACCACCCGGGCCCGGGTTCCCCCGGCACGCGCCGTCGGTGTACACGATGACGCGGACCTCCCCGTCGGGCATGCCAAATGTGTAACAGGCGCGACCGGTGGTCGTGGTGCTCCCCTCCCTGCCGGTACCGTGGGGAAATGCTGTTCGACGGGATCAGTCACCAGGTTCCCGACACCGATCCCGGGGAGACCGAGGAGTGGCTCGAGTCCTTCGATGCCATCGTCGACGCCCGGGGCCGGTCGAGGGCGCGCTACCTGCTCATGAAGCTGCTGGAGCGGGCGCGCACCAAGCAGGTCGACTTCCCGGCCACGGTCTCGACGCCCTACGTCAACACGATCCCGGCCGACGCGGAACCCTGGTTCCCCGGCGACGAGTACCAGGAGCGCCGCATCCGCGCCTACATCCGTTGGAACGCCGCCGCCATGGTGATCCGGGCCAACACGCGCACCGAGGGCGTCGGCGGGCACCTCTCCACCTACGCCAGCTCGGCGGCGCTCTACGAGGTCGGCTTCAACCACTTCTTCCGCGGCAAGGCCGACGGCGGGTTCGGGGACCAGGTCTACTTCCAGGGTCACGCGGCGCCCGGCATCTACGCCCGGGCGTACGTGGAGGGCCGCCTGAGCGAGTCCGAGCTCGACAACTACCGCCACGAAGTGGACGGCGACGGCCTCCCGAGCTACCCCCACCCGCGGACGCTCCCCGACTTCTGGGAGTTCCCCACCGTGTCCATGGGCCTGGGGCCGATCTCGGCCGTCTACCAGGCGCACGTGAACCGGTACCTCAACGCGCGCCGCCTGGTCGACACCTCCGCCGCCAGGGTGTGGTGCTTCGTGGGCGACGGGGAGATGGACGAGCCCGAGTCGAGCGGCGCGCTCGGCGTGGCCGGCCGCGAGCACCTCGACAACCTGATCTTCGTCGTCAACTGCAACCTGCAGCGCCTCGACGGCCCCGTGCGGGGCAACGGCAAGATCATCCAGGAGCTCGAGGCGGTCTACCGCGGGGCGGGCTGGAACGTGATCAAGGTCATCTGGGGCTCGCGCTGGGACGCGCTCTTGGCCCGCGACGTCGACGGCGTGCTCTTGGACCGCATGAACACGACGGTGGACGGCGAGTACCAGAAGCTGGCCACCGAGTCGGGCGCCTACATCCGCGAGCACTTCTTCGGACCCGACCCGCGGCTGCGCAAGATGGTCGAGGACCTCAGCGACGACGAGCTCGTCTCGCTCCCCCGCGGCGGCCACGACTACCGCAAGCTCTATGCCGCCTACAAGCTGGCCACCGAGCAGCGGGGGGCGCCGACGGTCATCCTGGCCAAGACGATCAAGGGCTGGACGCTCGGACCCGAGATCGAGGCGCGCAACGCCACCCACCAGATCAAGAAGATGACCAAGGCGCAGCTGCGCGCGCTGCGCGACCGGCTGTACCTGACCGACGACATCCCCGACTCCGCCCTCGAGGGTGATCCGCCCTACATCCGCCCGGCCGAGGGGTCCGACGCCATGGAGTACCTACGCGCCCGCGGGCGCGTGCTCGACGG
The DNA here is from genome assembly GCA_964457065.1 of uncultured Acidimicrobiaceae bacterium. Lineage (GTDB taxonomy): Bacteria > Actinomycetota > Acidimicrobiia > Acidimicrobiales > RAAP-2 > Bog-473. The sequence goes on along the minus strand of CAYWDQ010000017.1, from coordinate 15,600 downwards.
GCCGGTCCCGATGCGTGTCGTGCGCGCCGTGCCACCCCAGCAGCCCGACGCCAAGGTCTTCGAGGAGTTCGCGGCGGGTTCGGGGGCGCAGTCGGTGTCCACCACCATGGTGTTCACCCGCCTCCTGCGCAACCTCGTGCGCGACCCCACGGTCGGCTCGCTCGTCGCCCCGATCGTCTCGGACGAGGCCAGGACCTTCGGCCTGGAGCCGCTCATCGCCGAGGCGAAGATCTACGCGCCCGAGGGGCAGCACTACATACCGGTCGACGCCGACCTGCCCCTGCACTACGCGGAGAGCTCCTCGGGGCAGGTGCTCCAGGAGGGGATCACCGAGGCCGGGGCGCTGGCGTCGTTCACGGCCCTGGCCACGTCGTACGCCACCTGGGGCCAGCCCATGGTGCCGGTCTTCCTCTTCTACTCCATGTTCGGGTTCCAGCGTGTCGGGGACCTGGCCTGGGCGCTCGGCGACATGCGCGGCCGGGGCATCCTGGCGGGCTGCACGGCCGGTCGCACCACCCTCCAGGGCGAGGGGCTCCAGCACGACGACGGGCAGTCGCCGCTGCTCGCCTCCACCAACCCCGCGGCCATGGTCTACGACGCCTCCTTCGCCTACGAGGTGGCCACCATCGTGGAGGCCGCGGTCACCGAGATGCTCGGCCCGGACGCCAAGGACCGCTTCTGGTACCTCACGCTCTACAACGAGAACTACCCGATGCCCGCCCTCCCCGAGGGCGAGGAGGGCGCCGCCGTCCGACGCGGCATCATCGAGGGCCTCTACCGCTTCGCCGCAGCGCCCGACGTGCCCGGCGACCTCCGGGCGACCCTGTGCTTCTCCGGCCCGATGTGGAGCATCGCGATGGAGGCCCAGCACATCCTCGGCGAGCGCTACGGCGTCGGGGCCGATGCCTGGGCCGTGACCTCGTGGACGAGCCTGCGCGTCGACGCGCTCGAGGCGGAGCGTTGGAACAGGCTCCACCCCGATGGCGAGCCGCGCCGCGCCGTGGTCACCGAGGCCCTCGGCTCGGGCCCCGATCCCGTCGTCGCCATCACCGACTACATGCGCAGCGTGCCCGACCAGGTGGCGCGCTTCGTGGCCCGCCCCTACACCTCGCTCGGGACCGACGGGTTCGGCCGCTCCGACGCCCGGACGGCCCTCCGGTCGTACTTCGAGGTCGACGCCTCCCACCTCGTCGTCGCCGTGCTGCAGCAGCTGGCCCTCGGCGGCCGTGTCGATCCCGCGGTGGTGGCCGGTGCGATCGCCGACCTCGGCATCGACACGTCGCGCGCCGCCCCCTTCACCACCTGAGCCGACTCAGGGGTTGAGGAGCGCCACGAAGGCGGCCAGCGCGTCCTCGGCACCGGGCGGCACGCGCAGCGAGAGGGTCCGGCTGTCGGGCCCGAGCTCGATGGCGACGTCGAAGAAGGTGCAGCACCGCTTCTCGCGCTGACCGAGCGACGCCGCGGCCACGAGCGAGGCCGGCGAGTCGTCGAGGACCAGGCGCACCGTGGTGGCGTCGGCATCGACGTCGACGTCGACGACCGACGACGCGACGAGGGCCTGCCACTCCTCCACCCGCTCGGCCAGCGATCCGGTGTCCAGGCTGCAGGCGATCGGGACCGCCTCCTCCGGTGCCGTCATTGCCGCCCGCCCGCCACCAGCGTGTCCCGCGTGATCTCCATGTGGCCGAGATGCTGGAACAGCTCCTCGAGGATGTGGACCAGCACTGCGCCCTTGGTCCGGGTGTAGGGCTCGGGGTCCCCGGCGTCGGGGCGCACGCCCACCGGGGCGGCGCCGGCGTCCAGCCCGACGATGTCCTCGCGCAGCCGCCGGCGGGCGTGCTCGGCGCGCCGCAACAGCCCGGCCACAGGGCCGCGCGCGGCGAACTCGGCGCTGCGGTCGCGCTGCACCGGGCGCTCGGCCACGGTCGCTCCACCCCAGTACTCCATGACGCCGAGGCAGTGGGTGAGGATCACGTAGGCGGAATTGCCGCCGCGAAAGGACGGCCGCCGGTTGGCCAGGTCGTCGCCGAGCTCCTCGACGATGCCGGCCATGGCGGAGAGCGCGAGGTCGACGAACCACAGGAAGTCCTCCACCGAGACGGCGACCGGGCCGGAACCCGCGGCGTCAGTGGGCGACCCAGGCATCGGGGTCGGTGACCAACTCCTCCACGTGTGCGGGCAGTTTGCCCGTGATCACGTCGGTCAGGGTGATCTTCTCGAGCACCATGCGCAGGCTGGCCCGCACCGCCACCCAGACCTGCTGGAGGTTCTCGGCCGCGCCGTCGTAGCTGGTGGCCTCGGGCCGGAAGCCCCGCACCTCGGCCAGCGGGCCGTCGAGGGCGCGGATGACGTCGGCGATGGTGATGGCATCGGGCTCGCGGGCCAGCCGGTAGCCGCCTTCGGCGCCGCGCTGGCTGGCCACGACGCCGGCCCGCCGGAGGTCGGCCAGGATGGCGCCGAGGAAGCGGGGCGGCAGGCCCTGCTCGCCGGCCAGGTACTCGGCGGTCTGGGGCGTCCCGGCGGCGGCCAGCGCGAGCAGGGCGCGGATGCCGTAGTCGACCTTGGCCGGGATGTGCATGGCGAGAGTCTGCCCGCGTCGCGGCGCCGGGGCACGTCCGGCGCCGTGGCAAGATCTTTCCGTGGCACGGGCTGCACTGCACATCACCGGCGACGACGAGGCGGACGGGGTGCTCAGCCGCGATCCACTGGCGCTGCTCATCGGGATGGTGCTGGACCAGCAGGTCACGATGGAGAAGGCCTTCTCCTCGCCGGCCGAGCTGGCGCGGCGGCTGGGCGGCTCGCTCGACGCGGCCTCCATCGCCGCCATGGAGCCCGACGACCTCGCCGAGGTCTTCAAGGAGCGCCCCGCCCTGCACCGCTTCCCCGGGTCGATGGCCAGCCGGGTGCAGCAGGTGAGCCGCGCCGTCGCCGAGGACTACGGCGGCAGGGCCGATGCGATCTGGAAGGGCACCCGCAGCGGGGAGGAGCTGGTGGAGCGGTTGCAGTCCCTGCCCGGGTTCGGGGAGCAGAAGTCGAAGATCTTCGCCGCCCTGCTCGGCAAGCAGCTCGGCGTGCGCCCCGAGGGATGGCGGGAGGCCACGGCCCCCTACGGCGGCGCCGGGACGTTCCTCTCGGTGGCGGACATCACCGACGCCACGAGCCTGGAGAAGGTCAGGGCCACCAAGAAGGCGATGAAAGCCAGGGCACGCGGCGGGACGTGACCGCTGCGGGGGACCTCTCGGGTCGCCGCCTGTACCTCTGCACGCCGGACCGCCCCGACCTGCCCGAGTTCCTCGTGGCGTGCATGGAGGGCGGCGTGGACGTGGTCCAGCTGCGCGACAAGGATCTCGACGCCCGGCCGCTGATCGCCCGGGCGCGGCTGGCGGCCGAGGTGTGCCGGGCCCACGGCGTGCCCTTCGTGCTCAACGACCGGCCCGACCTGGCGCTCGAGGTGGGCGCCGACGGCGTCCACGTCGGGCAGGACGATGCGCCGGTGGCCCTGGCGCGGCGGATCCTCGGTCCCGGGGCGATCGTCGGCCTCTCCACCCACTCCGAGTCGGACCTGGCCGCCGCCGCGGCCGAGGACGTGAGCTACATCTCGGCCGGGCCGGTCGAGGCCACGCCGACCAAGCCCGGTCGGGCGGGCACCGGCGTGGGCTACGTCAGTCTGGCCAGCGCACGATCCAGCGTTCCCGTCTTCGTGACGGGCGGTGTGACGCCGGAGAGAATCCCTGCCCTGACGGCCGCCGGTGTCCGTCACTTCGTAGTGGTGCGCTATCTGACCCGGGCCGCCGACGCGCGGCGGGCGGCTCGGGCGTTGCGCGATGCGATCGATTCAGCGTTGAGTAGCGAGCCAGCGGCGGGCTGACGGCGGCGGGCTCGGACGCGCCGGACGAGCGGCCGGCCGGAGCCTGCTCGCTCGTCGTGGCGCATGGTCCCGACGGGTGCGACGTCGCCAAGCCCTGATCCAGCGTGGTCATCCCCGCCCCGGAGAACTCGACCACCACGGTGAAGGGCGTCGCTGCCCCGTCGGTCATGATCTCTGTTCTCGGAACGAGGTGCGCCCGCCTTGAGCGCGGTCTCGGCCCGGGGCGGGAGCGGGCCCGCCGCCGCCTAGTGGCGCCGCTCGAGCCAGCCCACCAGGATGGCGATCACCCTGGGATCGGCCCGGAGCCAGTGGCCCGCGCCGAGGACCTCGTGGAGCTCGGAGGGCCCGGTGGCCGCGTCGGCCAGGGCGCGGGCGTCGGCCAGCGGGACGTCGGGGTCGTCGGACCCGTGGACCATCAGGAGGGGCCGGCCCCTGAGGAGGGCGGCGTCTTCGGAGGGGTGGAGGACGGAGAGCTCCTTGGCCCAGGCCTCCACCGAGGCCGGGAAGCCGGGTGCGGTGATCAGGCCGTTCTGCCGGCAGCTGGCGAGGAGGTCCCCAGGGTCCCGGGCCAGGGGCCCGAGGTCCGACGGCGTGCCCAGGCAGGCGACGCCCGCCACCCGGTCGTCCCCGGCGGCCAGGTGGAGCGCGAGGATCCCGCCGAACCCGAAGCCGATGACGAGCCGGGGCGAATCCCCGGGGATCTCGTTCTCGGCCAGGAACCGCAGGTCGTCGAGCCAGCCCAGCGCGGAGAAGTCGCCGGCCGACTCGCCGGCGCCGCGCAGCGCGGCCGTCACGACACGCCAGCCCGTCTCACGCGTGAGCCGGTCGGCCAGGGCGGGGAACGTGAGCGCCACGTCGGCGGCCGAGCCCTTGGGCCGCGGCAGGTCGTGGCACAGCAGCACGTGCCCCCGGACCGGTGCACCCGGGCCGGTGGAGCTCACATAGGACGCGAGGTCGCCCGCCGGTCCGGGCCGGAGCCTGAATGGCCCCGGCATCTCAGATCCCGATGCGCTGTGCCAGCAGCTCGCGGTGATAGGAGGGATCGCCCAGGAGCAGCTCGGACGACTTGGCCCGCTTGAAGTAGAGGTGGGCGGGATGCTCCCAGGTGAAGCCGATGCCGCCGTGGATCTGGATGTTCTCCGCCGCAGCGTGGAAGTAGGCCTCCGAGCAGTACGACTTGGCCAGGCTGGCCACCACCGGCAGCTCGTCGGAGTCCTCGGCGGCGGCCCAGGCGGCGTAGTAGGCGGCCGACTTGGCGGACTCCACCTCGAGCAGCATGTCGGCGCACTTGTGCTTGATCGCCTGGAAGCTGCCGATCGGCCGGCCGAACTGGATGCGCGTCTTGGCGTACTCGACCGACGCGTCGAGGACGTGCTGGGCGCCGCCCACCTGCTCGGCGGCCAGCGCCACCGCGGCCAGGTCGAGCGTCTTGGACAGGCCCGGCTCGGCGCCGCCGTCGGCGCCGATGAGCGTCGCCGGTGTCGAGGCGAACTCCAGGCGGGCCTGCTTGCGCGTCTGGTCCATCGTCGGCAGCGGTGTGCGGGTCAGCCCCGCCGCGTCACCGTCGACCGCGAAGAGCGACACGCCCGCCGCGGTGCGGGCGACGACGATGATCAGGTTGGCGACGTGCCCGTCGATGACGAACATCTTGTGGCCGTTCAGCTCCCAGGCGTCACCCTTCTTGGTGGCCGCGAGCTCCACTCCGCTGAAGTCCCACTTCCCGTTGTCCTCGGTGATGGCGAGCGTGGCGATCGTCTCGCCCGACGCGATCCCGGGCAGGTAGGCCTTCTTCGCCTCGTCGTCGCCGGAGGTGAGCAGCGCGTTGGCCCCGAGCGCCACCGACGAGAAGAACGGCGCGCACAGCAGTGCCGCGCCCATCTCCTCGAGCACGACGAGCAGCTCCACGTACGTGAAGCCCGAGCCGCCGAACTCCTCGGGGATGGTGAGCGACTGCAGGCCCAGCTGGTCGGCCATCTGGCTCCACACCGCCGGGTCGTAGCCCTCCGTGGTGTCCATCAGGCGCCGCACCTCGGTCTCGGGCGACTTCTCGGCCAGGAACCGCCGCACCGCGGTCCGAAGCTCCTCCTGCTCGTCACTGAAGGCGAAATTCATGCCCAGGCTCCTCTGCCTCTCCCCCGGCAGCCCCGCCGGCGGTACATGCGGTGTCTACCAGACCGCGGGCCTCGGCGACCAGATCCGTGCCGAACCGACGACCCGTCTGTGCCACGCTGGGGCCATGGGACAGTTGGAGAAAGTCTGGAGCGACGCGGCGGCCGAGGTCCACCAGATCGTGGTGGGCCCGATGGACAACAACGTCTACATCCTCCGTTGCCGCCGCACCGGCGACGCCATGCTCATCGACGCCGCCAACGAGCACGAGGCCCTCCTCGACATCTGCCGGACCCTCGGCGTGACCCAGGTGGTCGAGACACACGGGCACTGGGACCACATCCAGGCGGTGCCCGCCGTGCGCGAGGCCGGCATCTCCGTGGCCGTGACCAGCGCCGACGCAGGCATGTTGCCCAGCTACGACCTCATCTTGGACGACGACGAGCTCCTAAGCGTCGGCGACCTGCGCATCAAGACCCTCGCCACGCCGGGCCACACCCCCGGCTCCATCTGCTTCGCCGTCGAGGGCACGAACCTGCTGTTCACGGGCGACACCCTCTTCCCGGGCGGGCCCGGCAACACCTCGTTCGAGAACGCCGACTTCGACACCATCATTCAGTCGATCGACCGGCGCATCTTCGCCCGCTTCGATCCGGGCACCCTCGTCCTGCCCGGCCACGGCACCTCCACCACGGTCGGGGACGAGTCGCCCCACCTCCAAGAATGGGTGGACCGGGGCTGGTGAGGGCCGCCGGAGAAGGGCCCGGCGAGGCAGCTGCGGCGGCCCGTCCCGGAAACCTGACTAAAACGGTAAGCTTTCAGCGATGACGGACGCCCCCCCGCTGCTCGAGGTCCGGGACCTCCACGTCTCCGCGGAGGACGGCGCCATCCTGCGCGGCGTCGAGCTCACGGTGGGCGCCGGCGAGATCCACGCCCTGATGGGCCCCAACGGCGCCGGGAAGTCGACGCTGGCCGGCGCGCTGCTCGGGCACCCGGCCTACACGGTGACCTCCGGCGCCATCCTGCTCAACGGCGAGGACGTCACCGGCTGGCCGACCGACGTGCGGGCCAAGGCCGGCATCTTCCTCGCCTTCCAGTACCCCGAGTCGATCGAGGGTGTGTCGGTGGCCTCGTTCCTGCGCCAGGCCATGGCGGCGCGCACCGGTGAGGAGGTGTCCGTCCTCGAGGTCCGCGTGCTCATGACCGAGTGGATGGAGCGTCTCGGCATGGACACGTCGTTCGCCAGCCGCCACCTGAACCAGGGCTTCAGCGGCGGCGAGAAGAAGCGCAACGAGATCCTGCAGATGGCGCTCCTCCAGCCGCTCGTGGCCGTGCTCGACGAGACGGACTCGGGCCTCGACATCGATGCGCTGCGCGTCGTCGGGCGCGGCGTGCGGGCCGTGCGCGAGGCGCGCCCCGAGCTCGGCGTGCTCGCCATCACCCACTACCAGCGCCTGCTCGAGGAGCTCGTCCCCGACGTCGTCCACCTCCTCGTCGGCGGGCGCATCGTCGCCGACGGCGGTCCCGAGCTCGCCGCCCGGGTCGAGGCCGAGGGCTACGAGGCGTGGCGGTGACGCCGCCCCCTTCCCCTGCAGGCGCCGGCGCGGCCCCGCTCAACGTCGAGGCCCTGCGCAAGGACTTCCCCCTGCTGTCGCGCGTGGTGAACGGCAAGCCGATCGTGTATCTCGACGCCGCCGCCTCTGCGCTCCAGCCGCGGTCCGTGATCGACGCCATGACGCGCTACTACGAGACGACGCACGCCAACGTCCACCGCGGCGTCTACGCGACGGCCGAGGAGGCCACCGCCCTGTACGAGCGGGCCCGGGTGGTGGCGGGACGCTTCATCGGCGCGCCGGACCCCGCCCACGAGATCGTCTTCACCAAGAACACGACCGAGTCGCTCAACCTGGTGGCGCACAGCTGGGGCCGGGCCAACCTGCGGGCCGGCGACGCCATCCTCCTGACCGAGATGGAGCACCACGCCAACATCGTCCCCTGGATGATCCTCTCCGAGGAGATCGGCGGGCTCGACATCCGCTACATCCCGATCGACGGCGAGGGGCGCCTCGTGCTCGACGATCTCGACGCGCTGGTCGACGGGGTCAAGCTCGTCGGCATCACGGCCATGTCCAACGTCCTCGGCACGATCCCTCCGCTGGCACAGGTGGCCGAGGTCGCGCACCGCGCCGGGGCGCTCGTGGTCGCCGACGGGGCGCAGCTCGTCCCGCACGCGCCGGTCGACGTCACCGCGCTCGGGGCCGACTTCCTCGCCTTCTCGGCCCACAAGACGATGGGGCCGACCGGCCTCGGGGTCCTGTGGGCCCGCGCCGCGCTGCTCGAGGGCATGGGGCCCTTCCTCGGCGGCGGCGGGATGATCCTCGACGTGAAGCTCGACTCCTTCCGGCCGGCGCCGCCGCCGGCCCGCTTCGAGGCGGGCACCCCGCCCATCGCCGAGGCGGTGGGGCTCACCGCGGCGATCGAGTACCTGAGCGACATCGGGATGGACCGCATCCGCGCCCACGAGCTGGCGCTGACCGAGTACGCGCTGGCCCGCCTGGACGAGAAGCTCGGGTCCGACTGCCGCATCTTCGGCCCCCCGGCCGGACCCGACCGCGGCGGCGTGCTGTCACTGGCCTACCGGGGCGTGCACGCGCACGACCTCGCCCAGGTGCTCGACCAATTCGGCGTCTGCGTGCGGCCGGGCCACCACTGCGCCAAGCCCCTGATGCGCAAGCTGGGCGTGCAGGCCACGGCACGAGCGTCGTTGTCCCTGTTCAGCGACGAGCACGACATCGAGGTGCTGATCGAGGGATTGCTGGAAGCCGGTAGATTGTTCGGCTGATGGCCGACCTCGAAGAGCTGTACCGCGAGATCATCCTCGATCACTACCGCTCGCCGAGGAACCGGGGCGAGCTGGACTCGCCCCCCGCCCATCGTGTGGAGGGCTTCAACCCGCTGTGCGGCGACGAGGTGGTGCTCTCCATGGTGGTCGAGGACGGCACGCTGGCCGACCTCAAGATCGCCGGTTCGGGCTGCTCCATCAGCCAGTCCTCCGCCTCGCTCATGTCGGCCGCCGTCAAGGGCAGGCCGGTCGGCGAGGTGCGCCAGCTGATCAGCACCTTCAAGGGGATGATGTCGATCCACGAGGCGTCCCTCGAGCACGACGGGGACGGCGCCGACGAGCCAGAGGAGATCGACCTCGACAAGCTGGGCGAGCTGGCAGCGTTGCAAGGTGTCGTGAAGTTCCCGGTGCGCATCAAGTGCGCCACCCTCAGCTGGAACGCCCTCGCCCAGGGGCTCGACGAGGTGGCCGTCGAGGCCTCCTGACCGGGCCGGCGCACCCGCTGCGTCAGCCGCCCCCGTGGCCCGCGTCGCCGACCGACTGCCTCTGCGTCCACGACCGCAGGGAGCGCTCGACCGCGGTCACCTCGGGCACCAGCGGGACGATCGTGGGGACCCGCAGCGGCGCCTCGCCGGCGCGCAGGACCCACACCCCGGGCCGTCGCCCCGCGTATGCCCCCACGGGACCTCGACGGTCCGCCAGCCCCACCGGCGCCTGATGCCGCGTCCGCTGAGCGTCGTCCGGGATGGACAGACGGTCAGGGCGAGCACCGCCCCGGCGACCGCGAGGAACCCCGCCCAGATCAACTGGGCCGGCTGCGACGTGTCCGCGCCGGGGCCGGTCGCCGGGCTGGTCAGGGCCACCGCCACCAGGATCGCGGGGAGGACGACGGTGAACGGCGCCACGGCCGCGACCAGGACCCAGAAGCCCCTGGTCTCGGTGACGCGACCGGCGAGGACCGAGGTGGCGAAGGAGTTGGCGGCGGGCCGGAACACCGTGGGGTCGAGGGTCTGCCATGCCCGCACTCTGCGCGAGCCCGGTAAGGGCGCGGTAGCGACCCCCCGTCGCTAGGCGGGGCTGCAGGTGGTCGGGTTGAACGACGGCGGTGGGGGGGCGGTCGGTGCGGTGCTGGCGCCCGTCGCCGGCGTGGCCGGAGCGGCGGCGGCCGGAGGGGCCGTCACGGGCGGCGGCGGGTTGGGGTCGCCGGCGGCGTCGGGAGGCGGGTTGGTCGGCGTGACGAGGCTGGAGCCGAAGATGCTCACCAGCATCTGCTGAGCAGCGGGCTGGTCCACGGTCAGGACGTCGCCCAGGTCGCCGAAGCCGTTGGCCGCGACCGTGGGCAGCGTCAGCCCCCCCAGGCTGGTGGGGTCGAACGAGTGATAGGTCAGGGCGAGCCCGATCAGCTCGTTGAAGCCGAAGCCGTCGTCGATCTGGATCCCCTCGTGGATGGACCCGATGAACGAGTTGACCGTGAGCGGGTTCACCTTCGACTTGGCCGCGCTCATGAGGGCCTTGATGAAGACGTCCTGGCGCTGGATCCGCCCGAAGTCGCTCGTCCCGTCGTACTGCCAGTAGCCGTCGGCGTAGTACTCGTAGTGGCGGGCGCGCGCCACGGCCAACGCCTGGGCGCCGTTGAGCAGCTGGCACCCGGGCGTCGTGATGTCGAGGCCCGAGTACGAGTCCTTGGCCGGGTAGGGGAAGTCGAGGTAGATGCCGCCCAGCGCATTGACGGCGTCCTGGAAGCCGGAGAAGTCGACCTGGACGACGTGGTTGATCGGGATGCCGAAGTTGGCGGTGATGGTCTTCACCAACTGGTTGGCGCCGGAGTCGTAGGAGGCGTTGATCCGGTTGTACGTGCCGAACTGCGACGAGTCCGGCGCGAGCATGGACACGACGGTGTCGCGCGGGATGGAGACGATCTGGATCTGCTTGGTCGACGGCGTCACCCGCCACAGCTGCACGACGTCGCTGCGCTGCCCGGTGACCTCCGAGGCCGAGCCGAACGCCTGCGCGGCCGCGGCGGACTCGCCGACACGGCTGTCCGAACCTATGACGAGGATGGTGAACGGCGCCCCGCTCGCTGCCGCCACCTCGGCGCTGATGTGGATCTTGCTGATCTGGTCGTAGCGGTACCACAGGTAGCCGTACCCGGCTCCGACGGTCGCCACCAGCACCACGATCGCCCCCAGCAGCGCCACCACCGTCTTCTTGCCTGCACTCCACTTCGGCTTCCCGCTGCGCCGCTTCCCCCGGCGCGTGGAGCGCGAGGCGTCGATGCGGTCGCCCAGGGACCGCAGCCCGGACTCGTTGGCGACGTTCCCGGCGTCGGTCCCGCCACGCATCTGGCGACCGAGCGCGGACAGCCCCTCCTGGTTCGCGGCCTGGCCGCGATGCCTCCTGGGGGAGCGGTCCGACCCGTCGCCCGTTGGACGACCGTTCGCCATGACGATTCACGGTACCAAGCGGGGTCACGCAATTGGGGGCAGCGGGCTGCGACCTTGGGGGGTCTGTCGGTGCGACTTTGGGATGAGGCGGCGGCTGTGCAGGGGTGGAGCGCCCCGCAGAACGCTCAGCGCGCTCTCAGCGATCGTCCCCGTAGCCGGCGTAGCCGGTCCGCTCGAGCTGCAACGCCAGGTCCGCGTCGCCCGTCGCCACGATGCGCCCGCCCACCATGACGTGCACCAGGTCCGCCTCGAGCTGCACCAGGAAGCGGTTGAAGTGCGTGATGGCGAGGATGCCCACCCCCCACTCGGTCGTGGCGCGCTGGAGCATGCGCGCCACCTCGCCCAGCGCGTCGACGTCGAGCCCCGAGTCGACCTCGTCGAGGACGCAGATGGAGGGACGGAGCACGCCGAGCTGGACCATCTCGGTCCGCTTCATCTCGCCGCCCGACAGGTCGACGTTGAGGGGCCGGCGCAGGAGCTTCTCGTCGAGACCGACCTCCTTCGCCTCGTCCACCATGCGGTCCGCCAGCGCGCCCGACGCGGGCACGGCGTCACCCGACGTCGCCGCGGCCAGCAGCGAGGTGAGGCTCACGCCCGGCACCTCCACCGGGTGCTGCAGGGCGAGGAAGAGCCCGGCGCGGGCCCGCTGCCACGCCGGCAGCCCGGCGAGCTCCCGCCCGTCCATTGCGATGGAACCCTCGGTCACCTCGGTGCCGGGCCGGCCCATGAGCGCGTGGGCGAGCGTGCTCTTGCCCGAGCCGTTCGGGCCCATGATCACGTGGACCTCCCCGCTGCGCACCGTGAGGTCGATGCCGTGCAGCACCTCCCGTCCCCCGGCCGACGCGTGCAGGTCCCTGACCTCCAAGACGTGCTCGGCGCTCACGGCAGCACCACCGACACCGTGCCGCCGTCGACCTCGACCCCGTAGACGGCGACGGGCTGGGTGGCCGGGAGCGAGCAGGGCTGCCCCGTCACCAGGTCGAAGGTGCTGCCGTGCCGGGGGCACTCGATCTCGCACTCGTCGACCCACACCTCCCCCTCGGACAGCGAGAAGTCCTCGTGGCTGCACTCGTCGTCCAGGGCGAAGAACGCGTCGCCGATCCGCACCAGCGCGATCCGGTGCCCGTCCACGTCGAACCGCCTCGCCTGACCGGACACCAGCTCGTCGGTCGTGCAGAGCGCCACCGTCTCAGACACCGGCGACCACCCGCCGGTCACCGAGCGCGACCTCGAGGCGGTCGTGCACCTCACGCTCGAGGAGCGGGGTCACCGCGGGAATGGGCCCCCGCTCGATGATGGCGTCGAAGAAGCCCCGCACGATGAGCCCCTCGGCGACCTCGGGTGCCACCCCGCGCGACTCGATGTAGTAGCGCTGGTCCTCGTCGATGGGGCCGACCGTCGACGCGTGGGAGCACTTCACGTCGTTCTCGAGGATGTCGAGGTTGGGCACCGAGTCGGCGTGCGCGCCCTCGTCGAGGACGAGGTTGTGGTTGGTCTGCCGGGCGTCGCTGCGGACGGCGCCCCGGTGGACGCGTATCAGCCCGCTGTAGACCGAGCGCGACCGGTCGGCGACGGCACCCTGGCAGAGAAGCTCGCTGGTCGTCCGCGGCGCGGCGTGGTCCTGCAGGGTCCGGATGTCGTGCACCTGGGACCCGTCACCGAGGTAGGCCGACAGGATCTCGCTGCGGGCGTTCTTCCCCTCCACCGACACGTCGGTCCGCACACGGTCATAGGAACCGCCGAGGCCGACCGTGAAGGTGCGCACCGCCGACCCGCCGTCACCCCGCGCCACGAGGCGGGCGATCGACCATGCCGCCCCGCCGAGGATCTGCAGCGACACGTACGACAGCGAGGCGCCCGCCGCGGCCGACAGCTCCGTGACGGGCACGATCAGCGAACGGTCCGGCCCCGGCGCGCCGGCGAAGACCTCGACGACCGCCACTGCGGCGCCCTCACCGGCACGCACGCTGAGACGGGGGAAGGTGGCCGCGCCCGGGTCGCACCAGTGGACGAGCAGGACCGGCCCGTCGACGGCGACGCCCGCCGGCACGTCGACGAACACCGGGTCGGGCGCGAACGCGTCGTTCAGGCGGACGAGGGCATCGCCGCCGTGCTGCACCGAGCCGAGCATGTCGGGTGATGCCGCCACGTCCTCGGCCCGCCCGAAGGAGAGGCCAGTGGCCCCGCGCCCGGCGACGAAGGTGCCGGCGCGCCCGTTGTGCACGAGGACGCTGCCCGCCACCGAACCGAGCGCGGCTTCGACGGCGGCCTGCAGCTCCTCGCCGGCGGGCGCGGGGCCGTCGCCGAGCTCGGGCCCGAACTCGTCGAGGGCGAGGCGGTCGATCGGGGAATAGCGCCAGACTTCCTCGCTCTCCGAGGGCAGCGGGGTCGACGCGAAGGCCTCGTAGCCGGCGGCGCGGCGCTCACGGAGCCAGCCCGGTCCGGCCAAGCCCGCGGATGCCTCGGCGCTGAACGTGTGCAGGGTCGAACCTCTCTCGGAATGCGAATGCGGCCCATGCACTCTAGTGGCCCCGACCTGGGCATCCAGCAGGGCGGTTAGCGTGGGCGGCATGGAAGAGACCGCACGGTTCGAGTCGCCGGTGCTCACGATCGAGCCGGACGGGGAGGTGGCCACCCTGTGGCTCGACCGCCCCGAGGCACGCAACGCCATGGGCGCGGACCTGTGGCGGGACCTGCCCCGCGCCATGGACGTGCTGGCCGGCGACGCCGCGCTGCGCGCCGTCGTCATTGCCGCCAGGGGCCCGCACTTCTGCGTCGGGCTCGACCTCAAGACGATGGGTGGCCAGCTGGCCGGCGGCATGTCGGACGGGGGCGCAGCGGCCTCCCCGGCCGCCCGGGCCCGTGCCGGCCGCACCGAGGTGCTCCGGCTGCAGGACGCCATCACGGCGGTGGCGCGCTGCCCCAAGCCCGTCATCGCCGCCGTCCACGGCTACTGCATCGGCGGCGGCGTGGACCTCATCGCGGCCTGCGACATCCGCCTCGCCTCCGCCGACGCGGTCTTCTCGGTACGCGAGGCCAAGATGGCGATCGTGGCCGACCTGGGCAGCCTGCAGCGGCTGCCGGCGATCATCGGCGCCGGGCACGTGGCGGAGCTGGCCTTGACCGGCAAGGACATCAGCGCGGAGCGGGCCAAGGAGATCGGCCTGGTGAACGATGTCGCGGCCGACACCGACGGCGTGCACAAGGCAGCCCGCTCGCTGGCGGCGGAGATCGCCGCCAACTCCCCCATCGCCGTGCAGGGCACCAAGGCCGTCCTGGCCGCCAACGAGGGGCGGACGGTCGCCGAGGGCCTGGACTACGTCGCCACCTGGAACGCCGGGATGCTGGCCTCCGAGGACCTCGTCGAGGCCGTCACGGCCTTCATGGAGAAGCGCCCGCCGAAGTTCACCGGGCGCTGAGTCGAGCGCCGGGCGCGCGTCAGCTCTTCCGGCGCCACCAGCGGTTGGCGGAGCGCTCCCGCCTGGCGTCCTCGGCCCGCACCTCCTCGAGCACATCGGGGGCGACGTCGTTGATGATGTCCTCGGCCGATTCGAGGAGCTCGACCACCTCGGGCCCGCCGCCGCCCGGCTCCTCTTCGATCGCAGGCTCCACCAGGCTGCCGTGGACCCAGCCCACGTCGGCCATGCGACGGTGGTACGACGGGCAGTTCTCCGGGCAACGCCACGGGGCCTCGGGGGCCAGGTCGAGCACGCAGAAGCGCGCCGCCTCGCCCGACGCGTACGTCCGGCTCTGGAAGTGGGTGCATTCCTCGCGCATCGGCACGGTTCTATGGTGCCACGCTGCAGACCGGGTTGCGTGAGATCAGCCGACCGAGCCTTCCATCTGCAGCTCAATGAGTCGGCTCCACTCCACCGCGTACTCCATGGGCAGCGTGCGGGTCACGGGCTCGATGAAGCCGTTCACGATCATGCTCATGGCCTGCTGCTCGGACAGTCCCCGGCTCATCAGGTAGAAGAGCTGGTCGTCGCCGACCTTCGAGACGGTGGCCTCGTGCCCGATCCGGGCGTCGCGCTCGCCCACCTCCATGTAGGGCTTCGTCTCGGAGGTGGAGTGGTCGTCGAGGAGGAGTGCGTCGCAGCGCACGAAGGACTTGGCGCCGCGCGCCTGCGGGTCGACGTGGACCTTGCCGCGGTAGGTCGTGATGCCGCCGTCCTTGGAGATCGACTTCGAGACGATGGTCGACGTGGTCTCGGGGGCGATGTGGAACATCTTGGCGCCGGCGTCCTGGTGCTGGCCCGCGCCGGCGTAGGCGACCGAGAGGACCTCGCCGCTCGCCTTCGGCCCCATCAGGTAGACCGACGGGTACTTCATGGTCA
>CAYWDQ010000016.1:5677-35901 GCA_964457065.1 uncultured Acidimicrobiaceae bacterium | reverse complement strand
CTCATGGCGGCGATCGAGGACGCCGTTGGGGGCGATGTGATCATGCCGATAGAGCTCCTCCTGCAGATCACAACCCTGCGCGACGCCTACCTGCAATACTGCGCGCTCGCCCACCTGCCCTACGAGAGCGACGTTCCCCGGTGAGCGGCGCGATCACCGGGCACGACGAGCCTCGACTGTCGCCCAGCCTGCAGACGCGGCGGCTCCATCTACGGATGCTGACCAACGAGGACCATGCACCGCTGTACCGGCTCTCGAGCGACCCCGACGTCACCTTCCAGTGGCGCTTCCGCGGAACGACGCCGAGCTACGACGAATTCCTCAAACAGCTGTACCCGGGCGTGCTCTGCCAGTTCGTGGTGAGCCCGCACGGTTCCCTCGAGGTCCTAGGGCTCGTGGTCGCCTACAACGCCGACTTCCGGCACCGGTTCTGCCACGCCGCGGTCGTCATGCACCCGCGCCTGCACCGCCGCGGCCTCGGCATCGAGGCGTTCATGGGGCTGGCCCGCTACGTCTACTACGGCTGGGACTTCCGCATGATCATCATGGAGACGGTGGGCATCGCCTTCGAGAACTTCGCCAGAGGCGAGGAGGCCGGCTACTTCACCGTAGAGGGGCGCATCCGTGACCAGTTCTATTACGGGGGGCGGTACTGGGATGGCATCTCGGTGACGCACCGCCGGGACCAGTTCGAGAAGGTCATGCAGGGTCCGGTCGGCCAGCTGCTGGCACCCGGCCGCCGCGTCAAGGTCCCGCCGCCCAAGTAGCGCCACGACACCGGCACTGCTCCGGTGCCGCAACCTACGATCACCAGATGGACATGTCGGTGCAGGAGATTGCGGCGATATCGGACCCCGTGCTGCGGAACCTCCTGATCACCCAGCGCTACCACGAGTTCGCGGTGCAGCGTCGGCGGTCCCGGCGAAGAGGCCGGCCACGATGTCGTCCGCCGGCGGGTCGGCTTGCGTGCGCAGGCTGTCGAGGAAGTCGTCGCTCCAATCGGTGACGCTCACGTCGATCCGATGACCTTTCGGGCTTCGTCGAGGCTCCGGCTCGGACCCCCGGCTGCGACATCTGGGATGCACAGAGCGAGCTCTGCTCGGACACGATCCGGTGCACCTTCGAGGCGCCCCCAGTCGGTCAGCGCGCGCAGTTCCAGCATCCTGGCCCCCTGCTGCCGGGCGATCGCCACGGCCTCGTCGTAGTCGTCCTGCGCCCGGCCCGACCGACCGATGCCGTTCTGGCGACCAGCCCTCACCCTCAGGATCTCGGCCTCACAGAACCGCTCGCCGGTGGCGCGGCAGAGCTCGAGTGCCTCCGCGAGGAGGGTCAGTGCCCGGCCAGTCTCCATTCGCGGGTCGTCGGCCAGAAGCATCTGGAAGTAGGGCTGAAGGAGCGGGCCCGGCAGCTCGGGCTCCTCGATACCCTCACCCGCCCACCATTGGAGCGACCGGGCCCACTGCCGCCACTGCCTGGTGCTGACCTCGTCGGCCACGTGCACCGCCTCGCCGGCCAACTTGACCACGGTTTCCCGCTCGCCGTCGAGCTGCGCCATGATGGCCGACGTCACGGCGGCCACGGCCTGCGCCTGTGGCACCTGTCGCTCGGTGGTGTTGCGTAGCACGTCGTCGGCGATCAGCCATGCCTCGGTGGCGTGTCCGCGCAGCCAGCATGCAAGAGCCGTGGCGACCCGCGGCGCCGCCAGTGCCATCAACTCGACCGACCGCATCGGCGGCAGATCACTCAGGCTGGCGTCGAGTGGCAGGCCGCTCGTCTCGTACGAGGCCCGGATCTGCGCGAGGCCCTGCTCGAGCATGCCCTGCCAGATCCGCGTCGTCGCCTCGTAGGTCGTGATCAGCTGAAGGGTCCATTCGTCCCCCAGGGCCTCAGCCTCGCTCCTGGCCTCGGCCAAGATCCGGTTGATGGTCGAGTATTCCGCGCTGGCCTGCCACCACGGCACCAGCACCATGTAGTTGCGCAGCAGGATCTCACGATCGTTCAGCTGGCGCGCCAGTTCCTCTACCCGCCGGGATTCTTCGAGGGCCTCGGGCGCGCTCTGGTCGACGGCGGTCAGGCACATGACGAGTCGGCTGCGCGACTTCAGCTCGGTGTGCTCCCGCTCCTCCTCCGGCAACCGCTCCACCAGCGCGAGCACCTCGCGCTCATGGCCCGCGGCCTCACGGAACCGGGCGTTCTGCCGCGCCGTGTGGGCGGCCTGCTTCCACAGGGGCACTGCCTCGATCGCCCTTCCTGCGGCGCCGAGGTGGTATGCGGCGATCTCGGGCTGCGACCCCGCGCGACCCGATGACACCAGCATCTCGCCGACGGCACCGTGCATGCGCACCCGGTCGGGCCTGAGCACCGAGCGGTATGAGGCCTCATGGAAGAGGGCGTGGCGGAACTGCATCTCATCCGTCCTCGTCGCCGGTTCGATGATGGCGTGCTCCTGCAACCGGCGCAGCTCGGCGTCCAGATCCTCTCCCTCCAGCCCTGTCGCCGCCACCAACACGAGCCGATCAAAGGATCGTCCGATGACCGCGGCAGCCTGCGCCACCCGCTTCGCCTCACCCACCCGGTCCAGCCGTGCGGTGATCACCTCGGAGAGCGTCGTCGGCATTGCGGAGCCGACGACCTCCGATCCGTCCGTGAGTCCGCGCGCCAATTCTTCGAGGAAGAGCGGGATCCCGTCGGCTCGCCGCACCAATGCCTCACGGACCTCGGCCCTCAACTGCGCAGCCTCGGGCAGCTGTTCCAGCAAGCCGCGCGCTTCATCACTGCTCAACCTGTCCAGCGTCAGCCGCACGTCCGACTGGACGTGCGGGTCGTCTGCGATCTCCGGCCGGGCGCTCATCACGACCAGGACGCGTGCACCGCTGCGGGCGATCACGTGCACGGCCTCCAGCGTGCTGGGGTCCGCCCAGTGCGCGTCCTCCACGACGAGGAGGAGCGGCCCGGGACCGGCCTGGTCCTGAACCCATGCAACGGCCTCCTGCGGTGTCGCGGGCACCTCGCCCATGACCTCACCGAATGGCTGCAGCGGGCTCAGTGAGCCGCGCCGGCTGCAGTAGATGGTGGTGACGGTATGACCTTGCGCGGCCAGCTCGGTGCTGAACTCGAGCAGGAACCGCGACTTTCCGATGCCGGGCTCGCCCAGCACCAGAGCAAGCCGACCCGTCCCGGTCTCCACATCGCCCCAGTGCTCCCGCAGCCAGGACGAGGCCTCGGTGCGGGGGATGAAGGCCGTGAGCGGTCGGGCTTCGAGCCGGTGGCGGGCTGCGCTCCGCTGCACCACACGGAAGGCGGGTACGGAATGCCCGATGCCCTTCAAGGTCAAGGAGCCGAGGGATTCGAGCTCGAAGAACCCGGCGACCAGACCTGCGGTTTCGCCGCTCACGACGATCTGACCCGGCTCCCCCGCCGCCTGCAGGCGGGCCGCCATGTTCGGGACCTGACCCCAGACGTCGGGGAGCCGCTCCTGCCCGCCGGCGGTCACGGGCGCGACCAGGACCTCACCGGTGTGGATGCCCGCGCGCGCCTGCAGGTCGCTTATCCCCAACTCGGACGGGAGCTCGCTGCCGAGCCGCACGATGTCCTTGACGATGGCGATGGCGGCCGACAGTGCGTCGCGACTCGCCGACTCCTGCGCCTCGGGATAGCCGAAATAGGCGATGGCGCCATCGCCCTGAAACTGCGCGACCACTCCGCCCTGGGCTGTCACGATGTCGGCCACCAGGTGCTGATATGCGTTCAGTACCTCGTGCCAGTCCTCTGGGTCGAGCGCGGACGCGAGGTCGGTCGAGCCGACGAGGTCCGTGAATACGACCGTCAACTGGCGCAGCTCCGGTCCTTCCGACGGGCCCGTCACGGTGCGGTCTCCCTCACCGGGCGCGGCACCTGGCCGCCTCGCCCAACCCGAGTTGTCGCACGATGCAAATCTAGGTCCGCCCAGTAACGAGGCGGTAGTGCCCAACAGGGGTTCTCCAGCGGGGAGCCTCTCCCCCCTTCCCCCGCACGTGCGTCCGAAGGGTCAGGGGCAATGGTCCCCGTACGAGCCAAACGGTGTCCCTAGGCTGCCCCCATGGACCCGAAGGCTCACAGGCTCGCCACGGTACTGGTGGTCGCGATCATGTCGGTGCCGATCATCATCGGCCTGCTGGCGAGCGCCGCGGCAGCCCAGGACACCACCACGACGACCGCGCCGGCCACGACCACCACCACAGCACCCGCCACGACGACATCGGCGCCGACGACCACCACGACCACCGCGCCGGCCACGACGACTACGGCCCCGGCCACGACCACCACCCGGGCGCATCCGTCCACGACCACCACCACACGTCCGACGACGACCACCACCACGGTGGCCAAGTCGTCGTCGAGCTCCACGGCGTGGGGATGGGTACTCCTCGCCGTGGTCATCGTGCTGGCGGTGATCCTGGTGGTCCTGCTGATCGCGCGCACCCGCCGGCAGGGGCGTGAGGCCGAGTGGCAACGCTCGGTGGGACCCGCCGTGGCGGCAGCCGAGCTTGCCCGGGACCTCGTCCTGTCCCAGACCGACGCGGACGACCAACAACGCAGGGCCAGTGTCGGCGTGCAGGTCGACGAGGCTGTGACGGGCCTCGAACGGTCCGCCGCCACTGCCCCCGACGAAACAACTCGTGCGCTGACCGCGCGGGCCGCGGAGAGCCTGCGCGGCCTGGCGTTCGCGGTCGAGGCCGACCACCTGATGCGCTCCGGGGGCGAGCACCCGACCGGCGAGCAGTTGGCGTCTGCAGATGCGGCCCGCCGGAACCGGGCGGCCGAGCTCGCCACCGCGCTCGGGCAGTTGAAGGCGGCGATCACCCCGCCCCGATAGCGGGCACCGTCACACGGAGCCCGAAGACCTCTGGCGGTCCTGCGGACGGACCGTTCGACGCCCGTGGATCACCATGGTTGACTCTGCACCATGGTGATCGAGGCGCGGGTCCGCGGCGCCGGGCTGTCCCTGTCGATCACCGAATACGGTGAGCGCGGGCGCCCCACAGTCGTGTTGGTCCACGGCTTCCCCGACACGCGCGCCGTCTGGGGTCCTGTGGCAGAGCGCCTCGCCACCGACCTGCACGTCGTCTCGTACGACGTCAGGGGTGCCGGCCGATCCGACGCTCCGGCGGGCCGAGACGGCTACGCGCTGCCACTGCTGGTCGAGGATCTGGCCGCCGTGGTCGATCAGACCAGCCCGGACGCGCCCGTGCACCTGGTCGCGCACGACTGGGGCTCCATTCAGGGCTGGGAGGCGGTCACCACGAGAGGCGTGGCGCACCGCTTCGCGAGCTTCACCTCCGTGTCGGGACCCCCACTGGACCATGCCGCCCTGTGGGCACGGCGCCACCGCTCTCTCAGCCCGGGCGACCTCCGAGAGGTGCTCAGCCAGGCGCTGCACTCGTGGTACATCGCGTACTTCCGGCTGCCACTGCTCCCCGAGCTGATGACCCGCAGCCGGCACGCCGCCGCGCTCTGGGCCGCCGCATTGCACAGGATCGAGCACGCCCAGACCGATGGGAACTGGCCGGCACCGACCTTCGGCGCCGACTTCTCACACGGCGTCGAGCTGTACCGGGCCAACGTCTACGGGCGCCTGCGCCGGCCAGTGGCGGGCCACACCGAGGTGCCGGTGCAGCTCGTCGTCCCCGTGCACGACAAGTACGTCACACCGGCGCTGCTCGACGGACTCGAGGAGTGGGCGTCGAACATGTGGCGCCGCCCCGTGGACGCCGGGCACTGGGTCGTCCGGAGCAATCCTGACGGATTCGCCGTCTGGGTACGGGAGGTCGTCTCCTTCGTCGAGGATGGTGTCGAGTCGGATGGATTGCGCCGATACCGCGTGGCACCTACTCGACCCGCAGCATGAGGGCGGTCGGCGTACGCGCCGCGTGGCGGGCTGGCACCGCCGCCACCACGTTGGCGAGCACCAGCGTGCCGAGTGCGACCAGGAGGATCGACACAACGGACACCGTGGGATAGGGCACGGCATAGATCTGGCGAGCGAACAGGTCCCACAGCCACCGGCCGGCGATGACGCCGAGAGGGATCCCGAAGGCGATCCCGACGACGGCGGCCACGGTGGCCTGCCAGGCCACGGCGGCTGCCAGTTGCCACCGCACGAATCCGACCGTCTTCAGCAGGGCCAGGTCGCGGCGGCGCTGGCGCACCGAGGCGAGCAGCGTCAGCGCGAGCGCCACGATGGCCCCCAGGGCAAGACCCGACACCAGGACGGTGGGGGTGAGGCCGATCGTCCTGTAGTTCACGATCTCCGCCGGACGCTGCACTCCCTGGACCGCGAGCTGGTTGCCCCCCACTCCGCCCTCCGCCTCGGCGTAGACCTTGTTGGCCGCGGCCGCGATGTGCTGCAGGCTGGCCAGAGCCGCTGCGGGTGGCGCCTCGGGCCGTATTCGGACGAGGGCGAGGTTCGGCCCGTCCAGCGCGGGAACGGGGCCGCTGTTGAGGGCCGCGTCGAAGGCCCTGGGGAGCATCTGGAAAGAGAACAACACGCCGGTCCCCATGGAGGTGTGGTCCGAGACGGTGCTGGCGAAACCGATGGCGGGGAAGGTCGCGGTGCCGACGATCTGCAGCCGCGTGGGCGGAACGTAGATCGGCGCGTCCGCCGGCGCCCCGTAGGTCACGGTGACGTACTGGCCGAGGTGCTTGTGCAGGTTGGCCATCGTTGCCGCGCCGAGGACGACCTGACGCGGAGCGTCGACACCGTGGCCGCTCAGTATGGGTGGCGCCACCGACGCGTTGACGTCCTCAATGAGGAACGGTGCGCCCTGGCCGTCGATCTGCACGTCGTTGAACGAAGCGCCGCTGTAGGCGGCGACGTACCGGTCGTGCTTCAACAACGAGAAGGCGACGTGTGGCACGTTGCCACTGCCCGCTCCGACGGGGTTGAGGATGTAGGTCCAGTTCCAGCCATACAGGGCCGGGCTGGACACGAGCGTCTGCAGGCTGTTCCCGAAGGTCAGCGTCGTCACCACGAGCGCGACGGCCAGCACCGACCCCAGCAGCGCCGAGCGCACGGGGACGGCACTGCGGCCCTCGCCCGGTTCCAGCGCCATCCGCACCCCGACGACACCGGGGGCCGACAGGCCGGCCCCAGACAGCACCGCCACCACCCGGGCTCCGGTCGTCGAACGGATCCGGGGCCGCAGTGCGGCGCGGTGTGGTGCGGTGGCGTACGCCAGGAGCACGGCGATCACGCCCAGGAGTCCGAAGAGCACCAGGACGCCGAGGCCCAGGACCGTCCAGTCGAAGGAGACCCCCCTGGACGGGTACACCGGCCGAACGGGTCCGAGTGGCGCGAGGGGTGAGAGCGCGATGGCGATCACCGCCGCCAAGACCGATGCGGCCAGGATCGCCGCCAGCATGCCGACAAGACCGTCGAGCACGGTATCCGCCGGGCCGGCGCCCAGTGCCCGGAGCACCAGGAGATCGCCGGCCTCCTCCCGGAAGCGCCGCGCCATCAGCTGGGCGGCGATGAGGAGTGCCGCCAGCAGCGCGATGGCGCCGAAGACACCCAGTGCGAAGGAGATCGGCTTCAGCGAGCGGTCCGCCTTGGCGCTGACCGGTGTCAGCGCATGGTCGGTGGAGATGACACCCGCGGGAGTGAGCGCGGTGACCTCACGCTCGACCGCCGGCACCGTGGCGGCGCCGCCCTTCGTCTGGATCCCGTAGATCAGGGCGCCGGTGAACTGCTCCGCCTTCTGCGCCAGCACCACCCGGGTGAATGCCGGCGACAGCGGGATGAGGGTGGGGAGGATGTCGACGTCATCCTCCACGATCTCCGAGTTCAGCGAAGCCAGCCCGACCAGCTTCAGGTTGGCGCGCAGCGCCGGTCTCACGGCGCTCGTCCCGAAGCCCGGCAGGCCCTGCTGGGCGTCCGAGTAGAACCCGTAGGGGATCACCTGGCCGAGGCGGAACCCGAACTGCTCCGCGACGGCGGGGGCCATGACGATCTGATCGGGCGCGTCGGCCGACGGCATGCGGCCAGCGATGAGCCCGGGGCGGTCCTGACTGAAGAGCAGGCCGTTGATGCTGGCGATCGGATACGCGTCGCCCGTGACCCGGAGCCGCGGCGCGCCGTCGGGCGTGAGCGGCGCGCCCGTCAGTTCGACCGCAGCGGCCACATGGCGCACGTCGGGAAGGTGGGCGATCCGCGCCGTCAGGGCGGGGTCGTAGTCGGGGTTGGTCGACCCGCCCCCACCGCCATACATGGACACGGTCAGGTCCGACGGGTTCGTCGAGGCCAAGAACGTGGAGAAGGAGGACTGGGTGCGCCGGGCCGCCGCCAGGCTGCCCAGGCCGAGGCCGGCGATGAGGCCGACCAGGATCACGAGCGAGACATAGCTGCCCCGGCGGTGCCGCAGGGTGGCCCTCGAGCGGTACCGCACCACGCCGAGCCGCTGCTGCATCACGGCGGCGATTCTCTCGCGACGACCTCCCTCACCGGTATGCAGTCTCGCCAAGCGACCGACAACGCCCAAGGGTGCCACCCCGCCCGGCCGAGGGGTGCCAGTACCACGGCTCCGATGCCTCCGACCAGGGGGCATCGGCCCGGCGCGCTACCGTACGCTTGGCATGGCGACCATCCGGGTGGCATTGGCGGAGGACAACGCTCTTCTGAGGGAGGGCATCTCACGGATCATCGACGGGGAGCCCGATTTCGAGCTGGTCGGCCGCGCCGCCGACCTGCCGGAGCTGCTCCAGCTCATAGAGGACGCGTCGCCGGACGTGGTCGTGACCGACATCCGCATGCCCCCGACCGGGACCGACGAGGGAATCCAGGCTGCGTCGTGGCTGCGAGAGCACAAGCCCGAGGTCGGGGTCGTGGTCCTCAGCCAGTACAAGACGCCCTCCTATGCGCTGGCACTGCTGGAAACGGGTTCCGCCGGGCGGGGCTACCTGCTGAAGGAGCAGGTCGCCGGGGTCGACGAGCTCGCGCAGGCCATCCGGACCGTCGCCCAGGGCGGCTCCATGATCGACCCGCAGATCGTCGACGAGCTCATTGAGGCCAAGTCGTCGCGGCGGAAGTCCGACCTCTCCTGGCTGACGCCGAGGGAATCCGAGATTCTGGGCGAAATGGCGAAGGGCAAGAGCAACGCTGCCATCGCAGCCTGCCTGCAGGTGTCCGAGCGGGCCGTGGAGAAGCACACCAATTCGATCTTCTCCAAGCTGGGCCTCACCGAGGAGCGCGACGTGAACCGGCGTGTCAAGGCGGTCCTGGTCTACCTGAGCGACCCCGGCGGAGGGTGACACCACCACCCACTCCCGCGTGCCAGCACCACGGTCACCGGGACAACCTCCGTGAGAGAATGGTCAGGTGAGCGACCGGCTCCCCGTGCTCATCGTCGACGACCAGGCACCCTTCCGGGCCGCCATGAAGGCCGTCCTCAGGCGGGCCACGGAGTTCGAACTGGTCGGCGAGGCGGCGAACGGCACCGAGGCGATCTCGCTCGAGGAGGAGCTGAGCCCGGCCTTGGTGCTGATGGACATCAACATGCCCGAGATGAACGGGATCGAGGCCGCACGCACCATGGTGGCCCGCCACCCTGACGTCGTGGTCATCCTCTGCTCCACCTACGACGCCGGTGATCTACCACCCGAGGTGGCCACGAGCGGGGCCCGGGCCTACCTCAACAAGGAGAACCTCGGTGCCGACACCCTCCGCCGCCTGTGGGAGGAGCGTGACGCGCACGAATTCGTCTCGGTCTGAAAACGTCGATCCCTAGACGAGCGGGACCGAGCCGCGCACCTGCGACCCCTTCCCGATTTCGGAATCCCAGCGCACCGTGCCACCGATCGCTCCCAGCCGGTCGGCCATGTTCACGTACCCGTGCCCTCGCTGGGCCTTCTCCGGATCGAACCCGGGCCCGTCATCGGCGACGGTGAAGAGCAGACCGCCGGACTCCTCCCAGAGCCGGATCTCGACGCGGGCATCGGGTGCGTGCTTGGCGGCATTCTGCAGTGCCTCGAGGCAGCAGAAGTAGACGGCTGCCTCCGTCTCGGAGGCATAGCGGCCGATCCCGTCGGCCTGAATGGCGACGGGGAGGGGGTTCCGGTTCGCCGCGGCCCGCAGCGCTTCGACCAGACCGCTGTCGACCAGCAGAGGCGGATAGATCCCGTGCGCGAGCTCCCTGAGCTCCTGAATGGTCTCTTGGACCTCGCCCGCGAGCTGCTCGAGCATCTCCAAGCCGGCCTCCTGGTCATCGACGATGATGTCCCTGGCCAGGCGCAGGTTCACGGCCAGAGCCACGAGATGCTGTTGCGCCCCGTCGTGGAGGTTGCGCTCGACGCGACGGCGCTCGGCGTCTCCGCTGGCCACGATCCTCGCTCGTGATTCGCGCAGCGCATCGGCCTGTTTGCGCACCTCGTCGAGCGTGGTCTGCAGGGCGGTGTCGAGTTGCGAGTTGTGCAGGGCGAGCCCGACCTGGCGCGCCAGGTCGGCGAGGACGCGGTCGTCGTCGTCGGAGAATGTGCTCGCCATCGCCGTCCGCTCCACGACGATGAGACCCAGCAACTCCCCCGCATGGCTGACGGGGGCGACTCGGACCTGCTCCCGCTCTCGGCCTTGGAGCAGCGCCGGCAACCACACGGAAGCCCACGCGGTCCCCGACACTCCGGCCCTCGTGACGACCGGCCGTTCCCTCGGCGACACGACAAGCGACGCCGGGCCGAGATCGGGGACGGACGCCGTGCGCTCGAGTACCTCGCCGGTTCCGGTGTAGACCTCCGCGCTGGTCAGGCCCATGGTCTTGCGAAGCGACTCGGCGAGCTGCAGGAGCAGCTCGTCCATGGGAATGGCCCGGGTGAGCCTGCTCCCGAACGTCCGAAGGACCTCGTCGGGAGCCTCCCGAGAGCCGTAGACGAAGCGGGTCGCCGAATCGACGAAGCGCGCCCGCACCGGGACGAAGATCAGGGCGGCCACGCCCGAGGCGACCATGGCGAGCGCCAGGGCCTCCTTGTCGCCGGTCGTCTTCGGCGCGTGCCCGAGTCCGAGCACCACGACGAGGTAGATCGCCGACACCACGACGACGAACCCGAAGACCGCCAAGACCTGGACCAGCCCCCGGCTCCCGTGCGGCCCCAGCCGCCTGCTCTCGCCGGCCAGGAACCCGAGCGGGACCAGCACCGTTGCGCCGGCGGCGACGGCTCCGAGCGGGCCGGGCCAACCCACGAGCAGATGCAACACCGTGGCGACCAGCGCCACCGTCGCAGCCAGCGTCACCCCGATGCCGAACCACTCCATCCGGTCCCGGCGGTATCCGATGGACGTGATGTAGCGGGCACGCAGGGGGGCGATCGCGAGCACCCCCGCGATGATCCAGCTGATGGCGCTGTCCACCACGGTGAACGGTTGGTGGTTCACGACCAGGCCGATCCCGACACCGAGCGCCGCGACGTAGGCGACGACCGCGGCGCCGCGGCGAGACGACTGCTGCAGCCTGCCATCGGGCAACGCGAGGAGGAAATGGAACGAGATCGCGGTGACCGCGAGCGCCGCCACCGTTGCGAGGTCACGCGCGCTGCTCGAGGCATGCAGCAGCTCTGCCCTGCGGCCTGCCGTGAGAGCGATCGTCGCCACCAGCGCGTCTATGCCAGCAATGAGATGGAACGGCGACACCTTCGAACCGGTGCGATCGCGCGCATGGGTGTCGACGAAGCCGACCACCGCCCAGACGAGGGTGAGCCCGAAGGCCACCGAATCAACCGGCGCGACCCCGCCCGGCACCTCGACCCGCAGGCCGATCACGACGCCGGCGACGGTGAGCGCCAGGATGAGGACCTGGAGCAGCCTGAAGGAGCTGAACGTGGCCGAGGTCGGTGCCGATGCGGCCACGACGGGCCCGTCGGCCACTTCGAGCTTCATCTCACCTTCGACTGCCACCGGATGTACCCGGTCAGGACTGGACGGCGACAGGGATCTCGGAGTCCTCATCGGCAGCGATCCTCCCGTCCCGCATGCGGACGATGCGGTCCGCTGCCGACGCCACCCCGGCGTCGTGCGTCACGAGCACGATCGTCTGCCCTCCATGGTGAAGGCGGCTCAGCAGCTCAATCACCTCGTGCCCGCCCTCGGAGTCCAGCGCGCCGGTCGGCTCGTCGGCCAGCAGCAGCGTCGGCTCGTTGGCCAGAGCGCGTGCGATGGCGAGGCGCTGGCGTTGACCTCCCGACAGCATCCCCGGCACCGTGCCTGCCTTGTCGCCGATTCCCAGCAGGTCGAGAAGGTCGCGGGCGCGGGTCTCCGCCATCTTCCGCTTTCGCCCGGCGATGACCGCCGGCAGCGCGACGTTCTCGAGCACCGTCATGCCTTCCAAGAGATTGAAGAATTGGAAGACGATGCCGATGTGACGCCGGCGGAGTTGCGACAGCTCGTCCTCGGTCCGGCCGGTGACCAGCTCTCCCGCCACCGTGATGGTGCCCTCGTCGGCGACGTCCAACCCTGCGATGAGATTCAGAAGGGTCGACTTCCCGCACCCCGAGGGACCCATCAGCGCGACGAAGTCTCCGGACGGCACCACCAAGCTGGCGCCCCGCAGCGCGCGCACCGGCACGTTCTCCGCCTCGAACGTCTTACGGACTCGGTCTACCACCAAGGCGTCCATGTCACCCACTTTCTGTCGTCGCGCGGTTCCCCGGGCCGCACGTGCCATCCACCAGTCTGTATGCGATGACGGGGGTCTCGCGTCCCTTCACCAGCTGGGGCGGCAAGGCGACGGTCTCCCGAGGCGTGCGCCACGCCTCGAGCGTTCCCTGGGACACCACCGTCTGGCCTGCCTCGGCCAGCTGCTGCAGCCGTTGGGACATGTTGACCGTGTCCCCCACAAGGGTGTATTCCAGCCGCTCCTCGGAGCCCAAGAGGGCCGCTGCCGCCTCGCCGGTCGACAGGCCGAGGCCGAGGCCGAAGGGCGGCAGGCCCTCTTCCTCCCACCGGCGATTGATCTGCAGCTGCTTCTCGTGCATGCCGAGCGCCGCCGCGACTGCACGGTCTGCATGGTCCTCCTGCTCGAAAGGTGCCCCGAAGACCGCCATGACCGCGTCCCCCACGAACTGCATCACAGTGCCATTCTCACCCAGAATGGCACTGTTCATGGCGGCTCGGTGCACGTTCAGCTGCCCGGCCAGCTGGCTCGGGTCCGCGTGCTCGGCAATGGTCGAGTACGAGCGGATGTCACTCATGAGCACGGTGACCACCACCCGTTCGGTCTCGCCGATGTGCCGGCCATCGCGCCGCAGCTTCTCGGCCAGCCCCCCGGGGAGGAGGCGTGACAGTGTCTCGCCCTGCTCCTCCCGGTCGACGATGGCCTTGTGGAGCAGCCGCAGTCGCTGGAGTGCGCCCTCGGTTCCCGCCGACACACCCTCGGCGAGCTTCACGAACACCGCTTCGACCTCCGCGTCGACGGCCTCGGGAGGCAGTCCCCTGCTCACCGCGATGGCCTTGATCGGCTTGCCTTCGGCCACCATGCCCAAGAGCTCCTCCTCGGCGGGCGTCAGGCCGCCGTTCGACATGACCGGTCGGACCAGGGCGTCGACGATGGCGGGATCGAGCGCGTTGCCCCCGCTGGCGACCGCGCGGATCGCATCGACCAGCTGGTCACCCTGGGCGATGTGGTCCTTGAGGAGGTAGCCGTACCCCGCCGATCCCTCGGCAAGAAGCGAGACGGCGTACTCGGGATCGTCGTACTGCGAGAGGATGACCACACCGGTGCCGGGGTGCCTCTTGCGCACCTCCTTGGCGGCGTCGATGCCCTCCCGGTTGAAGTCGGGCGGCATCCGGATGTCGGTCACCAGGACCTGGGGTTCCAGAGAGGTGGCGCCCTGCACCACCTCGTCGTAGTCGGCGGCGACGCCGACAATTCTGAGGTCCTTGTGCCGCTCAATGAGGGCTCGGACGCCCTCGCGGACGATGAGGTTGTCGTCGGCCAGGAACACCGAGATCGTGCCTGCTGCACCCTTGGGGTCTTCCATTGCCTGCAGTTCTCACATACCCGAGAGCCCGTGAACAGGTGGGAACCTTCCCGGCAACGGTGGTACTAGCGACACCTCCGGATGCCTGTCACCACACTCGTCAACCCGGCTCCCAGCGGTTCAGGCTTGACCCATGACCACCGAGACACTGATCCGCCACGAGGGGCTCGTCACCTCGCTGTCGTGGATCCCCACCGAGGCGATCGAGGGCGCGCAGCGCCTGGCATTCGACTCGGGGATCACGCACTACGACCCGCCCCCGCCCACCGAGCACATGGATGTCGAGAAGCTGCGGGACGAGGACCGGTTCCGCTTCGCCAACGAGCTCCGCGCCTTCATCACGGTCGAGGACGGTCGCATCGTCGACTGCGGGTACCTGGGGGGAGGCCTGATGGGGTCGACCCTCGTGAACCTGGGCGCGATGAAGCACCGCTTCCAGGCGGTGCAGCTCTCCGACCTCCAACGGGAGCCCGAGCGCGGGGACGGATGGGTGCGCTTCGTCCAGACATGCGGCGGCCGTACCGGTGTCCCGGCGCCGCGGCGGGTCCGTCGTCGGCCCTTCATCCAATGGCAGGCGCCCCTGGTGTGGACGACGCTCGAACTCACCCTGCACGCAGACGGCCGCGCGGAGCACGCGCTCATCGGAGCCAGTCGGTTCCCGCGGCACTGGGTCTATGGAAGTGACAACCGGCTGTCGCACAAGTCGGGCCTGACCGACTTCAAGGACTGGTACCGCAAGTCGTTCGGCAAGCACAGCCCGTGGGGGGACGAGGACTCCGAGGCACTCGTCTCCGCCGTGGAGTCGGCCCTCGAGTCCTCTCTGTCGGCGCAGCTGATGCAGGGTGGCGGCAAACGCCGAATCGAGCGCTTCCCGGCCGGGACGGTCCTCTTCAAGGAGGGGGAGCCAGGTGCCGAGGTCCTGCTCGTTCTCGACGGGATCGTCCGGGTCGAGCGGGGCGGTGAGCGACTCGCCGAATACGGGCCTGGCGCCCTGCTCGGTGAGCGCGCGCACCTCGAAGGCGGGGTCCGCACGTCCAGCAACGTCGCGGTGACCCCGTGCCGGGTCGCCTTCTTCGATGCCGGACTCGTCGATCGCTCGCACCTGGAGGAGCTCTCCGCCGGCCATCGCCGCGAGGACAGCGCGCGAGACTGACCCTGTGCGCGTCCACTTCTGCGGGGTGCGGGGGTCGACGCCCTCCCCGGGGCCCGAATTCGTCCGCTACGGGGGGCACACGTCCTGCGTGGCGCTGTCGCATGACGGCGACGGGGCCGGAAGTGCACCCACGTTGGCCCTCGATGCCGGTACGGGTCTGCGACGCCTCTCCGGGCTCCTCGACGACCGTCCCTTTCGAGGCACCATCCTCCTGACGCACCTGCACTGGGACCACGTGCAGGGACTGCCCTTCTTCGCTGGAGGGGACCGCGAGGGAGCGCGGGTGACGCTGCTGCTGCCGGGGGAGGACGAGCATACGCACGCCGACACACTGCTGGCCCGGATGATGTCGCCGCCGTTTTTCCCGATCGGGCCGCACCAGCTGCGCGGCGACTGGAGCTTCGGCCTCGTCCCGAGCGGCACGTTCGAGACCGAAGGCTTCCGTGTCCTTGCCCTGGAGGTGCCGCACAAAGGAGGGCGCACGATGGGGTTCCGGGTGAGCGACGGGCACTCGGTGCTGGCCTATATCCCGGACCACTGCCCGACCGCGCTCGGGGAAGGCCCCGAGGGCACCGGCGAATACCACGAGGCCGTACTGGAGCTGGCGCGCGACGTCGACCTCCTGATCCACGACTCGCACCTCCGGTCCGAGGAGGTCGCAGCGGAGGGCTCCTTCGGCCACGCCGCTGCCGAGTACGCAGTCGGGCTCGGTGCCCGCGCCGGCGCCCACCGCGTCGCGCTCTTCCACCATCGGCCCGAACGCGACGACGCCGAGGTCGACCGGACCGTGTGCCGGTTCACCAAGAGCGCCGTGCCGGTCATCGGGGCCGAGGAAGGCACGGCGCTCGACCTGTGACGCCCCCGTGAGGCGGGCGGAGGCCGTCGTGGTGGGGGCCGGGCCCAACGGTCTGGTGGCGGCCCTGACCCTGGCCCGGGCGGGCGTGGCGGTCGATGTCTACGAGGCAGGAGCTGAGCCAGGCGGGGGCTGCCGCACCGCGGAGCTGACCATCCCGGGATTCCGCCACGACATCTGCTCCGCCGTGCACCCACTCCTCATGGCTTCCCCGGCCTTCGCCGACATCGACCTCTCTGCCCACGGGGTCCGGTTGCTGACCCCGCCCTTCGCCTTCGCCCATCCCCTCGACGCCGGTCGTGCCGTGTGCGTCGGGGGCAGCGTCGACCAGGTGAGCGGCTCGCTGGGGGCCGACGGGCCGGCGTACGCACACATCTTCTCGCCGCTCGTCCGGGACATGGATCGGATCCTCCCCGCCTTCCTCGGAGACATGCGTTCGGTCCCCGCACACCCGCTGGCGGCCGCCGGGTTCGGCCTGCGCGGACTGACATCGGCGAAGCGTCTGGCCGACAGATTCAGCACCGAAGAGGGGCGGGCGCTCGTGGCCGGGACGGCCGCGCATTCGATGCTCCCCCTCACGGCCCCCCTGTCGGGCGTGTTCCCCCGGCTGTTCACCGCGCTGGCCCATCGGTACGGATGGCCCGTGGTGGAAGGGGGCAGCGCGGCCATCGTGGACGCGTTGGTGACCGAGCTCACGTCGCTCGGCGGTCGGGTGGAGACCGGCCACCTCGTGAAGCGGTTGGACGAACTGCCGCCGGCGCAGGCGGTCCTGCTCGACGTCACCCCGCGGCAGCTCCTGGAGATGGCCGGCGCGTCCATGCCGCACCGCTACGGCAGGGCCCTGTCGCGGTACCGCTACGGACCGGGCGTGTGCAAGGTCGACTGGGCGCTGAGCGGACCGGTGCCCTGGAGCGCGGAGGGCTGCCGCCGGGCCGTCACCGTGCACGTAGGCGGCACGTTCGAGGAGATCGCCCGGAGCGAGGCGGCCGTCAACGCCGGCCGGCACCCCGATCGCCCCTACTGCCTGGTGACTCAGCCGTGCGTGGTGGACGCGCACCGGGCGCCGCCGGGCCGGCACACGCTGTGGGCCTACTGCCACGTCCCCAACGGGTCCGACGTGGACATGACGGAGAGCATCGAGGCGCAGATCGAGCGGTTCGCGCCGGGCTTCCGCGACCTGGTATTGGCGCGTTCGACGTGCACTGCCGTCGACGAGGAGGCGCACAACCCGAGCTACGTGGGTGGGGACATCAACGCCGGGGCCGCCACGCTGCGCCAGATGATCTTCAGGCCGACGGCGCGATGGGACCCGTACCGCACCGCCCTCGGAGGCGTCTACCTGTGCTCGGCCGCCACGCCGCCGGGCGGCGGCGTCCACGGCATGTGCGGGCTCGGCGCGGCACGCGCCGCCCTGCACGAGCTCGGTCATGACGGAGCCTTGCCGGCGGCGAGCTGATGGGGCGCACCATGTCGTACGCCTGGTACCGGCTCCGGTCGACCATGAGGTCGGAGCTCTCCTACTTCCTCTCCGTCATCCTCCTCGTGGGCGCGGTGGGGGGCCTGGCGCTGGGCGCCATCGAGGCGGCGCGCAGCACGGAGTCCTCTTTCGCCGACTACGTGGCGGCCTCGCACGTCCCGCAGCTCTTCGTCTTCGACGGCGTCATCAACCCGGGCATCGGTCTGGACTCGGCCTACAACCCCAAGCTGCTCCGGACCCTGTCCCACCTGCCCGACGTCCAACGGGTCGAGAGCACCGTGGAGCTCAACATGGACGCACTGACTGCCCGGGGGCAGCCGTTGACAACTTCCCCCGACGCTGAGGCGAGCGTCGGCGGACTTGACTTCAACGAGGACCCCATCACCGTCACGGAGGGACGAATGGTCGATCCCCACAAGGCGGACGAGGTCGTCGTCGACGCGGCCAGCGCCAAGGCACTGGGCTACCACCTCGGCGAGATGGTCCCGGTCGGATGGCTGACCAACACGCAGACGCAGTCTGGAAACATCTCGCAGAACCAGGCCATCCCGGTCGATCAGCGGGCGATGGTGAAGCTCGTGGGGATCGGCGGCGGGCAGGCGACCACGCTGTTCCAGGACCAGGACAACGCCAACGGCCAGTCGATCATGCTGTTCACCCCCGCCCTGACGAACAAGCTCCTGGCCTGCTGCAGCGACGACATGATCAGCGCGCTGACGCTGCAGGGTGGCGACAGCCACCTCTCGGCCGTGGAGGCAGCGGTGAAGAGCGCGCTCCCCAAGGGTCTCCCGTTCGTCTACATCGAGTCGCAGAACAGCCTCTCGACGGCCAGCGCCACGCTGCGCCCCGAGACGATCGCGCTCAGTGTCTTCGGCGGCATCACCGGGATCGCCGCCCTGCTCATCGCCGGGCAGGTGATCAGTCGCCGGCTCCGCCTGCGGGCACTGGACCTCGACATCGCCCGGGCCCTCGGAGCGGACCCCCCGATGTGCCTGTGGGACGGCCTCCTCGGCTCGCTCGGTGCCCTGCTCCTCGGCTCGTTGCTCGCCGGCACCGTGGCCGTGGTCCTCTCGCCGCTCGGGCCCCTAGGACCGGTGCGGCCGTTCCTCGGCGTGGCACTCCGCCCGGACTGGGCGGTGATCGGGATCGGCGTCCTGACCTTGGTGGTCGTCCTCGGCGGCGTGGCCGTACTGGCGTCGTTCCGCTCGCTGCCCGACCGGGCCCGAAACGGGGCGGGCCGGTTCACGTCCTCACGGGTCACGACGGCGGCCACCCGGGCCGGCCTCCCACCTTCGGCGGTCACCGGCGTGCGCTTCGCGCTGGAGCCCGGCGTGGGACGGAGCGCTGTGCCGGTGCGGTCGGCCATCCTGGGTGCCATTCTGGCGGTCACTGTGGTCGTCGCCACGGTGACGTTCGGCTCGAGCCTCAATACTCTGGTCTCGCACCCCGCGCTCTACGGGTGGAACTGGAACTACGACATCGACGGGGGCGGCGGCCTCGGCGACATCCCCGGCCCAGCGGCGGCCAAGCTTCTCGATGCGGACCCGCTGGTGCAGTCCTGGACCGGCGTCTACTACTCCACCCTCACCCTCGACGGGGTGAACGTGCCCGTCATGGGGGCCACACCCGGGGCCACCGTCGCACCGCCCCTGTTGAGCGGTCACGGCCTGCAGGCGTCCAACCAGGTCGTGCTCGGCGCCTCGACGCTGCGCTCCTTGCACAAGCGGGTCGGGGACACCGTGCAGGTTCGCATCCACGGCAGCAAACCGGTGAGGCTGACGATCGTGGGAACCGCGACCCTCCCCCCGATCGGGGTCGCGGGCTCGTCGCACCTGGAGATGGGCACCGGTGCGGTGCTCTCCTACCGGATCATCCCGCCCGCGGCACGGGACCTCTTCGAGGTCACGCCCGGGCCCAACGCCATCCTGGTGCGCACGAAGGGGGGGAACAGCCGCGCCGCGCTGGCGTCGCTGCAGTCCATCGGGCGGCGCGTGGACATTGCCATCAACGGCGGCTTCGTGTTCGGGGTGCTTCGCCCGGCCGAGATCCTGAACTACGGGTCCCTCGGGACGACGCCACTGCTCCTGGGTGCCGCCCTGGCGCTCGGTGCCGCGGTGGCGCTCGGCATCACGCTCGTGACGTCGGTCCGGCGCCGCCGACACGACCTGGCCATCCTCAAGACGCTCGGCTTCACCAGAAGCCAGCTCGCGATCGCAGTGGCCGTCCAAGCGAGCGTCGCCGCCGTCATCGGCTGCGCCATCGGGATCCCGGCGGGCATCGCGCTCGGGCGCGTGCTCTGGGACCTCTTCGCCGGAGAGATCAGCGCGGTGCCGTATCCGACCGTCCCCACGGGGACGATCGTGACGATCGGGCTCGTTGCCATCGCCCTCGCCGTCCTGGTCGCCACCGTCCCCGGACGCCTCGCGGGGCGCACGGCGACGTCCCAGCTCCTGCGCGCCGAGTAGTTCCGGGGCGCTCAACCGGGGAAGCGGTCGACCAGAACCTCGCCGACGCGTCGGACCATCTCGGGCGAGCCGGTCGGCATGTTGAAGACGAAGTACTCGACGCCCGCCGCGGCCAGCTCCTCGACCCGGGCTACCAGCTGGTCGGCGGTGCCGACGTCCGCGCCCGATGGGCGCTCGCCCATGGCCTGCTCCAGGAAGTCGATCGTCGCCGCCGTCTCCTCCTCGCTCTCCGTGAGGACCAGCGTGCTGAGCCGGCTCACCGTCACTTCGGACGGCTCGCGGCCCGCCGCCTCACAGTGCCCCCGCAGGACATCGACCTTGTGGGCCACGGTCGCGGCGTCGCCGGTGATGTTGCACATGTCGCCGTAGCGCGCCACGAGTTGCAGCGTCCGCTTCTCCCCGCCGCCACCGATCAGGATGGCGGGCCCACCGGGCTGGACGGGCGGTGGCACGTTGCGGGCCTCGTGGATCCGGTAGTACGTACCGCTGAACGACGGCGCCTCCTCGGTGAACATGGCGCGGCAGATCTGCAGCGCCTCCTCAAGGCGGTCGAGGCGCTCGCCGGCGGGCGGGAAGTCGAAGCCGAGACCCTCGTGCTCGACGTCGTACCAGGCCGCACCGATGCCCAGGATGGCGCGGCCCGCGCTGATGACGTCCAGCGTGGTCACGATCTTGGCCAGGTGCGCAGGGTTGCGGTACGTGACGCCGGTGACCATGGTGCCGAGCCGCACCCGCGTGGTCCGAGCCGCCAGCGCACCGAGCAGCGTGTACGAGTCGAGCATCGCCTCGCTGGGACCGCCGAGGGGCGGGAGTTGGTAGAAGTGGTCCATCACCCACACGGAATCGAAGCCGGCCTCCTCCGCCGCGGCCGCCATGGCGACGACCCCGTCGAAGAGGGCGCCGGGCGGGCCGCCGGCCACGAAGTTGGGAATCTGCAGTCCGAAGCGCATGCCGCCGAACCTACTGGCGCAGCGGAGCCGGCGTGCGGGCCGTCACCAGCCGGTGCGGCGGCGCAGCCAAGCGACCGCCACGGCGCCCTGGGCAGCCTGAAAGGGTCGGAGGGTCGGCAGTCCCGGCGGCGGGGGCCGGAGGGACCGCTCCACGAAGAAGCCCGCCACCGCGGCGAGGAGAACGGTGACCACCTCGGGGTCGATCGGGACCGGGGCGACGTGGCGGGCCAGCAGCTCCTCGGGAGGGGGCCCACCCTCCAGCACCACCGAGGGTGCCCACCCGACCACGTCGAAGACCGGGCTCCCGACGGCGGCGTGCGGCCAGTCCACGAAGACGACACCGTCGGCGGCGAGGAGCACGTTGTCCGCGCGCACGTCGCCGTGGACGAGGGTCGGGCCTTCGCACGCCGCCGGCCAGCCCGATTCCAGGTCGGCCAGCCGCTCCAGGTGTGCGCCCGCCCACGCGTCGAGGCCTGGTGGTGGTGCTTCCATGGCGGCCAGCTCGGCCCAGCCCCCGAAGAGCCGGCGGGCGAGGTCGGCCAGCGGCTCGAGCGACGGGAGGGGGCTCGGGGTGAGCTCGCGGTGCAGGGACGACAACGCGTCGGTGACCCGCGCCATCTCATCTGCCTCCCAAGGATGCCGCGGCGGGTGGCCGTCGACGGCCTCGAACGCGAGCGCCACCCAGTCGCCGTCGTCGTAGGTGGCAAGGAGACGCGGGAAGCGCGGTGACCGCGGCAATGCCGCCGACACCACCGCTTCGCGCCGATGCATGTGCGGGGACTCTGGATTGAGATCGGCGCCCACCGCCTTGACGAAGATGGCCCCGCCGGCGCACTCCAGCACCGAGGTCGCTCCGGGCGAGAAGCCGCCCGTCAGGTCACGCACGACTCGCGGGGCACCACCGCCGACCTCGGCCGCCCAGGTCCGCACCGCCGCGGGCACCTCGGCCCAGGGAAGGTGGACGCCGGCCGCCGGGCCGGCCGGTGTGGTCACGTGGCGGCGGCCCCTGCGGCGGCGAGTGCCTCGGTGATGCTCTCGACCAGTCGTCGGGCCGACTCCGCGCTGAGCTCCACGGCGACGCGCGCCCCCGGCCCGCGCGAGGGGTCGGCGAAGTCGATGTTGAGCGTGTGGTCGAACGGCGCGTGGAACGGGTGGTCGAAGTAGACCTGGGCCGAGGTGACGGAGAACCAGCCCTGCGCGCCCTTGGCGCTGCCGGCGATGTCGGTGGGGACGGTGAGGTAGGAGCACATGGTCAGTGTCCCGCCAGGTAGCGCCCGTACCACTCGAAGATGCGCCGCCAGCCGTCGACGGCCGCCTCGGGCCGGTAGGCCGGGCGGTCCACCGAGAAGAAGGCGTGGCCGGCGCCGTCGTAGCGGTGGAATTCGTAGGTCTTGCCTGCCGCCTTCAACGCCGCCTCGAGCTCGTCCACCTGTTCGGGGCTCGGGAACTGGTCCTCGTTGCCGAAGAGGCCGAGCAGCGGACAGTGCAGCTGTGGCGTCCGGTCGACCAGCGCCGTGACCTTCAGGGGGAAGCCCTCGGGCACCGTCCCGGTGACGAACGCCCCGTAGCAGTCGACGGCGGCATCGACGGGCAGGCTCACCGCGGTGAGAAAGGAGTGCCGGCCGCCGGAGCAGTAGCCGATGACGCCGACCTTGCCGTTGGAGGTCGGCAGGGCCCGCAGGGCTCTGAGGGCGGCGCCGGCGTCGCCGACGAACTGCTCGTCGGGGATGCCGCCGGCCTCCCGGGCGGCAGCGGCAGCGTCGTCGGGGTCCACATCGAGCCCCTGGCGGGCGTAGAGGTTGGGGCAGATCGCGTTGTAGCCGTTGGCGGCGAAGCGCCGTGTGATCTCCTTGGTGCCCGGGTCCCAGCCGGGCAGATGGTGGATCACGAGGACTCCGCCGTAGGGACCGTCACCCCCCGGAAGAGCCTGGTAGGCGTTGATCTGTGCCCCGTCGGCGCCGGTGAACATGACGTTCTCGGCGCAGAGGGCTTCTTCAGATACGGGCACGGGCGGCCTCCTTCGTAGTCAGAACGTGCGTGGCGGTGGGTCGCTGCGCCGACCACTATGGCGCGTCGCCCCGGCCGGCCGCTCCCGCAACCGGCATGATGTGCGCCGTGCGCCGCTTCCTCGGGCTCGTCGCAACGCTGGTCGCGCTGGTTGCGGCGGTGGCCGCCACGCCGGGCGCCGCCGGGACCGCGACAGGAGTCTCACCCCTCGTGCGCACCGTGCTGGGCCCCGCCGCGGTGGAGGCCCCCGGCGGCATCGCGCTCGACACGGCCGGTGACCTCTTCGTCGCCGACACGGGGCACTGCCGCGTCCTCGTGGTGCCGGCCCGCGCCGGGACCGGCTACGGCCTGCACCTGCGGCCCGGCCACGCCGCCATCGTGGCCGGGGGCTCCTGCTCGGGCGCCGGCTCCATCGGCCACCCGAGTGGGGTGGCCGTCGACGCGCGGGGTGACGTCTACATCGCGGAGGCGACCGCGCAGCGCGTCCAGGTCGTGCGGCCCGGTGGCCCGAGGACGGTCGTCACGGTCGCGGGCACCGGAGACGCCGGTTTCAACGGCGACGGGCTGGCCGGGCCCGCCGGGGAGCTCGACGAGCCGACCGCGGTTGCGGTCGACGGCGCCGGCGACGTGTTCATCGCCGACACCGCCAACTGCAGGGTGCGGGTGGTCCCGGCCCGCAGCATGACGCTCTTCGGGCGGGCGATGGCGCCGGGGCACCTCTACACCGCGGCGGGCACCGGTGTCTGCGGGACCGCAGGCCAGGGCGGCGCCGTTGCGGCGGCGCAGCTGTGGGACCCGGTGGCCGTGGCCGTCGACGGTGCCGGCAACCTGCTCGTGGCGGACAGCGGCGACCAGTCCGTGCTGCTGGCGGCGGCGCAGGGAGGGACCTACGGCGGGACGCCGGTCGGCGCGGGCGACATCGCCGTCGTCGTGGGCGGGACGGGGAGCTACCAGCCGTATTTCGGCGACGGCCTCCCCGCCACCGGCGTCGCGGCGGAGCTGAACGATCCCCGCGGCGTCGCCGTCGGGCCGACGGGGGCCCTGTTCGTCACCGACGGCTCGATGCACGTCATCCGGGTGGTGCCCTCGTCCACCGGGGTGTTGTACGGGCGCGCCATGAAGGCGGGCGATCTCTACAGCGTGGCGGGGGCCATCCCGGTCGCGACGGCCGAGGGGCTCGGGGACGGCACGCGCTGGATCCTGACGCGGATGGGCACGCCGGTCGGCATCGCGGTGTCGCCGTCGGGCGCGGTGTACTACAGCGACGCCACGCTGGACGCGGTCCGGGAGATCGGAGGCCCATGACATGAGCACGTTCGGCCGGCGCACCTTCCTCGCCTCCTCCACCGGCATCGCGGTGGGCGCAAAGGTGGCCGGCGCGCTGCCGCCCGGCGCCCCGCCGGCCGACGGTGCGAGGGTGGAGCGGCCCCTCGGGGGCGCCGACGTGCTGGCGGGACCGCCCGGCGTGTTGCGGGCCTCCGCGCTCACGGTCAACGGTGCCGTCGACCCCGTCGGCGTCGACCCCGACGACTGCTCGTTCGCCTGGACGCTGCGGTCGTCGGGACGCGAGGTGGCGCAGACGGCCTACCGCATCGTCGTCCGCCGGACGGATCCGGCGCATGTCGGGGTCACCTGGGACAGCGGCGTGGTGCTCACCGCCCAACAGGCCTTCGTGGCGTACCCGGGGCCGGTGCTCGCCGCCGACGCGGCCTACGAGTGGACGGTCCAGCCCAGGGGCTACGCGGAGAAGTGGGGACCCGTATCGGTGCCGGCCCGCTTCACGACCGCGTTGCGGGACGCCGACTGGCGGGCCCAGTGGCTGCGCCCAGCGGGCGGCTCCGTGCAGCCTGATCGCGTCACCTACCTGCGCACCGAGGTCACGCCGCCGCCCGGCACCCTCCGGCGCGCCACGGCCTACGTGTCGGCCGCCCACACCTACCGGCTGTTCGTCGACGGGACGCCGGTGGACGCGTGGCCCAGCTTCTCGTACCCCGACGAGCAGTACGCACGCGCCGTGGACCTGACCGACGTCCTCCAGGCCGGCCGGGCCAGTGCCGTCGGAGTGCTGCACCGGTGGTACGGGCCCGGCCAGGGCCGGCCCGCCTCCTCCCCGGGCCTCGTGTTCCAGCTGTCGCTCTGGTACGACGACGGCCGCCACGTCGTGGTCGGTTCGAACGCGGGCTGGCGCGAGCGCTCCGCCGAATGGCTGCCCTCACCCCAGCGCAACTCCGACTGTGGTGACTTCGTGGAGTGGGTCGACGGGCGGGCCCATCCCCAGGGGTGGTCGAGCCCGGGCTACGACGACAGCGCGTGGAGCGCTGCGACCGTCGTCGGCCCCGCGGGCAGGGCGCCGTTCACCCGCATCTACGCGCAGCGGACGGCGATCCGGGAGTCGCCTGTCCTTCCGGTCAGCCTGCACACGTTGGCCGGTGGCGCCGTCGTGGCCGACTTCGGTGCCGTCTACGCAGCGCGGCCGCGGGTCGAGTTCGGCGAGGGACAGCCCGGACGGACGGTCTCCATGCGGGCGGGGTACCTGCTCGATCCGGACGGGCAGGTTTCGACGCTGCACGGCACGCAGGAGACGAACCTCTCGTTCTCCTACATCATGGGGCCGGGTCGCCAGGCCTTCGAGGCCTTCACCTACTTCGGGTACCGCTACGTGCAGGTCGACGATCCGGGCCAGCCCCTCGCCCGGGACCAGGTCATCGCCATCACCCGGCACGCCGCCATGCCCGACGTGCCGATGGCGACCTTCTCCTCGGACAACCGCATGCTCAACGCCGTGTGGCGGCTCTCGGCGCGCTCCTGCCTCTACTGCAGCCACGAGCAGTTCGTCGACACGCCGACCCGCGAGAAGGGCCAGTTCCTGTGGGACGCCGCCAACGAGTCCGAGGCGGTCATGCGGGCCTACGGCGACCAGAACATGAGCTGGCAGGGGCTCCGCGACGTGGCACGCGGTCAGGCCCGTTACTGGCCGGACGGGCGGACCAACTCGGTCTACCCCAACGGGGACGGCGCCCGCTACTACGCCACGTTCACGGCGCGCTATCCCGAGTGGCTGTGGCGCTACTACCTGTCCACGGGAGACAGGGGCACCGCGTCGGCCCACTACGCCTCGGCGGCCGGGGCGGCGGACTGGCTGTGGTCGGCACGCCAGGGCGGCACGGGGTTGCTCTACGGCCTGGCCGACACCAGCAACGGCGATCCCGTCTACGGCTACGACCTCACCGTGGCGGCGGACACCGCCAGCAACGTGCTCTCGGTCAACGCCTTCAACCGGGTGGCCCAGTTGGCCGACCTGGCGGGCGACACGGCCGGGGCGGCATCCCAGCGGGCACGGTCCGCCGAGCTGACCTCAGCGGTCAACGGCGTCCTGCGTCGCAGTGACGGGATCTACGTCGACGGAGTCGACGCCGATGGCGCGCAGAGCGGGCACGCCTCGCAGGAGGCCAACGCCCTGGCACTGGCGTACGGCGTGGTGCCGGCGGCGCAGATCTCCGCCGTGGGCGCGTATGTGGCCGGCCTCGGCATCGACCTCGCCCCCAACCACGGCCTGGAGCTCCTCCGCGCCCTCGCCGCCGCCGGCCTGACGGAGGCCATGGTGCGCACGCTGACCGACACGTCGGTTCCGGGATGGGCCCACATCGTGGCGGCCGGAGGCACCTTCACCTGGGAGATGTGGCAGCCCAGCGACCTGATCGGTGACTCCATGTCGCACGGCTGGGGCTCATCGGCGCTGGTCGCCATGCAGGAGAGCCTGCTCGGGGTCTCCCCGATGGAGCCCAATCCCGACGGGACGGTCCGGGTGCTCGTGGCGCCCCCACCGGCCGGCCTGGCGCGGGCCTCGGGGTCGGTGCCGACCGTCGCCGGGCCGGTGGAGGTGTCGTGGCGGAGGCGGGCGGGCGGCGTGGCGCTCGACGTCACCATCCCGGCCAACGCGACCGCCATGGTCCGTCTGCCGTCGAGCGAGCCGTCGAGCGCCCGCGAGAGCGGGATCCCCGCCGCCAAGGCGCCCGGGGTGGACGTGTACGCGTCGGCGCCCGGGGTGGCCGTCCTCTTCGTGGGGAGCGGGGCCTACCGCTTCACGAGCGCGTGAGGCTCTACGACGAGCACGTCGTGCCGCTGGGCGGTGTCACGCCGCTCACGAGATACGACTGCACGTCGTCACGCACGCAGGCACTGTAGAAGTACGCCACGTGGTCGTCGCCGTCGCGCGTCAGCAGCACGCCCCGGCTCAGCTCGTGGGCGACGCTCACGGCCCACGCGTACGGCGTCGCCGGGTCGTTCGTGGTGCCCACGACGAGGATGGGGGGCGACCCCGCCGCGGCCACGGGCCCCACCGTCCGCGTGGGCGGTGCGGGCCACACGGCGCAGCCGGCTTCGCCCCACGCGAGCAGCGGCCCGAAGACCGGGGCCGACGACGTGAGCTGGGAGGCCAGGTCGCCGTAGGCGGCCGGGTCGCGCGAGACGGGGTGGTCGAGGCAGTCGACGGCGATGGCTGCGTCGTCCCCGTTGGTCGACCCGCCCTGGTTGTAGTGGTCGGACATCGCGACGACCGGCGCGCCGTTGCCTGCGGCGTCGGCCGCCAGCGCCGAACCCAACTGCGGCCAGTCCGATCGCGCGTACAGCCCGTCGAGCAGCGCGTCGTACAGCTCGCCCGCACCGGCCGCCTGGCCGCCGCCCGCCGTCGGGCCGGCCGCGGCCGACGCCAGCAGCGCGAGCACTGCGGTCGTCGGATCGCCGGCCGGCCGCCACGCGCAGCTCGGCGTAGCCGCGCACCATGAGAAGAAGTCGTCGAGGACCGACTCGAAGCCCACGGCCTGCCCCTCGGTCATCTGGTTGAAGCTCAGCGCCGGGTCGATGACGCTGTCGAGCACCATCGCGCGCACGTGCGTCGGGAACAGGGCCGCGTACGTGAGCCCGAGGAGCGTGCCGTAGGACTGGCCCATGTAGGTGAGACCGCTGTCCCCCAACGCTGCTCGGAGCCGATCCATGTCGCGCGCCGTGTCGACCGAGCCCACGTAGGGGAGCACGTTCCCGCTCGCCTTCTCGCAGGCATCCGCGAATTGCTTCAAGCCGGCGATGAAGGCCGCCTGCTGGCTCGGCGTCGTGGGCACGGGGTCGGGCGTGGCGCCTGTCGGCCCACTCGACGTCTGCCCACACGTGACCGGGTCGCTCCGCTCGACCCCGCGGGGGTCGAACATCACGATGTCGAAGTCGTCGAGGAGCTGCGGCGTGAGCGCACTGAGCTCGTTGTCCATGTCGTCGATGCCCGACACCCCCGGGCCGCCGGGGTCGATGACGAGGGAGCCGATGCGCTGGGCGGGCACCTCCGCCGGGTGCCGGGCCACCGCGATGGGGATCGTCGGCCCACTCGGGTCCGCGTAGTTCAGCGGCACCACCAGGGTGGCGCACTGAAGGTCTCCGTTGCACGGCGACCACGAGATCGGTGTGACCGGCGGTTGGGTCGTCGTCGTGGTCGAGGTGGTCGAGGCGGTCGACGTCGTCGTGGTCGAGGCGGCTGACGTGGTGCCGGGCCCGGCCGCCACGGTCTCCCCCGGACCACTCAGTGACGCGCACGCCGCGAGCACGAGCGAGGCTGCCGACGCGGCGAGCACCAGGCGCAGCACCGCCGTGAGCCTCCCGATCACCGTCACCACAGTGACACGAACGGCGGGGCCGCGACCGTTCACCCCCGAGGAGAGCCCATGGTGCACGACGCCGATCCAGCGGACATCGACCTCGGGGAGCCCGGAACCTCGGCCCGGGCCGAATACGAACGCAGGCTCCGGAGCGACGCGGAGCGCCGGCGCCGCA
This sequence comes from uncultured Acidimicrobiaceae bacterium, assembly GCA_964457065.1. Lineage (GTDB taxonomy): Bacteria > Actinomycetota > Acidimicrobiia > Acidimicrobiales > RAAP-2 > Bog-473. Next base: position 7,181 of record CAYWDQ010000016.1, on the reverse strand, counting down.
GGTTCGGACGGCTCTTCGCCCCCGTGGTGTCGGCGCTCGTCGGGGTCAGGCCGTCCACCGCGCGCTGGCGCACCGGGGGCCTGGCCGAAGAGCGCGTGGGGCGCCTCCTGAGCGAGGCGGTCGGAGACCGAGGCTTCGTCCTCCACGACCGTGCGGTTCCCCGGAGCCGGGCGAACCTCGATCACATCGCCATCGTCCCCTCCGGTGTCTGGGTGGTCGACACGAAGCGCTATCGGGGGCGGGTGCGCCGGGAGGTTCCCGCGGGTCGCCTCGTCGGACGCCGCACGCTCGTCGTCAACGGACGCGACCGCGGCGAGTTCGTGACCGCCGCCCGGCGCCAGCGCGCCCTCGTGGAATCGGCCGCCGGCCCCGGCGTGGAGGTCCGGGCCGTCCTCTGCTTCGCCGGCGCCGAGTGGGGTCTGGCCCCGCGGCCCTTCAGCGTCCGTGGCGTGGCCGTCACCTGGCCGAAGGCGCTGGTGAGAAGGCTCGCCGCTCCGGGACCGGTCGGGCCGGACCGGCGGCATGCTCTGGCCACGTCGATCGCACGGGCGTTCCCTCCCCGAACCGCTCGCCCGGGCGGCGAACCCCGCAGTGGCGCCGACGTCCGGGGGTCATACCGGCGGGCGTAGCCTGGGCATCGTGGCACCGAGGTGGCAGTGGCTGGTGGTCACCCTTGCGGCCGTGGCCGTGAGCTGCCTCGTGCCGGGGTCCATGCTCTCGCAGCCGCCGGTGCAGCCCGGCGGGGGCGCCATCATCACGGCCGCGGTGCCTGCCCCGTCGGGAAGCGAGTGCGCGGCGGTGTCGTGCAACCGGGGATCACCGTCGTCCACGGCCTCGCTGCCGAGCATCACGCTGGCCGGCACCATCGCCGCCGGGCTGCTGGTCGTCCTCGCCCTGTACGCCGCCCGGAGGGCCCGGCGAGGCGCGGCCGTGTTGCCTGCGGGCTCGCCGATGCGGCTGCTCAGGCCGCCGCAGCGCGTTCTCCCTGCTTAACCGCCAGCGCCGGCGCGCCGACATCGTTCCAGGGGGCGTGCCCCGGCGCACGTCCACCCGCCGGCCGGGCGTGATCACATGCACCTGGTTCCCCGGCCACCGCACCCAGAGAGAAGAGAGCCGTCATGCCCAGCAACCGCCCCGGGTCCTCCGGGGGAACTCCGAAGAAGAAGCCGTCCGCCGCGACGGCGAAGAAGAAGTCCTCGAGCCAGCGCTTCACCGAGCGCCAGGAGGCCAAGCAGCGGGCGGCCCAGGAGGCCCGCCGGGCCCGTACCCGCACGTACGGGATCGTCGCCATCGCGCTGGTGGTGCTCGTCGTCGCCGTCCTCGTGATCGTCAAGGTCGCCGGCGGTGGATCGGGCTCGGGCACCGTCGACCAGGCGTCGCCCCCCGCCGGCACGCCGATTTCACCGGCCACGCTGGCCAAGCTCCAGTCGGTCCCGGTGTCGACGCTCGCCGCCGCGCCGACCGACGGCATCGTCTCGTCGCCACAACCGGTCAACGGTCAGGC
>CAYWDQ010000016.1:0-5577 GCA_964457065.1 uncultured Acidimicrobiaceae bacterium | reverse complement strand
GGGAAGACGGTGCTCCCCTCGGCCCAGTACCTGTTCACCCCGCTGCAGAACCTGCCCTTCTCGGCCGTGGCCGCCCAGGTCGGCAACAACTCGACCGTCATCGGGGCGGACATCGACGCCAGCGCGGCCCAGCTGATCTCGACGATCTGCGGATCGATGTCGCACGACCAACCGGCCGCCGTCTGCTCGGCGGTGCACGGTGGATGAGGGCATGCCGCGATGGCCCGGCATCTTCGGGACGATCGCGTGCGTGGCCGGGCTCGGTGTGGCTGGGTACCTCACCTACGAGCACTTCACGTCGTCGACGACGCTGGCCTGCTCGGACAACGGCGTCGTCAACTGCCTGAAGGTCACGACCAGCTCGTACTCGACCGTCGCCGGCGTGCCGGTGGCCGTGCTCGGGCTGGTGTTCTTCGCCGTCATGTTGGTGCTGCAGCTCCCGCCCGTGTGGCGGCGCCCCGAGCCGGCCGTCCGGATCGGCCGGCTGGCCTGGGCCGTGGTGGGGCTGGGAACCGTGCTCTACCTGCTGTACGCGGAGCTGTTCTCCATCGACGCGATCTGCCTGTGGTGCACCGCCGTGCACGTGCTCACCTTGCTGCTCTTCGGCACGACCGTCTACGCCACCTCCGCCTACCCGCTGTCGCGAGACCCGGTGGTGCAAGGAGACAGGGACAAGTGAGGCGGCGCTACGCCCCCTCGGGCACCTCCCACAGACCGACGGGAGCCTCCCCCAACCGGTAGTGGCCCGGCAGACGCTCGCCCGACATCGCGCTCTCCATGCGCCGCCGCATGCCCGGGAGGAGGGTGCCGTCGGCGATCATCGCCATGAAGACGGCGCCGGCGTTGCCGACGTCGAAGAAGTCGCGGTGCCAGGACCACTGGAAGTTCCCGCCGTAGCGGAACCAGCTGCCGCCCAGCCCGGCGATCTCGTAATTGGTGCCGTCCGCCTTCTTGGCGTCGGCCACCTGCTTCCACAGGCCGAGGATCTCGCCCTGCCGCTCGTCGATGAGCACCTTCTGATAGGGGTAGGTCCAGCCCTCCAGCCCGGCCATCTCGAGGCCGAGGGCGATCTCCCGGATCTCCTGGCGGCCGACCGCCATGAACTCGTCGTTCGGGCCCACGTTCCAGCCGTAGGTGGCGTCCTCCGTGTAGAGGTCAGCCATGTGGTGCCAATCCTTCTTGGCCTCGCCGTCCCGGTTGGCCTGGAGCCAACGCTCCACCATCTCCTCCAGCTCGTCACGTGGGTAGGCGGGCATCGCGTCAGTCCTCCTCGGTCGAAAGTGCGGTGGTCAGTGGCGGCGGCTCGCGGGGCTCGGTCGTGGTGGTCACGGTACGCCCTCCGTCGTCAACGGGGCCTCGGGCTGGACCTCGACGACGGTGAGGTGCGTGCCACGCGGCGCGGCGACGGCGTGCGCGATGGCCAGAGCCACCCCTTCAGGACGCAACAAGGCCGAGTGCCGGGCCAGACCCCAGCGCACCCACTCGGTGATCACCTCACCGGTGATCTCCGGGTCCCAGTCGGTCCCCATGCCGGTCTGGGTCGGGCCGGGCCGCACGACGACGGCGCGCACACCCGTCCCTTCCAGCTCCATCTGCAACGCGGTGACGAAACCCTCGAGACCCCACTTCGAGGCGACGTAGGCGGACATGCGGGGCCTCGGGTGCGCCACCACATCGGAGGTGACGAAGATCAAGTCACCGCGCCGTCGTGCCACCATGCCAGTGCCCAACGCCCGCACGAGACGGTGCGCGCCGCCGACGTTGACGCGGTACACCTCCTCGAAGTCCTCGGGCGTGGTCTCGAGCGCTCCGCCCGGCTGGTTCCGCGCCGCGTTGGAGACGAGGATCTCCACGGGACCGAACGCGTCCTGTGCCGCGCGAGCGAAGCGCTCCACGCAGTCCGGGTCGGCCAGGTCGAGCCGCAGCGCGGTCGCCTCGCCACCCGCGGCGTTGATCTCGTCGGCCACGGCCGTGCAGGCCTCCACGCGACGGGCGCCCAGCACCACCGGATGGCCGGCCCGGGCGAGGAGCCGCGCCGTCGCGGCGCCGATGCCCGACGAGGCGCCCGTGACCACCGTGGGTCGGCGATCGGGCTGGGGCTCGAAGGGCGGCATCAGCGAGGTACGACAGTCGTCGGGAGCGCCGCGAACCCACGCACGTTGATGGAGTGGACACGGCGCAGCCCCGCCGGGTCCACGTCGTAGGACTTCACCCGCGCCAGCACCTCGGTCAGCGCGACGCGCGCCTCCATGCGGGCCAGCGCTGCACCCATGCAGAAGTGGCGGCCGCTGCCGAAGCTGACCAGGTCCTGGGTGCGCCGGTCGAGGTCGTAGGTCGCGGGGTCGGCGAACACGTCCTCGTCGCGGTTGGCCGACCCGAGGAGCAGCAGGATCCTCCGTCCCGCCTCGATGTCGATGCCCTGGACGCACACCGGTTGGCTCGTCACCCGGACCAGCATCTGCGTCGAGGTGTCGTAGCGCAGCGTCTCCTCCACCCAGTCGGGCACCCGGGCCGAGTCGGCCATCGGCTTGGCCAGCTGGTCCGGATTGAGCCACCCCCAGTACCAGGCGTTCCCCAGCAACTTGGTCGTCGTCTCGTTCCCGGCCACCACCAGCAAGAACAGGAACCCGATCACCTCGTCGTCACTGAGGCGGTCACCGTCGATCTCGACCTCCATCAGCGACCAGGTCAGGTCGTCGCGCTCGTGACGCCGGCGGTCGGCCACCATGTCGGCGTAATAGGCGGCCAGGGTGAGCGCGGCCTCCAGGCCCTCGGCCGGGATGTCGTTCATCCCTTCCTCGCGGTGCACGATGAGGTCCGCCAGGCGCCGCACCTCGGCGCGGTCCGACGGCGGGACGCCGACCAGCTCGGAGATCACGTCCATGGGGAGGAGCCCGGCGAAGTCCGAGATGAAGTCGAACGAGCCCGCCTGGAGCGCCTGTTCGAGATGCGCGACGGCCAGCTTCGAGATGCCCTCCTCCATGGCCGCCACCCGGCGCGGCGTGAAGCTCTTGCCCACGATGGAGCGCAGGCGCGTGTGGCGCGGCGGGTCCATGGCCAGGAACGACGCGGCGCGGTGGGCGTCGGGGCCGAAGGCGGCCGGGTCGAGGCTGACGCCGTAGGCGTTCGAGTAGTGGTCGACGTCGCGGAAGGCGGCCAGGACGTCGGCGTGGCGCGCGTACGCGAAGAAGTCGAGCTCCTCGTTGTAGAACACCGGCGCCTCCGCGCGCAGGCGGGCGTAGGTCGGGTACGGGTCCTCGTGGATGGCGTAGTCGTAGGGGCTGTAGGCCAACGGCCCGACGGTCGTCACGGTGTGCGCATCGTCATGAGCGCGGTCGCCTCGCCCATGAGCACGGGCACCGCGTCGAACGACAGGTGGCCCATGCCCGCGCTGAGGAGGGCGCCGGTGTAGGTGACCTGGAGCACCCCGAGGACCGCAGGGTCGGCGCCCCTGCCCAACGCGGCCGCCAGGCGGCGGCCGATCTCGGCACCGAGACGCGCCCGCACGCGCGTGACGTCGGGACCGTCACCGAGGAGCGCGGTCGTGCAGGCGGCGACCGCCGGCAACCCCATGGAGCCGAACCCCATGGAGCCGGCGGTGTCGGCCACGCGCTCGGGAAGCGACAGACTGAGGTCGACGAGCTGGGGCGAGGACTGCGTGCACCGCCACAGCACCTCTGCCAGCAGGTGGTCCTTGCCCGAGAAGTAGGTGTAGGCGGTGGCCGGCGCCACACCCGCCCGCTTGGCGATGGTGCGCACAGAGATGTCCGCATACCGCCGTTCCTCGGCCTCCTCGGCCGCCGCGGCCACCAGGCGCTCCATCACTTCGGCCTGGCGCTCGGAGAGGCGGCGGCGCTCCGGCTGCTCTGGACTCTCGGGCGCGGCCGCCTCCAGAGGGTCGAACACCCTCATGCCTCCGGCGCCACCGGCACGTGGGGCGTGCCGTCCTTCATGTCGGGGAAGGCGAAGGTGGCCGCCGTCGTCATCCGGGATGGACCGGTCGAGGAGGTGGACGATGAGCCCGTACTCGCGCACCAGCCTGACCAGGGCCTCCTTGGAGAGGTCCTCGTAGTCGAAGCCCGGGTCGACCCGCCGGAGTAGTCGTGGCGCTCGGTCATGGATTCAGACGTTAGTCCGAACACCTGTCCAGGATGTGGGCTGGTCCACGACGTCTTCGGGTCCGAGGGCGACCTCGCGGGGCCGTCGTGCCGGGGCGACCGTGCGTCCGAGCCTGGGTAGGGTCGTGCCGTCAAGGGAGGCCGGCATGCCGAGGTGGACGGAGGAGGGCGCGTGAGCACCGTCGACGCCACCGGGGTGTGAGCCGGGTCGAGACCGCGGACGCCGCCGAGGGCGTGCGCGTCGTGGCCTTCAACCGGCCCGAGGTGCGCAACGCGTTCGACACCGCGATGTACCGGGAGGTCACCGCCGCGCTGCGCGATGCGGACGCCGACGAGGCGGTCGGCGCGGTCGTCCTGACCGGGCGCGGCAGCGCCTTCACCTCGGGCCAGGACCTGGCCGAAATGGCCGCCATCGCCTCCGGCACCGCCGTGGAGGGCTCCGGGCGCGGGTTCACGGACTTCCTCGACGCCATCGACGACATCTCCGTGCCACTGCTCGCCGCGGTCAACGGGGTGGCCGTGGGGCTGGGCTTCACGATGCTGGCCCATTGCGACCTCGTCCTGGTCGAGGCCGGCGCGCGCCTGCGCGTACCTTTCGCCGAGTTGGGGGTGCCGGCCGAAGCGGCCAGCAGTGTCCTGTTTCCCGCCGCCATGGGGTGGCAGCAGGCGGCACGGATCCTGCTGACGTCGGACTGGGTCGCTGCCGAGGACCTGGTCGGTCTCGGCCTGGCACTGCAGGTGTGCGCGGCGGGAACGGTCCTCGACGAGACGGTCGCGCTGGCCGGGCGGATCGCCGCCCATCCCCGTAGCGCCACCCGTGCCATCACGTCGCTCATGCGAGCGGCCCGCCGCGACGCGGTGGCGGAGGCCAACCGGCGCGAGCAGGCCGCCTTCGCGTCGCTGCTCGGCACGGCGGTCGGCGGCGGGACCCTGGCCGAATTCGCGGCCAGGTCCGAGGACCGGCCCTGACCGTGCGTCTGGGCATCACCGCCGCCCTCACCGACCTCGATGCCCCGCCCGCGGCGCTCGCCATGGCGGTCGAGGGCTTGGGGTTCGACTCGCTCTACCTGCCCGAGCACACGCACCTGCCCGTACGGGAGGACGTCCCGCCCGCTCTCGTCGAGGGCGTGCGGCTCGACGACTACAAGCGCTGCCTCGACCCGCTGGTCGCCCTGGCCACCGCCGCCGCCGTGACCGCCCGCATCGGGCTCGGGACCGGCATCTTGCTGGTGGCCCAGCACGACCCCATCGTCCTGGCCAAGCAGGTCGCCACACTCGACCACCTCTCCGGTGGGCGCGTCACGCTCGGTGTGGGCTTCGGGTGGAACCGCGCCGAGGCCGAGGACCACGGCGTCGAGTTCGCGCGCCGCCACGCCGTGGTGCGCGAGCACCTGGCCGCCATGGAGGCCATCTGGTCGTGCGAGCAGGCCGAGTACCACGGCGAGTTCGTCGACTTCGA
>CAYWDQ010000015.1:27608-36452 GCA_964457065.1 uncultured Acidimicrobiaceae bacterium | reverse complement strand
CCAGATGGCGGTGCCGAGGCTGAGGTCGGACGGGTTGGTGCTCGCCAGGAAAGTCGGGAAGGAGGACTCGGTCCGCCGGGCGGCGGCGAGCGCCCCCATGGCCAGGCCGCCGATCAGGCCGATCAGCAGCACGAGGGTCAGGTACGAACCCCGGCGCCGCCCGAAGGTCGCCCGGAAGCGGTAGCCCGCCACCCGCAGCGCACCGCGGTTCACGGATCCGCCCCGCCGTGTCCCGAGGAGCCCGGCGTCGCCGTCATCGCATCCGCTCCCTCTGCCGTGTCCCCGGCAGTCTGCCCGAGGGCCCGGCCGGCGCCAAGGTGGTTAGCCGCCGGTTGCGGCGTCGTGCCAGCACCACAGCGCGGCGCGCCCGCCGGCGCGCCGCGTCAGGCGAAGGCGCCCGAGCCGGTGGCCAGCTCGTCGGGTGCCCGGCTCGGCAAGGCGGCGCGGGTCGCCGGCACCCGGTTGGGATAGAGGGCCAGCGCCAAGAGGACGAGGAGGGGGCCCGTGTTGGGATCGGTGGCGAGGCCGGTGAAGATCTGCCCGAAGGCCTCCCCGAACACCCAGTAGTCGAGCGCCAGGGCCGCCCCGGCGACCAGGAAGACCGTCGTGTGGCGCGAGACGAGCGGGCCCAGCCCGATCACGAAGGACAGGATGCCGCACACGACGGCGACCGAGCCCCCACCGCCGCCCAAGGCGTGGGCGACGGACAGCTGCACGTGGGCCAGCCACCCCGGCTCGCCCGAGACGGCCCCGCTGATGGCGCTCGAGATGGACCCGCCGGCCCGGTTCGCCGGCAGCAGCCAGAGGATCCCCATGCCGCTCCACACGACGGCCCAGATGGCCTGGCCGCCCCGTTCCCCGAGCGGGCCCTCGGCGGCGGCCGGACCCGAGACCGCCGGACCGGCGGCCCGCGGCCACACGAGCAGGCCGATGGCGACGTAGAGCAGCGCAGCCCCCGGCGCGCCGGTGAGGGGGGACGCGCTGCCGGTGAAGAGCATGCCGAAGCCCTCGCCGAGCGCCCACACGCCGAGCGCCCACACGAAGGAGAGCGCGAGCGCCGGCTTGACGGTCTCACGGATGAGGAGGCCGGCCCCGATGAGGATCTGGATGCCGGCGAACACGGCGTCGGCCAGCGCCGGCTGCACCGCGATCAGGTGCGCCATGTGGGTGATCGCACCCGACACGATGCCCGGCTGGCCCGGCACCATGGGGAGGATCACGCTGTGGGCGAAGTCGGGCCCGAACATCTTGGGCTGCAGCTGCAGGAGCCCGTCGAGCAGCCAGATGACGCCGAGGCCGACCTGGATGGCCCGGGCGGACACCCGCCCCGATGCCGGTGTCCGCCCGGGGCTCATGCCGTCCCCTCGATGATCGGCGCCAGCTCGGCCCGGGTGAGGTCGGCCTGGAACTGGTGGGTGGCGGCCAGCGACGGCTCGGTCCACACGTGGAGCATGAAGTAGGTGTTCGTGTTGTGCACGCCGGTGGCGCACGTGCCGCCCGACGACGTCCGCCCGACGACCTGGCCGCCCGAGAGGCACAGGTCGTCGTGGGCGTGCCACTGCGTGAGCGGCCCGCCGATGTCCGGGCCGGGGGTGCACGGCGCCGGCCCGAGGTACATGGCGCCCATCAGCTTCGGCCCGTTCACCGTGTTGGCGTACATGAGGAAGGCGGGATTCGCGGGGTCGAAGCCGTCGTTCTTGGCGATGGACCAGTTGGCGTAGTGCACCATGTACCCGTTGGGGTTGGTGGCCGGGGTGTAGCCCGCCGCGGTGGCGGCGGACAGGCTCGTGTACTTGGTCAGGGTGGCCTCGGTCTGCGCCACGAGCTCGTCCGCCGCCGCCTGCTGGGCGGCCGTCGGGGCGCCCGAGGGCACCGGCGCCATGACCATGCCGTTGGACATCGTCGTGGCCCCCTTGACGTTGGCGCAGACGGTCGAGGTCGCCTGCGCTGCGCCGGCGGACGCGGGTGACGCGGCTGACGCGGCCGACGACGGTGACGCAGCGGTGCCGTTCGCCATGCCGGCCATGCCCGACGTGGAGCTCGAGCCCGTTGTGGTTCCCGGGGCGGCGGTGGTGGGCGTGCCGGTGCCCGCGCCCTTCGCCGCCGAGGACGCCGACGCCGACGCCGCGGTCGTGGTCGGGTGCGAGGTCGCGTCGACCACGGTGGTGGCCGAGAGCACGAGCACCGCGGCGACGCCGACCGTGCTGAGCGCGACCCACCACATCCGGGCGGCCGGGCCCAGGGCCGACCAGCGCTGCGTGACCCGTTGCCTGAGACGCTCCATGACTCCTCCTCGCCGACGCTTCACCGCCAGCATCGACCCGAGATGTCAGGAGCGGGCGAACAGGGTGTGAGGGAAGTGTGATCTGAGGGTCGCTGGCGCCGTCGTGTGACGCAGGGGCCGCAGCCCCAGGTCAGTTGTGATGGGGCTCCCAGAAGGCGGCCCTGTCCGCGTCGCCGAGCGGGGGCAGCGCCTGGTCGAGCTCGGTGCGGACCGGGGGGGCGGCGGGCATGTCCGGTCCCGTGGACACCACGATGCGGTCGCGGCCGGCGGCCTTGGCGTTGAGGAGCGCGGTGTCGGCCAGCGAGACGACGTGGTCGAAGTCGCCCGCCTGGTCGGATGCGGCGAGGCCGAAGCTGACCGTGAACACCGGGAGCTCGGCGAGGACGATCCGGTCGGCCATGCGTTCCCGGACGCGTTCGAGCACCTGGCGCGCCTCGTCGATCGGGCAGTCCGGGAGCACGATGACGAACTCCTCTCCCCCGTAGCGGCCCGGGATGTCCGCCGGCCGGAGGGAGTCGCGGAGGACCTGCGCGAAGGTGCGCAGCGCGCGGTCGCCGGCGGCGTGCCCGAACTCGTCGTTCACGTCCTTGAAGTGGTCGAGGTCGCCGTAGGCGACCGAGTACGGCGTCCCGGTCTCGTGCAGCTTGCGGACCGCGCTCTCCAGGCTCCTGCGGGTCATGAGGCCGGTCAGGGAGTCGCTGTTCGCCTGCGTCTGGGAGAACTCGAAGGCGCGCAGCATGGCCAACCGCTCACTCGCCCGTCGCGCCACGACCTCGACGTTCGCCTGGATGGTGTCCGAGGGCGGCGAACCGTCGTCGGAGGTCACGTGGAAGACGCCCATGGAGTTGCCGCTGATGCTCATGGGGACGCACAGCGCGGAGCAGCCGCGGCCCCGCAGGTTGGGACAGGCATCGAGCGCCGCGCTCGAGGGGAACACCATGGCCCGGGCCCTCGATGCGGCCGGGCAGTCGTCGGGGGACATGACCCCGCACCCGGCATCGTCCGCCTGCGCGGTGCTGACCAGCACCTGGCGGAAGTTGGCCGTGCTGGAATCGGCCAGCAGCAGCTCCGAGCGCATGCCCGGCGCGGCCTGGCTGAGCGCCTCGGCCACCAGGTCGAAGACGGATGCTTCCGCCTTGGACATCTCGAGCGCGGTCTGCAGGCTCGCCTCGAACGCGATCCTGTGGGCGAGCTCGGACTGCACGGCCTCACGCCTGGACTGCTCGCGCTCCACCCGCAGCGCGTGCACGGCCAGACCGCTCGTCACGATGCTCGCGAAGGCGATCCCGATGCCGAGGGACCACAGAAGGTCGACCCGGGCGTCGTTGGCCGCCGCGGCCGCCTGGTCGGCCGTCTGATCCAGGCGATCCGTGATCGTCGCCTGCAGGGAGGCGAGGGTGGTATCGAGCTTCGCTTCGGCTGCGCTCTCCACCGCGGCCGCGTGCGCGGTCTGGGACGTCTGCGGCTCGCCGGCCAGGAATGCGCTCAGGCCCGCCTGCGAGGCGGTGAAGGCCGCCATGCGGCTGGCCAGCTGGGGAGAGAGGCCTTCGTTGCCCGGCAGCGCGAGGAGGTGCTGCAGGGCGATGTAGGCCTTGTTGAGGGCGATGGAATTGCTCACCGCCCCGGTCAGGACCTCGTTGGCCGGCACGGTCTTGTTGAAGGCCTCCTCGGCCAGCACCTGGAACTCGCTCGCCGACGCCCGGATCTGGCGCACCGGCGAGAGGAGCACGAGGTACTGGTCGGTGAGGCGTGCGTTCAGCTGCTCGGCCCGGGACGAGTTGACCACGCCGAGGATCCCTCCGGCCATGGCGACCAGGGTCAGCACGGTGCCCAGCAGGACGATGGCGCGGTGTGGCGAGTACCAGCGCCAGTGGTCCCGCGCGGTCGGGTTCGACCCGTTGCTCACGGTGTGACATATCGGCGCGTTCGTGCCTGTGCCTGAGATGCGAACCGGTTGTACCGGCGCCCGACGCGGGCGGCCACGCACGGTCGTGGGACGGTGCTGCACCTGGGATTGCAAGAGATTCGGGCATCCCCTTGCGGTCCTCCCGCCGGGTGGACCATTGCGACCCACCCGCATTTCCCTGCGGGGCCCCGGTTCAGGCACGATTCTCGGCCCGGGTGCGATGATGCCCGGACAGCGGAGACGAGGGTGCGCGACCCGAGAGCGGGCCCGACCTGGAACGGAGAGCCTGTGACGACGACGGAAGACACGACCCCGACCATCGCCGACGTGGACCGGTTGGTGGCCTGGATGGACGCCGAGAGGCTCGGCGCCGGGGCACCGCTCGAGCACGGCTACATCTCGGGGGGCAGCCAGAACGAGATCTACGAGCTGCGCCGTGGCGACCTGCACTGCGCCATGCGGATCCCGCCGCCCAGCGCACCGGCCGAGCGCGACGCCGGCATCGTGCGGGAGTGGCGGATCATCGAGGCGCTGACCGGGACCGACGTGCCGCACACCGAGGCCATCGCGGTCTGCACGGACCCGGCGGTGCTGGGCCGGACCTTCTACCTGATGGGCTTCGTCGACGGCTGGTCGCCGATGGGCATGGAGCGCGGCGTCTGGCCGGCCCCGTTCGACACCGACCTCGAGGCGCGCCAGGGGCTGGCGTACCAGCTGGTGGAGGGCATCGCCCTGCTGTCCAAGGTCGACTGGAAGGCCAAGGGGCTCGCGGACCTCGGCCGCCCCGACGGCTTCCACGAGCGCCAGGTGGACCGCTGGACCGCCTTCTTCGAGCGCATCAAGGGACGCGAGCTGCCCGGGTTCGACGAGGCCTCGGCCTGGCTGCGCGCCCACAAGCCGCTCGACTACGTCCCGGGCATCATGCACGGGGACTACCAGTTCGCCAACGTCATGTTCAAGGACGGGGCGCCGGCGCGGCTGGCCGCCATCGTCGACTGGGAGATGGGGACCGTGGGCGACCCCAAGCTCGACCTGGGCTGGGTCGTGCACACCTGGCCCGAGGACACCAGCGGCGGCGAGGGGAGCGTCGGCGGCTACGTCGACATGACCGGCATGCCCTCGCGGGCCCAGGTGCTCGAGCACTACTCGAAGCAGTCGGGCCGCCAGGTCGACGACATCGACTACTACTGCGTGCTCGCCAAGTGGAAGCTCGCCATCGTGCTCGAGCAGGGCTACCAGCGCGCCGGGGACGACTACAAGCTGCAGGGCTTCGGCCCGGTGGTGCTCGACCTGATGGCCGCCGCCGGCGAGCTGGCCGAGTCGAGCGAGTACAAGGGATGAGGCCGCCCGCCGAGCTGTTCGACCTGACCGGCAAGATCGCCCTCGTCACCGGGGGGAGCCGGGGCATCGGCCGTGCCGTGGCCGAGGGGATGGCCATGGCCGGGGCCGACGTGGTCGTCGCCAGCCGCAAGCTGGAGAACTGCCAGAAGGCGGCGACCGAGATCGCGGCGGCGACCGGACGCCGCACGCTCCCCGTCGCCTGCCACGTCGGCGAGTGGGAGGACTGCGACCGGCTGGTCGAGACCGTGTACGACGAGTTCGGGCGCTGCGACGTGCTGGTGAACAACGCCGGCATGTCGCCGCTCTACGACGGCCTCCCCTCGGTCACCGAGGCGCTCTACGACAAGGTCCACGCCGTCAACGCGCGCGGGCCGTTCCGCCTGAGCGCGCTCATCGGGTCGCGCATGGCCGAGGGCGACGGCGGCTGCATCATCAACGTGACCACGGCGGGCACACTGCGCCCCGGGGCCGACGACCTGCCCTACGCCATGGCCAAGGCCGGCCTGAACGCGCTGACGCTCGGACTGGCCGGCGCCTGGGCGCCCAAGGTCCGGGCCAACCTCGTCCTGCCCGGCGCCTTCGACACCGACATCGCGAAGGCCTGGGACCCCGACACGAAGGCGCGCATCGGCACGATCAACCCGATGAAGCGCATCGGTCGGCCCGAGGACCTGGTCGGCGTCTGCGTGTTCCTGGCCAGCGACGCGGCGAGCTACGTCAACGGGGCCCAGGTGCTGGTCGACGGCGGGTTCTTCCGCACCCTCTGAGCCCCGGCGGCGCAGCGTTCCCGCTCAGCTGGTGGCCGGCCCGCGCCACAGGTCGATGTTGCCCTCGACCGCGTACGCGTCGATGTCCTTCAGCTCCGTCTCGGTGAAGTCCAGGTTGTCGAGGGCGACGACGTTCTCCTCCAGCTGGGCCACGCTGCTGGCCCCGATGACGAGCGAGGTGACGCGCGGGTCGCGCAGGGCCCAGGCGAGGGCGAGCTGGGAGACCTTCTGGCCCCGTCGGGCGGCGATCTCCGCCAGCGCCCGCACGCGCGAGAGGTTCTCCTCGCTCACCATGGCGGGGGACAGCGACGATCCCTCCGTGAGCCGCGACCCGGCCGGGATGTCGTGCAGGTAGCGCTCGGTGAGGAGGCCCTGGGCCAGCGGCGAGAACCCGATGCACCCGACACCCTCCTCGCCCAGGACGTCGAGGAGGCGGTCCTCGATCCAGCGGTTGAACATGGAGTACGACGGCTGGTGGATGAGCAGCGGGGTCCCCAGCGAGCGCAGGATCCCGATCGCCTCGCGGGTGCGCACGTCGGAGTACGACGAGATCCCGACGTAGAGCGCCTTGCCCTGGCGGACGGCCGAATCGAGCGCGCCCATGGTCTCCTCGAGCGGGGTGTCGGGGTCGAAGCGGTGGTGGTAGAAGATGTCGACGTAGTCGAGGCCGAGCCGGCCGAGGCTCTGGTCCAGGCTGGCCAGCAGGTACTTGCGCGACCCGTGGTCGCCGTAGGGGCCGGGCCACATGTCCCAGCCCGCCTTGGTGGAGATGATCAGCTCGTCGCGCAGTCCGGCGAAGTCCGTGCGGAGGACGGAACCGAAGTTCGTCTCGGCGCTGCCGTAGGGCGGCCCGTAGTTGTTGGCCAGGTCGAAGTACGTGATGCCGAGGTCGAAGGCGCGCCGCAGGATGGCGCGTTGGACCTCGAGGGGCCGGTCGTCACCGAAGTTGTGCCAGAGCCCGAGCGAGAGCGACGGCAGCAGCACCCCGCTCCGGCCGCAGCGGCGGTACGGCATGGACTGGTACCGATCGGGTGCCGGGTCGTAGTGCGGCATCGGGATCCACCTCCTGAGCTGGTTCGGCGGTCTCAGTGCGGCTGATGGAGGTCAACCTAGCGGTCGGGCAGGAGCGGCATGCCGTCCCGTTCGTGTCAAGAGCGCCTCGCTCCGTGCACCTCGCATCGGCTCCTGCTCAAATGTTCATGTGGACCGTGTGCCGGAGACCTACTACGCCACGACGACCGACGGCCTTCACATCGGGTATCAGGTCGAAGGGACGGGTCCCCTCAACCTCATCGAGGTGACCAACGGCACCAACTTCTCGGTGGACGCCGCCGCCGAGCAGCCACGTTGGCAAGCCTACGTAGACAGGTTGGCCTCGTTCTCCCGGCTGATCCGATTCGACCTGCGGGGTATCGGATTGTCCGATCCTGTGGGCTCGTCAGACCCCCCGACGGTGGAGCAGTGGGCGACTGACGCGCTGGCCGTATTGGACGACCAGGAGATAGAGAGTGCAGCGGTACTGGGCGTTCACTTCGGCGGGCTCGCAGCAGTCCTGCTGGCCGCGACCCATCCGGAGAGGGTTCACGCGCTCGTGCTGGTGAACAGTTACGCGCGCCTCACGCGAAGTGACGACTACCCCTTTGGTGTGCCCAATTCCCTGTTGGAGCGATTCAGGGAATCCCTGATCGAACCACAATCGGGGACCGGGGACGATCTTCCTCTCATGGCCCCGAGCATGGTCTCCGATGCGGACTTTGCCGCATGGTGGCGCCGGGCAGGTCGTCGGGGTGCGAGCCCGGCGATGGCCCGGAGCATGTGGCGTGCGGCGGAAGCCGATGTACGACCCATTCTGGGCGGCCTTCGAGTGCCGACCCTCGTGCTCCACGCTCGAGATGACCAGTTCTGTCGGGTCGACAACGGCCGCTATCTCGCCGAGCACATCGATGGTGCCCGCTACGTGGAGCTCGATACGGCGGACCACGTCCCGTGGGCCAGCAGTGCGGACATCGCTGGGGAGATCGAGGAGTTCCTGACCGGGACCCGGCAGATGACGCCGAGTGATCGTCTGCTCGCCACGGTCCTCTTCTCCGACATCGTCGGCTCCACCGAGCAGGCGACCGCACTGGGTGATCGAGCGTGGACGGCCCGGCTCGAACAGCACGACCGGGCGATCGATCGGCAACTGGCGCGGTTCGGTGGGCGCCTGGTCAAGCGGATGGGCGATGGCGTCCTCGCCGTCTTCGACGGGCCCGCCAGGGCCGTGCAATGCGCGATTGCGATCCGCGACGCCCTCCGTCAACTCGGCATCGATGTCCGCGTTGGCTTGCACGCAGGGGAAATCGAGCGGCGAGGTGACGACGTGGCCGGCATCGCCGTGCATCTGGCTCAACGCGTGCAGGCCAAGGCGCAGTCCGGCGAAGTACTGGTGTCCAGGACCGTGGTCGATCTCGTTGTCGGTTCAGATCTTCATTTCACGGATCGAGGCGAGTACGAACTCAAAGGCCTGCCCGGCCAATGGCGCCTGTTCGCGGTCGAAGGCTGAGACC
>CAYWDQ010000015.1:15511-27508 GCA_964457065.1 uncultured Acidimicrobiaceae bacterium | reverse complement strand
TCACGTCAGGGCCAGAACGTCAACATCCACCGGCTCCTCCCGACCACGAATGCTCAGCCGTTCCGCACGGGCGCCCGGGTAGTCCGCGGCTATGAGGGCATACAGATCATGAGTGAGCACGACTGAGCTCGGGGTCGCGTGCGCCTGGAGGCGAGCGCCCACATTGACGGCATCGCCGAGGGCAGTGAAGTCGAGGACCGATCCCGATCCAACATTGCCCACGAAGGCAGTCCCGGCGTTGGCGGCAACGCCGATGGGCAAGTCCGTGACGGCGGTTGCAAGGTCAAGAGCGGATACTGCGGCTTTGCGTCGGTAATCGGGTCCGGCCACGCCCTTGATGAAGAGTCCCATCACCTCGTCGCCCACCAACTTGTCCACGATGCCGTCATTGCGAATGAGTACCTTTGTTGCAGTGGCATAGAAGTGGTTGAGGCGCTGAGCAAACTCCGTGGCGGTTGATTGCTCCGCCAGAGAAGTCGACGCCCGTACGTCGGCGAAGACGACGCCTATATCTATCTCTATGCCACCCATCGGCAAGTGATCGAAGCAGTGCTGACACACATTGGGGTTCTTACGAGAGGGCTTCCAACCGAACAGACCGAGAAGGCTCCCACCGACACCCCCGAACGGGTTCTGGCAGAGCTTGCAACGGGGGTCCCGTGGCAGGCGACGGAAGAGGCGTTGGGCGATCTTCAAAGGCTCGTACCCGTCTACGAGTAGCGCTTCCCAATCGAGCTGCTTCACCGGTTGCAACTATGGCCCTGAGAAGGTCTGCTTACAAGACTCGGGCAGTGCCCCGACGACATTCACCCTGGGACTCAGCAGCCCGTCGTTCGTAGCCAATCAGGTCGAAACCTGATCCAGTCTGGCTGCTTCCCGAGCTGAATCAGAGAACCGCACTCCAAAATGGATCGCAATTAGCAGTTCCAGCACAAAACCGAAGAAGGCAACTGCCGATGCCGCGACCACGCTTCCTCCGATGATTCCCACGACAATGGCCGCAGTGTTGCCACCCGCACCGTCGGCATGCAAGGAGCGACCAATCAGAATGGCGGCGATGACCCCTGCGCCCACCACGATCACTGCGAACACCTTGAAGAAGGCGGAGAGCGCCGCGGCGCCTCGAAAATTGGCGTACGTGAGCCAATCGGGATGCCAGCGACCGTCCTTCCCCTTTTCCCATCCCGGTCCAGGTGTCGATTCGTTCATCCACCGCTCCTTATCAAGTTGGAATCGGAACCCTACGTCGGATGACCCGACCGGGACGCCCCTAGATGCAGACGATTCGGCTCCCCGGCGCACATGCGAACCGTGAGCACCGGTGCGATGATGCCCGCATGACAGAGAAGAAGAGGGTCGTCGTCTGGGGCACGGGGTTCGTGGGGAAGATGGTCATCCCCGAGGTGCTGCGCCACCCCAATTTCGAGCTGGTCGGCGTGGGCGTCAACGACAAGGACAAGGTCGGCCGGGACGTGGGGGAGATCTGCGGCATCGGGAACACCGGGCTCGCCGCCACCGACGACATCGGAACGCTCGTGGCCCTCCGACCCGACGCCCTGGTGCACTACGGCCCCACGGCCGGACTGGCCGACGCCAACATCAAGGACATGGGGGCGTTCCTCCGGGCCGGCATCGACGTGTGCTCGACGGCCATGACGCCGTGGGTCTGGCCGCACATGACGCAGAACCCGCCCTCGTGGATCGACCCCATCACCGAGGCCTGCGCGGAGGGCGGCGCCACCTGCTTCACCACCGGCATCGACCCGGGCTTCGCCAACGACCTCTTCCCCATGACGCTGATGGGCCTGTGCGCCGAGGTGAAGAAGGTGAAGGCGCTCGAGATCCTCGACTACCTCAACTACACCGGTGCCTACGAGGACGAGATGGGCATCGGGCGCCCACCCGAGTTCACGCCCCTGCTCGAGCACACCGACATCCTCGTCATGTCGTGGGGCGCGACGGTGCCGATGATGGCCCATGCCGTCGGGATCGAGCTCGACGAGATCACCACCACCTGGGAGAAGTGGGTCACCGACACCCCCATCACCACCGCCAAGGGGGTCATCAACCCCGGGGAGGTGGCCGCCATCCACTTCACGATCGACGGCATCTACAAGGGCGAGCCCCGCATCTGCCTCGAGCACATCAACCGGGTCGGCACCGACGCCGCGCCGGACTGGCCCCGGGGCACCCAGGACGACGTCTACCGGGTCGAGATCGAGGGGACGCCCTCGATCACCCAGGAGACCGCCTTCCGCTTCACCGACGGCAGCGGGCGTGACGCCGCCGCGGCCGGCTGCCTGGCCACGGGGCTGCGCGCCCTCAACGCCGTGCCGGCCGTCAACGACCTGTCGCCCGGGTGGGCCACCGCGCTCGATCTGCCGCTCATCCCCGGGGCGGGCACCATCCGCTGAGGGATTCCCGCCGGCCCGGCGTGGCGGCCGGTCCGGCGCTCACGACCCCGACACCGTCGACGTCCCCGCGACGTCGTGGCCGCAGATCGCCTTGGACGAGACGGGCACGAACCCGGACTTCTGGGCCTGGAGGATCCACGTGCAGTCCGGAGCGTCGTGGCCGAAGATGGTCGCGTAGTCGATCGTGATGGGCAGCAACCCGTTGCCGTTGTAGGCCTTGATGCTGCGCAGGTCCTTGATGACGGCCGCACTCGTCGGGTTGGGACCCGCCATCTGCATACCCTTGATCATGAGGTCGGCGCCCAGCCACGACTCGTACTCGCCGAAGGCCGGGAACTGGGTCTTGGTGAAGTGGGCGTACTTCTCCATGGCCGCCTGCATCTGTTCGGTGCCCGCGTCGGGGAGCGAGAAGGGGCGGAACGCGGTCAGGAAGTAGTCGCCCTGAAGGGAGCTCCACACGGGCGAGGTGATGACGTCGGGCTCGTAGCCGGTGGCGAAGAGCACCGACTTGAGCTTGACGCCCGCCTGTGTCAGCGCCTGGGCCAGTGCGAAGTTCGAGTTGTTGTCCAGGCTGGGGACGAGGGCGTTCACCCCGGCCTGCTTGGCGACGAGGGCGTCGGTCGTGAAGGCGACGCTGCCGAGCGGCACGGTGGTGTTGAGGACGCCGACCTTGCCCCCGGCGAGTTGGAACGAGTCGGCGTTGCCGCGCGCCGCCGCGGCCGACTGCGGCGAGATGGAGTACCCGTACGACGCCAGGACCGTCCCGCCGTGTTGCTTGAGGAACGTGCCGAGCAGCGTGTTGACCGGGTACTTGGGGTCCACGCTGCCGTGGTCGGAGGCGAACATGTTCGTGTAGGGCTGCTCACCCCACTCGGGCCCGTCCCCGAAGAAGCCCGTCACGGGCACGCCCGCCTGGTTGGGGTACTTGGCGGCGAGGAAGAAGAGCCCGCTGTTCGAGACGATGCCGAGCGCGCCCTTGGAGAGGGCCTCTTGGACACCGGTGGTCACGGTCGTCGGGTTCGACTGGTCGTCGATCACCAGTGGGACCAGCTTGTGCCCGTTCACGCCGCCCTCGGCGTTCTGCAGCGCGATGCGGGCCAGGAAGCCGGCCTGCGACCCGGCGTCCTCGGGAGCGCCGGGGCCGGTCAGCGACGTGATGTAGGCCAGCGTGATGGGCGTGCCGGTGGCCGACGCCACCGGCGTCCGCAACCCGGCCGCAGCGCTGAGCACGCCGGCCACGGCCGCCACGACGAGCGACACCTTCACTACCCCTGCGAGCATCGGTCCCTCCCTAGTCCCCGTCATGCAGTCGCTGATTTAGCACCAGATCCGTCCGGCGTGGCGTCGCCCCGGGTGCCACGACACGCCCGGTACCGTCCCCGCCGACCCCCTACGACGCTGCTGCCCGCGTGGGCCGACGCTGGTCGCGCTCACCGGGACACTCTGCCATGGGTGGCCGTGGCGTAGCTGTACTGGCGCAGTCGGGCTCGGGGAGCCGATGACTGCGGGAGCAGGAGAGCGGGCGAGCCCGGCGCTCCATCCGCCGGGACAGAGGACCTCCGGGAGCCGGCCTGAGGACGACGCGCTACGGTCCCCGGCGTGCAGGCCTGGCAGGTCAAGAGACACGGCCCACCGACCGATGCGCTGCAGCGCGTCGTCCTCGACGAGCCGGTCCCGGGTCCGGGTGAGCTGCGCCTGCGCGTGCGGTGCGCGGGGATCGGGCTGCCGGACGCGCTCATGTGCCGCGGCTCCTACGC
This sequence comes from uncultured Acidimicrobiaceae bacterium, assembly GCA_964457065.1. GTDB lineage: Bacteria > Actinomycetota > Acidimicrobiia > Acidimicrobiales > RAAP-2 > Bog-473. The sequence goes on along the minus strand of CAYWDQ010000015.1, from coordinate 23,337 downwards.
GTTCTCCCCGACCCTCCCGTTCGTCCCCGGTCAGGAGGTGTGCGGCACGGTCGACGCCGTCGGATCGGGCGTGGAGCTGCCCCTCGGGACGCGCCTGATGGCCGTGACGAACTTCTTCGACGGCCGCGGCGGGTTTGCCGAAGAAACGATCGCACGGTCGGACAGCGCATTCCGCGTGCCCGACGCCATGCGCGACGAGGATGCCGCTGTGTTCCGGATCGGCTACTCGACGGCCTTCATCGGTCTCGTGCGCCGGGGTGCGTTGCAGGCGGGCGAGTGGTTGCTCGTGCTCGGGGCCGCGGGCGGATCGGGTCTCGCGGCGGTGGCGCTCGGGGCCGCGCTCGGGGCGCGCGTGATCGCGGTGGTCGCCGGTGAGCCGAAGCGGGAGCTGTGCGAACGTTCGGGCGCGGCGGTCGTCGTCGATCGCACGCTCGGGTCCGTGCCGGAGGCGGTGTTGGAGGCGACAGGGGGCCACGGGGTCGACGTCGTCTACGACCCGGTCGGTGGGGCCTTCTCCGCTGCGACGGCGCGGTGCCTGGCGTCGGGCGGACGGCTCCTCGCCGTCGGGTTCGCGAGCGGGAGTTGGGTGGACGCCGACATATCGCAGTTCGTCCTGCGCAACGCATCCATCGTCGGCGTCTACGCCGGCGGTCAGACGCGTGCGGAGGCCGAAGCCGATCACGAGTTGCTGCTCGCTCTCGCGGCGGACGGCCGTCTTGCCGGCGCCACGGCGGCGATGTCGTTCGACGCGCTACCCGACGCGCTCAGTGCCGTCGACCGGGGTGAGGCCGTCGGCAAGCTGGTCGTCGACGCTGGCGCCATCGAGCCCTGACCGTCCGCAGGCCTTCCCGGCTCGAAGGATGTCGTCTGGTTGTCGTCTCCTAATATCCAGAGGTGGCTGCCGACGAACGCGGCTCCGGTCCGTTCGCTCCCGGATCGGTGTCCATCAGGCTGTACCCGCACAACGAGCTTCCGGCTGATGCCGTCGTCGCCGAGCTCTGCGCGCAAGCGGGCCTCGCCCTGGCCAACAGCTTCGACGGGGTCATGACCAGCGAGCACCACGGTGGCTTCGCCGGCTACATGGCGCAACCGTTGCAGATGGCCTCCTTCGTCCTCAGTGAGCACGCGACCGGTTGGGCAGCCGCGGCACCGCTCCTGCTACCGCTCCGGTCCACTGTGCTCGTCGCCGAGGAGGTGGCGTGGCTCCAGGCCCGCCATGGCGGCCGGGTCGGGCTCGGCGTGGCCGCCGGTGCCCTACCGCTCGACTTCGCAGTTGCCGGCGTCGACCAGGCCGGTGCCATCGATCGCTTCAAGGCGGAGCTACCCCGGATCGTGGCCATGCTGCGCGGTCGCGATCTGGGCGAGCTCGACGGGGACCCCGCCCTACGCGCCTGCCGCGAGGCGCCGGTCCCGGTGCTCAGCGCGGCCGTGTCGGTCGCCGCGGCCGTGCGGGCGGCCCGCTGCGGGGCTGGGATCCTCATGGAGGGGATGTCGACTCCGGAGAGACTCGTGCGTCTCACCCGGGGCTTCGATGACGCCGGGGGCACGGGCGCCAAGGTGCTCATCCGTCGGGTGTGGCTGGGTCGTGTGCAATCCGAGCTGATCGACAACCAGCGAACTGTCTACGAGAGCTACGCCGCGCCGACGACCTCGTTCGGTGAGGACCAGACCATCGCGTGCGACGAACCGGACGAGATGGCGCAGCAGCTCGCGGCCACCATGGAGGAGGTCGGTGCGGACGCGCTCAACCTCCGGGTGCAGCTGCCCGGGATTTCGCCCGAGCAGGTCCGGGAGCAGATCGCGCTGATCGGGTCCACCGTCATTCCGTCGCTGAAGAAGACGTGGCCCTCTCCGGGACGCGACGCCCTGTAGTCACCGGATCGGTGTCCATCCGCTCGAGAGGTGATTCCCGCCGTCGACGTCAAGTGTGATCCCAGTGATCTGGCGTGCGTCGTCGGAGAGGAGGAAGCACACCGCGGCGGCGATGTCCTCGGCTTCGGTCAGGCGGCCGAGGGGGAGATTCGAGCCCGCGGCCGCACCGCCGTCGGTCTTCCACATGGACCGGGTCGCCGTGGTGCGCACCAGGCCGGGACTGACCGCGTTCACACGGATCCCCTTCGGGGCGAGGTCGGAGGCGATGGTGCGCGTCATGGCGTTCAGCGCCGCCTTGGCCGACGCGTAGGCCACCATGGCCGACGTGGTCTTGCGCGGTGAGCCGCTCGAGATGGCGACGACCGAGCCGCCGTCACCGAGGCCTCGGGCCAGCGCAGCCCGGATCAACGCGACCCCCGGCCACGTGTTCAGCCGGATCGTCTCGAGCAGTTGGGCCTCGCTGATGGCGTCGAACGACAGGGGATAGGGGGCGCCGCCCACCGTGCTGACGACCAGGTCGATGCGGCCGAAGGCGTCGATGGCCCGGTCCGTCAGCTCGGCCACGGCCGCGTCGGTGTCCATGGACCCGACGACCCCGACCGCAGCCAAACCCTCCGCGCACAAGGCTGCTTCTGTCGAGGCGACCCGCTCCTCGTCGCGGCCGTTGACGACCACCGACGCGCCCTCACGGGCGAGGCGGAAGGCACAGGATCGGCCGATGCTCGGATCAGCGGTCGAACCGGTGACCACGGCCACCCGGCCGGAGAACCGGCGGGCTCCGCCAACGCCACCCGCGTCAGTACGGCCGTCCGTGACTGCCTCGGTTGCTCCCATACGCTCATCTTGTCCCACGACGTCGAGCGTGTGCCCGTGCGCTCCGCAGCGCTCACCTGGCCGGTCCTCCTGACCAACGTGACGGGCTGATGTGCCTACACAGCCTCGAGCACCCAGATGCGGGCGGTGCAGGGCTCACGGAGCGGCCACTCGAGGCCATCCTCCATGAGCGCTGGCGCCGGCCGTCGTTCCCGGTCGGCCCCAGTTGCGCCGGGCTCTGCCGCGAGATCGACGGCCGTGACCTCGTAGACCCGGTCCGGGTCGAGCCCACCCAGGCGCAGTGGCTCAAGATCGTCAGTGCACGCGGCGAGCTGGAAGCCGAAGACGACCGCATTCTGGCCGTCGGCTGCGACGTATTCGAGGGCGGCGCGCTCACCCGGAGGGACCAACCGCCAGAGCTCTCCTTGTTGGACGAGGGGCCGGACGTCCCGGTAGGTCTCCACCGCCCGCCGGCAGACGGCCAGCTCCTCGTCGGTCAGGCGCGCGAAGTCGATGTCGAAGCCGAAGCGCGCACTCATCGCCACCGCGCACCCGAAGGCGAGCGGCCGGTCGCCCTCCCGGGTGGCGTGGGCGCCGACGACGTTGGCGGGCAGGAAGTGCGACGCGGCCCACTGCATGCGCACCCGGTCGACGGGATCGGTGTTGTCCGAGAGCCAGACCTCGTGGAACCAGTGCAGCGACCCGAGGTCGACGCGCCCGCCGCCCGAGGCGCACAGCATGAGCGTCTGCTCGGGGTGCCGTTCGACAACGGTCTCCATCAGGCGCCAGGTGGCGCGGACCTGGTCGACCCAGTAGTTGGCTTGCCGGTCGGCGCTCAGCGTCGGTGACCCGGGATCGGTCAGCGGCCGGTTGGCGTCCCACTTGAGGTAGCTGATGCCCGGGTTCTCCGCCAGCACACGGTCGATCACGCCGCACACGAAGTCGGCGACGTCGGGCTGGAGGACGTCGAGGACGAGTTGGCTCCGCCATCGGCGTGGGTGCCGGGTCGGCTGGCCCACGATCCACTCCGGGTGGTGGGCATACAGGGTGGAGTCCGGGTTGACCATCTCGGGCTCCACCCACAGCCCGAAGCGGACGCCGCGCTCGTCCGCCCAGTCGACGAGGGGCCCGAGGCCGCCCGGCAGCTTCGCCTGGTCGACCTCCCAGTCACCCAGGCCCGCCGTGTCGTCGTCGCGCGGATGGCTCTCGCCGAACCAGCCGTCGTCGAGCAGGAAGAGCTCCGCGCCCAGGTCCGCCGTGTGGTCGATGAGTCCCAGGAGCCGGTCCGTGTCGAACGAGAAGAAGGTGGCCTCCCAGTTGTTGACCACGACCGGCCGCAGAGCGTCGCCGTCGCGCACGGCGTGGGCGCGGACCCAGCGGTGGAAGCGGCGGCTAAGAGGGCCCACGCCCTCGGTCGACCACATCCAGATCTGCTCGGGGGTGACGAAGGTGGCGCCGGGGTCGAGCACGTACTCGGAGGCGGCCGGGTTGTGCCCGCACCAGACCCGCACCGCGGGGGTCGTCGCGCGCTCGAAGGCGAAGCGGGTGTTGCCGCCCCAGGCCAACGCGCCAGCGAGGACGGCATCGCCCGTTTCTTCCGGCGGTCCGTCGGGGGCGAGCAGGAAGAAGGGGCAGGAGCGCAGGTGCGGCTGCACGCCGCCGCGTGACTCGACCACCTTGGTCCCCGGTGTCAGCACCTCGGTGGTCGTCGTCCACTCGGTGGCCCAGTCGCCCCCGCCGAAGTGGGTCAGGTGGGGTGACGAGGCGCCGACCAACGGCGACGCCGCGGCCACCTCGTGGAGGGTCACCGGCCCGGGCTGGCGGTTGGTGATGCTGACCCACTGGCGCAGCACGCCGTGATCGTCGGAGTGGAACGACAGCGTGACCCCGAGCGGGCAGTCGGGGTCGACGAGAACGATGTCGGTCTGCGGGCCGTTCACGCGGACGTCCTCCACCCTCAGGCGCGTGGTCGTGGTGCCGTCGCCGTGCGTGACCCGCAGCGCGGGCGCCCGGGTCGGCTCCTCGTCGTAGGCGGGATAGGCCAGGGGGTAGAGCGCCAGTGGGATCCCGTCCGGCAGTTGCTCCATGTGGGCGTCGATCTCGGGGCCGAAGCCGGCCTGGTGCAGGCGGCCCAGTTCGTCGACGAGGAAGCCGTAGCCGGCGCCTCCTGACGACACGACGATGGTGGTCACCCGTCCACCATTACAGAGCCTCGGCACGGCACCAAGCACCGATGCGAGCATCTATAATAGGGCCGTAATCATCCAGAGGAGTTGAGGGTCCTGGCCCGGTGACGCTCCGCCAACCGACCGAGAGGCACGGTGGCAACGCCAGGTTCGATGAGGAGACCACGATGGTGTCAAAGACACTCGCGTCGCTCGACGCATGGCTTGCCCTGGCCGAGGAAGTGTTGGCCGAGCAGAACGTTGGCCCGAAGGACGAACCCGAGGAGGATCGTTCGCACCAGTTCGACCAACTCTCGCTCTTCGCGAACGAGTCCGCATGACGGCGCCCGCAAACGGTGATCGAGTGGGGCTGTCCCCGGGAAAAGGGGCTGCAAGAGTCCGTCGGGCACGACCGGAGTGCGATCTCTATGTTCCCGGGCACGAGGTCCACTTCATTCAGGCGAGACTGGCGTGGGAGCATCCTCGTGAGTGGGCCGTGCTCGAAGGGGTGCAGGAACAGGTCATCACGGTGCGCTTCCCGGACCGGGTTGCCCGGTATCGGAATCATGAGCTGGAGGCATTGCTCGACATCGCGGGACACGGTTCATCGGTCCTGGTCAGCGAGCGGTACGGCGTGCTGAGCGTTCCCACGGGTCGTGGGACGCTCAGATGCTTCTGCGTCGCCGATGCCGACGAACCCTGGCGAGCATGCAGCGTCGCTGCCAAGGATCCCGTCTCGCACCATGACCTCATCGACCGCTTGGAGGATCGCGGAGGGTTCACCATCCCAGGTGCGCTCCTGCCCTTCGAGGACTGACAGTCCCACGTGAACCGGCGATGGTGTCGGTAACTCGACGTTCCGCGGCGCACGTTCGGGCTCCGAGCAGCCACGTGGGCCGGTGCCCTCGGGCGCAGCACCACAGAGACCAATAGGGTTTCCGCAGTAGACCCGAAGGAATGGGGGACATGGCAACGGTTGAGACCATCCGGGGTGCGATCGACACCGCCGACCTCGGGCCGACTTACATGCACGAGCACGTCTTCGTCCTCGACCCCGACGTGCAGCAGAACTACCCGGCCGAGTGGGGCAGCGAGGACGACCGCGTCGCGGACGCCATTGGCAAGCTCAAGGCACTCGCCGCTCAGGGGATCCGCAGCATCGCCGACCCCACCGTTGTCGGCCTGGGCCGCTACATACCCCGCATCCAGCGCGTCGCCGAGCAGGTGCCGGAGCTGCACATCATTCCCGCCACCGGCTGCTACACCTACGACCAGGTGCCGTTCTTCTTCTTCTACCGGGGTCCCGCGCTGTCGGCGGCGCTCGGCACCGAGGTGCCCGATCCGATGGTGGACATGTTCATCGAGGACATCACCGCGGGCATCGCGGGCACCGGGGTCAAGGCCGCCTTCCTCAAATGCGCCATCGACCACCAGGGCATGACCGACGGGGTCGCCCGGGTCATGCGTGCCGTCGCCCGGGCGCACCGCCACACCGGCGCTCCTATCACCGTGCACACGCACCCCGGCTCCCAATCCGCCCTGGACGTGAAGGCGCTGCTGTGTGACGAGGAGGGCGTGGACCCCACCCGGGTTGTGCTGGGCCACTCCGGCGACAGCAGCGACGTCGACCATCTGAGCGCCCTGGCCGACGCCGGCTTCATCCTCGGCATGGACCGCTTCGGGCTCAACGTGGAGACGACCTTCGAGGCGCGGGCCGACACGCTGGTGGAGCTGTGCCGCCGCGGCTACGCCGATCGCATGGTGCTGGCCCACGACGCGGCCTGCTACATCGACTGGATCGACCCCAACGTGCTGGCGATGATGACCCAGTGGAGCTACCTCCACATTCACGACGACGTGCTGCCCTACCTCCGTGAGCAGGGTGTGACCGAGGCGCAGATCGACACCATGCTCGTGGAGACGCCGCGCCGCTACTTCGAACACAACGCCGCCTACTGATCCGCAGGTTTCCCGTTCCTCTATCCGCAATTCGACCACGCAGAAGGCAGACCAGGTAGGCGGGACGTCCCCGATTGGGCCTTGACTCAGCCTCCGCGACTTCCCCTCCCTGTCTCCGATCCGCTTCGAGTCATCACAGGCCCGTGTGCCGGAGTATCCAGACAACCGGGCGGGATCATTCACTCCTATCGCGGAGGTCGGTGGACCCTCCGTTGCAAGGAACCACCTGGTGAGCCGCATCGATGGCGTCGCTTTGTACGGCACGGATACTGTCTCAGCACAACGATGAACCGAAGTGAGGAGGCCGGGATGAAGCACGCCGGGCGTCGCTGGTCGAACGTTGGGGGGCGTGACGTGGGGCGTTCCGATCGCCCTCTCAGAAGGATTTTCGGTGCTTCGGTCTTCGCCGCCGCGGTGGTCGGTGGCCTCGCTGGTGTGGCCGTTGTTCCAGCGACCGCGGCCACGCCGGTCGCGACTTCACCGGCGGGGGGGTCGAGCACGAGCCCTGCGACAGCGGAGGGCGCCCGTGCGATCACCGCCGCGGCTCCGACGCCCGCAGGGACCGGCTTTTGGACGGTCTCGTCCAACGGAGCCGTCGGCACGGTGAACGGCGCCCCGTTCTACGGGGACGCTTCGAGCCTCCCCCTCAACGGGCCGGTGGTGGGGATCGCGCCCACGGCGAGCGGCGGGGGCTACTGGCTGCTCGGCTCCGACGGCGGGGTATTCAGTTACGGCGACGCCCAGTTCTACGGCTCGACGGGCAACATCCGTCTCAACGCCCCGGCGCTCCAGATGACCTCGACTACCGACAGCGCCGGCTACTGGTTCGTGGCCGCGGACGGGGGCATCTTCAGCTACGGCGACGCCCACTTCTACGGCTCGACGGGCAGTATGCATCTCAACCAACCGGTCGTCGGTATGGCCGCCACCCCAGACGGTGGCGGGTACTGGCTGGTCGCCAAGGACGGGGGCATCTTCAGCTACGGCGACGCCCACTTCTACGGCTCGACGGGCAGT